>CALQOD010000026.1 GCA_943332105.1 Chitinophaga pinensis | reverse complement strand
TATTACCTTCTCACACAATCAGGTTGTACAGGTCAAATTAACAGTGCGGCGAATTCACAAACACTAAGTTCAATTTATCTTACAGCGACACCTGCATTAGGAACGGCTAACTTAAACTGGACTGCATTAACTACTCCTATTCCTGCTTCTGCAACAACTGGTCAGTATGATATCTGGTCATCTTATAATGTAACTGGAAACTTACAGTTTTATGGAGATACCAACAAGTTAGTTTATAGTCAACCAATTTTAAATTGTGATACCACACTTAAACATCAAATTAAACTAGTAGATAACAGTGGTTGTATTTCTACTTCAAACATTGATACTAACCTTTATACTTACTTAGGTAATGTTATTACTAATCCTGATTTAAGATGTATTAGTGTGCAGAACAACGGACAAATTCAATTGAACTTTATCCCTCCTACTGGTTCAAGTACAAACTTTAATGAGTTCGAGATATGGAGAAATAACGGTGCTGGATTTACGAAGTTAGATTCTGTTTCTAGCTTTGCTGCTACAACCTATTTAGATGCGACTGCAAATGGAAATAACCAATCGTATAGCTATTATATGCTTACGCAATCGGGTTGTAGTGGCCAGATAAATAGCACAACTAACTCTCAATCTTTAAGTTCTATTTTCTTAACTACTAATCCTGTTCTTGGCACTGCAAACCTTAATTGGACTGCTTTGGCTACTCCTATACCTTCTACTGCAACAACTGGCCAGTATGATATCTGGTCGTCTTATAATGCAACTGGAAACTTACAGTTTTATGGAGATACCAATAGGTTAGTCTATAGTCAGCCAATTAATAATTGTGACACTACGATACATTACCAAATTAAACTAGCAGATAACAGTGGTTGCGTTTCGACATCAAATATTGACACAAACTTATTTACTTACATTGGAAATATTATTGCCAACCCAGAACTACATTGTGTAAGTGTTGTTTCGCCTGGTGGTCAAACTCAATTGACTTGGGTGAATCCAACACCATCATCTTGGGTTAACTACAATCAATATAATATTTACAGAAGTACTGGAGCTGGATTCACTTTGATTGATTCAGTTCAAAACAACTCGTCTACAACCTACACAGACAATACAGCGAATGGATATAATGGATCGGTGAGTTATTACTTAGTAACAAAGGCAGGATGTTCAGGACAGGTTGACAATGGTGTACTAGGAAATACGATCAGTTCAATTTATTTAAAAGTTACAGGAGCTAATACATCAACAGCTACCTTGAATTGGAATGCTCCTTCTATTCCTTTATTGCCAAGTACAAACAATACTTATAAAGTAGAAAGGGAGCAGCCTGCTGGAAGTGGAAGTTGGACTGTTGCTGGCAATGTAACTGCTACGATATTCAGCGAGCCATTAACCTTATGTATTGATTCTGTGAACTACAGAGTAAGTATTCAAGATGCGTTATGTACTTCAATGTCGAACTATGATGGAGAAACATTTGTTGACCATACTGTACCAAAATCGCCTGAGCTAAGATGTGCTTCTGTATTACCTAACGGAGATGTTACTTTAACTTGGATAGCACCTGTAGATACAGGAATGCGTTTTGGAAATTATCAGATTTACTCATCGGCTAATCCTAACGGACCATTCACAAAAATTCAAACAGTAAATACTTATAATACACTTAGCTGTACCCATATTGGCGCTAATGCTCAAAATAACAGTATTTACTATTACATCACAACACAAACTGCTTGCGGAGGAGAATCATCGCCAGTTACAGACACCATAAGAACAATTCGTGTTAATGTGATTAACAATAATGGAGTTGCAATTATTCGTTGGAATCCTTTACATAATCCAGAATTAGCTTCGGCTACTCAAGTATATGATGTATTCAGAGAATATCCTGCAGGAACATGGTCTAAAATAGGAACCACTAATGCACCTGATTATGATTGGTCTGATACAATCAACGTTTGTTCAGCAGTCATCAATTATTATGTTATAACAGGTGATCAGTCTGGTTGTACATCAAACTCCTCCATTGACGGAGATCTATTCAAAGACATTACCAAACCGAATGTTTCGGTAATGGATACTGTTAGCTTAAGTTCGCCCACGGCAATTAATGTTAATATGAGCTGGATTCCTAGTTCATCTGGTGATGTAGAAGGTTATATTTTATACCACTTCAATGGAGCAAGCTGGGATTCAATTGGTGCCGTTACGGGTGCTAATGTTTCTAGCTTCTCATTTACTGACCCATCTGTTCAAAGTGCTCCTCAATTGTATAGCATTGCAGCTTATGACAGCTGTGGTAACAGAAGCAGTATTGGTTTATCACAAAACACACTATTCCTAAAAGCAAAACTGGATGTTTGTAAATACGCAATCGATTTACAATGGAATCCATTTATTAATATGCCAGGGGGTGTATCAGGTTATAACATTTACATAAGTGAAAATAATGGTCCAGTTACATTGCTTACATCAGTACCATCAACAAATATCACTTATAGCCATAATACACTTACTAACGGTTCAACATATTGTTATTTCATTCAAGCTGTTGGTAATGACTTGAGCAAAACTGCAATATCTACACAAGCTTGTGAAACGGCTAACTTATTGGTGCTTCCTACATTTAGTTATTTAAGAAAAGCAACCGTAATTGACACTCGTAGAGTAATTGTTACAGCATATGTTGATACTTTAAACCAACCAGATGTAAGCAAATACAAACTTCAACGTGCATACGAAAAGATTGGTCCATTTACGACAGTTGGGGTTCAAACCTCTACAGGAAATCCTGATTTAACATTCTCTGACTTTACAGCTAGAACTAATCAATATAGCTATTATTACAGATTGGTTACCGTTGATTCATGTGGCAATGAAGTCTTGATTAGCAACCTGGGAAGGACCATTTTATTAAGCGGATTAGCAGAGCAGAACTTAACTAATAACTTAAAGTATAATGATTACGAAGAATGGCTAGGTGGCGTTAGCAGTTATTCTTTATTCAGAAAGATTAATGATATCTGGCAACCTACTCCATGTGCGATTCTTCCATTTGGTCAAGAAGGCTACCTCGATGATGTGGCATCATTATATCAAACAACTGGAAGATTCTGTTATCGTGTTGAAGCATACGAAGGAGCTGGCAATACTTATGGATTTGTTGATACCAGCGCCTCTAATGAATTCTGCTTGATACAGGAACCAAAAGTTTATATTCCATCTGCATTTACACCAGGCGGAAAAAACAACTTGTTTAAACCAAGCTTTATTTATGTAGATGCTAAAAATTATTTCTTCATCGTATTTAACAGATGGGGACAAAAAGTATTCGAGACTCACAACCCTGAAGAAGGTTGGGACGGGATGTTCGATGGAACGCTCACTCCTGAGGGTACCTATGTGTACAATGTCCGAATTTTCGGAACTAATGGTCAGGAGATCGAAAAGAACGGGTCCGTAACTTTGTTACGGTAATTTCCGGTCAATGCGTGAAGGCCACCTTGGTAGGGTGGCCTTTTTTTTATTACCTTTGACTGCCAATAAACCCTTTCAATTCTTTATGAAAAAGAACAGTCCTAAATTTATTGGCGAAGGCCTTACCTACGATGATGTTTTATTAGTGCCAGCCTACTCGGAAGTAATGCCGAGAGATGCGAATACTACCAGTCTTTTTACTCGTAAAATCCCAATTAATATACCTATCATTTCTGCAGCGATGGATACTGTTACAGAGTCAGCTATGGCTATTGCAATGGCGCAAGAAGGCGGCATTGGTGTTCTACATAAAAACATGACCATTGAACAGCAAGCCGCAGAAGTAAGGAAAGTAAAGCGCAGCGAAAGTGGTATGATTCAAGACCCATTAACCTTAGAAGAAAATGCTACTATAGGAGATGCTTTAAAGATAATGCGCGAAAATAAAATTGGTGGTATCCCTATTATTAACAAACAAAATAAGTTGGTTGGGATTTTAACCAATCGCGATTTGCGCTTTGAGAAAGATGTAAAAAAGAAAGTTAGTCAAGTAATGACTTCCGAGAATTTAATTATTTCTAAGGGTGCTACTTCACTTCAAAAGGCAGAGTTAATCCTGCAAGAACATAAAATCGAAAAACTACCTGTTGTAGATAAGATGGGGAAGCTTATAGGCCTAATCACCTATAAGGACATTATCAAATTTAAATCGAGACCAAATTCCTGCAAAGACGAATTCGGACGCTTACGAGTTGCTGCAGCTGTTGGAGTTACTAATGATACGCTAGATCGTGTTAAAGCATTAAAAGATGCTGGCGTAGATGCAATTGTGATTGACACAGCTCATGGACATTCAAAAGGAGTGCTTGAGACATTAAAGAAAGTAAAAAAAGCCTATCCTACATTACAATGTGTTGTTGGAAATATTGCCACTGCTGATGCTGCCAAAGCATTAGTTAAAGCTGGTGCTGACGCTGTAAAAGTTGGAATTGGTCCAGGTTCGATTTGCACCACGCGGGTAATTGCTGGTGTTGGTGTTCCTCAATTATGGGCGGTACTTGAAGTAGCAAATGCACTTAAAGGAACTGGTGTACCTGTTATAGCTGATGGAGGCATCCGTTTTACAGGAGATGTTCCGAAAGCACTTGCTGCAGGTGCTTCTACAGTTATGGTTGGGTCGCTATTAGCAGGTACGGAAGAATCGCCAGGCGAAACGATGATTTACGAAGGAAGAAAATTTAAAGTTTACAGAGGTATGGGATCAATTGAAGCCATGAAGCAAGGGTCAAAGGATCGTTATTTTCAAGATGCAGAAGATGATATTAAAAAACTCGTTCCTGAAGGAATTGTTGGTCGCGTACCTTATAAAGGAACTGTATCAGAGGAGATTTATCAATTAGTGGGTGGATTAAAAGCATCGATGGGATATTGTGGATCAAAAGGTATCAAAGATTTACAATCCGCTCAATTTATAAAAATCACATCCAGTGGAATTAAAGAAAGTCATCCTCACGACGTATCTATCATTCGTGAAGCCCCTAATTATAGTCGATAATTTCTGTTTAACATTTGATTAACAAGAGTGGTTATTATTCACTCTAATTTCATAAAATAAAATCATATTAAAGCCTCTTAAAGGCAATACTTGATTACATTTGTCCACTCGAAAAAAATATTTTACAGAATGAAAAAAGCGATTGTTTTACCCGTTATTTTATTATCAATACTTGCTAACATTTCTGGATTAGCGCAAGTAAATTTAGATGCAAAAGGATTCAAACCTGCTCCTGCACCAAAAGCAATAACAAAATCTGCAATTCAAGCAGCTACAGTAATAGCTCCAAAGCCAACCATCGACCCGATACTTATGGTAGTCGGTGAAGAACAAATTCCTCGTTCTGAATTCGAGAGAGTTTTCAAAAAAAATAACAAGGACACAGTTTATACTGAAAAGTCTGTTCGTGAATATTTGGATTTATATGTTAATTACAAGCTGAAAGTTAAGGAAGCTGAGTTTTTAAAAATGGATACTAGTGAAGCATTCAAGACTGAATTGGCAGGATATAGAAAGCAATTAGCACAACCTTACTTAACTGATAAAAATGTGAGCGAGCAATTAGTAAAAGAAGCTTACGATCGCTTAAACAATGATGTTCGCGCCAGCCACATTTTAATAAAAGTTACAAATGATGCCCTTCCTAAAGATACAATTGCCGCTTATAATCGCGCATTAAAAATTCGTGATATTATTTTAAAAGGTAGTGACTTTGCTAAGCTAGCTCGCGACTCAAGCGAGGACCCATCGGCAAAAGAGAATGGTGGTGATTTAGGATATTTTACGGGAATGCAAATGGTTTATCCTTTTGAAACAGCTGCATACAATAATAAAATCGGACAGCTATCAATGCCTGTTCGTACTCGTTTCGGATATCATATAATCAAAACACTTGATTTGCGTCCGGCACAAGGAGAAATTCATGTTGCACACTTGATGGTAAGAATGCCAAAGGATGCGAATGATTCAATCATCAAAACAGCTGAATCAAAAATTAAAGAAGCTCAAGCCATGTTGAACAGTGGTATGCCTTGGGATTCTGTAGTTACTAAATACAGCGAAGACAAAGCTTCTGCAAAAAAGGGAGGCGAATTACCTTGGTTTGGAACTGGAAAGATGGTTCCTGAATTTGAAAAGGTAGCATTTGCAATGCAAAAGGATGGTGAGATTTCTAATATAGTTAAGACTACCTACGGATGGCATATAATAAAACGATTAGAGAAGAGAGGTGTTGCTTCATTTGACGAAAAGAAAGGAGAGCTTCGACAGATGATTATGCGCGACGGCAGAAATGAAAATAGTCGCTTGAGTATGGTAAATAAAATTAAAAACGAATATCACTTCAAAGAAATTCCTAAATCGAAAGATATGTTTATTAACGCGCTAGATACTTCATTAGTAAATGGCGAATGGGATTTAAAGAGAGCAGATTCTTTCAAAGGAAACTTATTCTCATTGAGCGACACAACAAAAACTGTTAAAAATTATTCAATCGAAAACTTTGCAAAATATATTTCAACACATCAGACAAAAAGAACAAATAGCAATTCACAGGTTATCGGATATAGCATGTACGATCAATGGATGCAGGAAGAAGTTTTAGCTTATGAAGAGGCGCGTTTAGATAATAAATATGTAGACTTTAAAAATTTGATGAAAGAATACAGAGATGGTATTTTGTTGTTTGACTTAACAGATAAAATGGTATGGACAAAAGCTGTTAAAGACACTATCGGTTTACAACAGTTTCATGAAAAAACACAAAACAACTACATGTGGGGCGAGCGTTGTAGCGCAACAATCTTCCAATGCAATAATGAAGGAACAGCCGCAGAACTTAGAAAGCAAATGCAAAAAGGAAAGAAATCTATGGATGATATAATGGCTGGCATCAATAAGAAAACGCCGAATGCTGTTACAAAAAAAGAAGGGAAATATGCACATGCTGAGAGTGAATTAATTGAAAAAACAAATTGGAATCAAGGAATTAGTAATCCCATTTCAATCTCTAATAACTGGTATCTAGTAGATTTGAAAATCCTTCCTCCAATGCCGAAATCATTAAACGAAGCAAAAGGAATTGTAACTTCTGATTTTCAATCTGCTTTAGAAAAAGAATGGGTTGATGAATTAAAGACTAAATATCCAGTTACTATTAACCAATTAGTTATTCAAAGTGTTTGGTCTAAATAATGACTATAAAAAGTAAATATACCGGGTACCTTCTCAATAGCATTATAGTTATTAGCGGAGTAGCCGGTTTGTTTTTTTCATCCTCTTGTTCAAAGAACAAAAACACATCTTCTTCAGGTAAAATAGTTATTGCAAAAGCATATGATAAAGAGCTTTATTTAGAAGATATCAAAAAAAACATCCCAGCAGGGACATCTAAAAAAGACAGTACGGCTATCCTTCAAAGTTATGTTCAGAACTGGCTACAAAAACAAGTAGTTCTTAAGCTCGCTGAAGACAACCTCAACGATGATTTAAAAAATGTGGATGATCAGCTAGAAGAATACAGTAACTCATTACTAGCATACGCATACGAGCGAGAATATTTGAGAGAGAAGCTAGATACAACTATTTCTACTGAAGAAATTGAAAAGTATTATAATGAACATACTGATAATTTTCAGTTAAAAGACAATATTGTAAAATGTGTATACTTTAAGGTACCTAAGAATATTCCAAAGCTGGATAGAATAAGAGTTCTTTATAAATCAGAAAAAGAAAACGAAAAGCAAATAGTTCAAGAGTTTTGTTATCAATACGCAACAGATTACTATTTTAATGAAGCTGAATGGCTCTTGTTTGATGATTTATTAAAAAAAGTACCCATAAGTGCTTATGACAAGGAGCAGTATTTAAAAAACAATCGTTTTATTGAAGTGGCTGATTCTACTTCGATTTATTTTATTAATATTAAGGGGTTCAAAATTAAAGAGAGTTTATCGCCATTGAATTTCGAAACAGATAATATTCGAAACTTAATAATCAATAAGCGTAAACTTGATATAATTAACAAAATGGAAAAGGACGCCTATAACAACGCAATTAAAGAAAAAGATGTCGAGATTTTATTACCTAAAAAATAAACTTCCTTTATTACTTATAGTACTTTTTGCCAACCAATCTTTTTCTCAGACAAGTGGAAATATAGTTGATCAAATCGTAGGTGTTGTTGGAAACAATATTGTTTTAAAATCTGAGGTTGAATCACAATATGCCCAGATAATTGCTCAAGGCACACCAGACGCAGCCGATTTAAAATGTCGAGTGCTTAATCAATTACTACTAAATAAACTTCTTTTACATCAAGCTAATATTGATAGCTTAGTTGTTGAAGAATCACAAGTAAACCAAAAAATTGAAAGCAACCTATCTTACTTTATTCAGCAAATAGGATCGGTAGAAAAACTCGAACAATACTACGGAAAATCGGTTGCAGAATTGAAAGAGGAATTTAAACCTTTGATTAAGGAACAATTGTTAGCACAACAAATGCAAAGCAAGATCACAAAAAATATTAGCTCCACTCCTTCCGATGTGCGTGCTTTTTTTAACAAAATTCCAAAAGATAGCTTACCCTATGTAAATGCCGAAATTGAATACGCACAAATTGTTCACTATGTTCCAGTGAGTGAGGGACAAAAAATTGAAGCGAAAGAAAAGTTAAAATCTATTCGAGATAGAATCGTAAACGGTGAAGATTTTTCAACACTTGCAGTTTTATATT
Source organism: Chitinophaga pinensis (assembly GCA_943332105.1). GTDB lineage: Bacteria > Bacteroidota > Bacteroidia > AKYH767-A > OLB10 > CAINEC01. The sequence goes on along the minus strand of CALQOD010000026.1, from coordinate 24,695 downwards.
CGCAAGATGTTGAAAGTGCAAAACATGGAGGTGAATTAGGATTTGTTAACCGTGGTGATTTAGTTCCTGAATTTAGCGCTGCTGCTTTTAAATTAAAAAATACCACTGAGATTTCTGAAATTATTGAATCCCCTTTTGGGTATCATATAATTCAATTAATTGAGCGCCGAGGAGAGAAGATTAATGTTCGTCACATTTTACTTAGAGCTTCAACACAAGCAGGAGATTTAGTAGTTGCGCAAGAATTTACAGATAGCATAGCCAATCTTATTAGGATAAATAAATTACCTTTTAACGAAGCATCAGAAAAATATTCAGACGAAACAGATACTAAAATGAGTGGCGGTGCTGTTATTAATGCTAATTCTGGATCCACAAAGTTTGAGTCTGACCAGGTTGACCCTACCGTTTTATTTTCTCTGGATAAAATGGCTGTTGGAGAAGTTTCTTCTGCTTCATTGATTACAACTCGAGATGGAAAACAGGCCTATCGTATACTTAAACTAACGACAAGAACGGAGCCTCATCAAATGAATTTATCTGATGACTATCCCAAATTACAAGAACTGACTTTAAGTGAAAAACAAAATACATCATTAGAAACCTGGAGAAAAAAAATAGCTGCAACAACTTATATTCGCATTGCAGAAGAATACCAAGGATGTTCTAATTTAAATGATTGGACTAATAATACCGCAAAATAATATTTATAAAACTATGAAAACATTTTCTTCGGATGTGGAAGCCGTTGATGCCTTAAGACAAACTTACGCAGAACTAAGAGCAGAAATCGGAAAAGTAATTGTAGGACAGGACCAGGTTGTTCAAGACTCATTGATTTCAATATTCTGCAATGGCCACTGTTTATTAGTTGGTGTTCCTGGACTTGCTAAAACTTTATTAGTAAATACTATTGCCAGCGTATTAGGTTTAAGCTATAACAGAATACAGTTTACACCCGATTTGATGCCGAGTGATATTATTGGAACAGAAATTCTAGATGAAAACAGACAATTTAAATTTGTTAAAGGTCCTTTGTTTTCAAATATCATTCTTGCAGATGAAATAAACCGTACTCCTCCTAAGACGCAATCAGCTTTGTTAGAGGCGATGCAAGAGAGAGCTGTAACTACAGCAGGAAAACGGTATGAGTTACCATCGCCATTCTTCGTATTGGCAACTCAAAATCCAATAGAACAAGAAGGAACCTATCCTCTTCCAGAAGCGCAGTTAGATCGATTCATGTTTAATGTGACTTTAGACTACCCTACCCTTCAGGAAGAAATTATGATTGTAAAAAATACAACAGGAAATTATAATCCTGAATTAAAAAATATTATCAGCGCAGAAGAAATTCTTTATTTCCAGCAATTAATAAGAAGAATACCTGTGCCAGATAATGTACTTGAATATGCAGTTAAATTAACATCTAAAACAAGACCTAATACTGCAATGGCGGCTTCTATCACTAATGAATACATTAGCTGGGGTGCTGGCCCTCGAGCATCTCAATTTTTAGTTGTAGGAGCTAAATGTCATGCAGTATTGCATGGTAAGTATTCACCGGATATCGAAGATGTGAAAGCCATTGCTCCTTCAATTTTACGTCATCGTATTGTGAAGAATTTTAAAGCAGAGGCTGAAGGCGTTTCTGTTGAGAATATTATCGAGAATTTACTTAATGCCTAAATAATCCGTTTCTTATAATTAGGATGCAGCATACTACTTATTAACTGAATTATTTAACAATTCGCAATTCTGGTTGATAAGCCTATACATTTGTATAACATAAATAAATTATTGAATTAAATCAATGACAACTGAAAAAGTAAAACTCTTAATAATAGGCTCTGGGCCTGCAGGATATACTGCTGCTATTTATGCAGCACGTGCAGATTTAAAACCCGTTTTATATCAGGGATTACAACCAGGAGGCCAATTAACAATTACTACTGAAGTAGAAAACTATCCTGGATACCCAGAAGGTGTTCAAGGTCCGGAAATGATGATTGATTTTGAAAAGCAAGCAAAGCGCTTTGGTGCTGATATCCGTTTTGGATATGCAACATCCGTTGATTTTACTAGTCATCCTAAAAAAGTTGTTGTGGATGAAAAGCATACGATTGAAGCGGATGCAGTAATTATTGCAACAGGTGCGAGCGCAAAGTGGCTTGGACTTGATTCAGAAAAAAGATTAAATGGCTTTGGTGTTAGTGCTTGTGCTGTTTGTGATGGATTCTTTTTTAGAGGTCAAGATGTTGCTATTGTTGGTGCTGGAGATACAGCAGCGGAAGAAGCTTCTTACCTCGCAAAATTATGTAAAAAGGTTACAATGCTTGTTAGGAAAGGTGAAATGAGAGCGAGTAAGACAATGATTCACAGAGTAGAAAATACGCCAAATATTGAAATACTTTATAATCATGAGACGGTAGAAATATTAGGTGAGCAATCTGTTTCTGGTGTAAGAGTAAAAAACAATCAAACAGGAGAAGAAAAAGAAATTGCAATTACTGGATTTTTTGTTGCTATCGGACATGATCCCAATACACAAATATTTAAAGGTGCGCTAGATCTTGATACTAACGGATATATAGTAACGAAACCAGGAAGTACTTATACAACTGCTGAAGGCGTTTTCGCTTCGGGTGATGTTCAAGATCATATTTACCGCCAGGCTGTAACAGCCGCAGGAAGTGGTTGCATGGCTGCTTTAGATGCTGAACGATGGCTTGCCGCAAAAGGAATTCATTAAATCTAATACATGATAAAAAGAATTTTCTTTTTTGCGATTTTTTTTCTGTGTTACGTAGTTTGTGATGCGCAGACGCCTATTGATTCTACCGCAAGAATTCATTCGGTTAGAAAAGCAACCATCTTATCAGCGATTTTACCAGGTGCAGGACAAGTTTACAACCGTAAATACTGGAAACTTCCACTTGTTTATGCTGGTTTAGGAGCTACTGCTTATTACATTAATCATAATAACAGTAATTATAAAAAATACAACGAGGCTCTTTTGCGTAGATACGATACCGATAGTACTAACGAACTTTATACAGAAATCAGTAGCGACAACCTAAGAATTCTAAGTGATGGTTATCGTAGAAACCGTGATTTATCATTTGCTGCTGCAACAATTGTTTATGTTTTAAACATTATTGATGCTCATGTAGATGCTCATTTATTTACTTTTAATGTTGATGATAATCTAACCTTTATAATTGAACCGAGTATTCTACCATCATTTGCTAACCGTCCTCCACATTCTGAATTAAAACTAATATTAAACTTTTAAGTGATGAAAATTGCATTGATTGGTACTGGTAAAATGGGACAAACAATAGAACAACTGGCCATAGCAAAAGGCCACACGATCCTACTTAAAATCAATCACGAAAATATTGGCAAATTCGATTTAAATGAATTGAAAGATGCAGATGTTGTAATCGAGTTTACACGACCAGATGCAGCCGTGAGTAATTTAGAATTATGTTTGAACGCTGGAGTTCCTGTTGTATGCGGTACTACTGGCTGGTACGATGAAATAAATAAAATCACTGATTTATTCACAAGCAAAAATGGGGCTTTAGTGTACGCAAGTAACTTCAGCGTTAGTGTTAACATGATGTTTGAACTTAACAGAATTTTAGCAAAGTGGATGCAATCTCATAATGATTATCGCGTTTCGCTATCTGAAATTCATCATTTACATAAATTGGATACACCAAGCGGCACTGCGGTTACGTTAGCAAACGGAATAATTGAAAACAATCGTGAATATTTGAAATGGACGTTGGAAGAAAATCAAGCTAATTCCATTTATATTGATGCTAAACGAGAGCCTGAGGTTGTTGGAACGCATGATGTAAAATGGGAATCCGAAATTGATATTATTCAATTACATCATCAAGCAAAATCAAGAGCCGGCTTTGCACTAGGTGCATTACATGCAGCAGAATGGATCGTTGGAAAAAAGGGCGTGTATACTATGAAAGATGTTTTATTCAGTTAAATACATATTTAATACTTAATTTAGGGACATAATTTAACGCACTATGAATTGGAAATTTTGGCAAGGAAAAAAATCGAATGCACCTAAAAGTAAATCAAGAGAATGGTTTGATGCAATCATTTTTGCAGTTGTAGCAGCAACCATCATCCGAACATTTTTCTTCGAAGCATTTACAATACCTACTCCATCAATGGAACGAACGCTAATGGTTGGCGACTTCCTATTTGTAAGCAAAATACATTATGGTGCAAGGACTCCTATGACACCAATATCATTTCCTTTCGTGCATCAAGAGTTACCTATCATTGGAGGTAAATCTTATTCAGAAGCCATAAAATGGGGTTACAATCGACTACCTGGTTTTTCAGAAGTAAAGCATAATGATATTGTTGTATTTAATTATCCGATGGAAGATGAAAGACCTGTGGATAAACAAACACATTATATAAAACGCTGTGTGGGATTACCTGGCGACACTTTGCAAGTAATAGATCGTTTTGTTTATTTGAATAGTCAGAAAAATATGATTCCTAAAGGTAGCCAGCATACTTATTCAATTAAAACTACTGGTTATGGATTAGTAGAAGAAACTTGGAAAAAGTTAGGAGTTAACGAATACCAACCAATAGGAAACGGAGAGTATCAGGCAATACTTACTGATGAAGCTGTAAACGAATTGAGAAAGATTTCGGCAGTTAGTTCTATAATTCCAATTATTCAACCAAAAGGGTTTTTTGAAGGACATATCTATCCTTTTAACACTTTTTATAAATGGAACACCGACAATTTTGGTCCTATTTACATTCCTAAAGCAGGTGCTACTATTCACCTTGACACAAATAATTTAGCAATCTATCAAAGAGTAATTTTTGCATATGAACATAATACCGTTGAAGAAAAAGACGGGAAAATTTTTATCAATGGCAAAGAAACTACTTCTTATACTTTTAAGATGAACTACTATTTCATGATGGGTGATAACCGTCACAACTCCGCTGATTCTAGATTTTGGGGATTTGTTCCTGAAGACCATATCGTGGGGAAAGCAGTTTTCATTTGGTTGAGTATTGATAGCGAGGGTGGATTCTTAAATAAAATTCGCTGGAATAGATTATTTAAAGTAATCCATTGGAATAACGATTAACTAATTTAAGTGTCCGCTTTATTTAATACTTCTTACTTGCCTTCCTTTGAATACCTCAAAATGGTATCTGTTTATAGCTCTGTTTGCTTTGATGAGGAAGATACATGGAAAAAGAAAACTGTCAGAAACCGCACCTTTATTTTATCACCTAATGGCATTCAATGTCTAAGTGTTCCAGTTATTGCCAAGCAGCATGTTACCTTAACCAATGATTGTAAAATTGACAATAGTCAATCTTGGACTAAAGTTCATAAGGGAGCACTAGAAGCTGCCTTGAACACAGCACCATTTTTTGAATTCATTAAAGATGATCTGTGGCCTATTTATGATAAAAAACCTACTTTTTTGGTGGACTTGAATCAAATGCTATTGGCCTTAATGATTAAAAAGTTAAAGATCAAAACATCGATTAATACAGATAAAAAATCGCCTGATATCCTCCACGATTTTCGAAAACTTTCTGATAATCATAGTTATTCACCTATTTTGATTAAAGAAGCTGAACTAAATAAATATAACCAGGTTTTTTCCTACAAACACCCATTTGTACCGAATTTAAGCGCATTGGATTTCTTAGCTAATTGTGGCTCGCTTACAAGTGATTGGTGATACGCCATTTTTTGTTAGTTTTGTTTTCAAATTATCCTAAACAAAGATTCAATATGTCGTTGCAAAAAATTACTGAATTATTAGGTCAGGATGCTGACTCACTTTTAACTCACGTATGTAATACAATTACTAAAGATCAAATTCATTTACCAGGTCCAGATTTTACAGACAGGATTTTCATACCTAGTAACCGTAGTAATCAAGTAATAAGAAGTATTGAAACACTTTATAATCACGGACGATTAGCAGGAACAGGGTACTTAAGTATTTTACCAGTTGATCAGGGAATTGAACATTCAGCAGGAGCATCATTCGCACCAAATCCTATGTTCTTCGACCCTGAAAACATTGTTAAATTAGCAATTGAAGGAGGTTGTAATGCAGTTGCTTCTACTTATGGAGCTTTAGCTTCTGTTTCCAGAAAATATGCTCATAAAATCCCATTCATTGTGAAGATAAACCACAATGAGTTCTTAAGCTATCCAAATAAGTTCGATCAGATTATGTTCGGATCAGTTGATGAAGCATGGAACATTGGAGCTGCTGCAGTTGGAGCCACTATTTACTTCGGTTCGGAAGAGACATCACGTCAAATTATTGAAGTAGCACAAGCCTTTGAGCGCGCACACGAATTAGGTATGGCAACAATATTATGGTGCTATACTCGCAATAATGCATTCAAAAAGGACGGTGTTGACTATCACACCTCAGCAGATTTAACAGGGCAAGCAAATCATTTAGGAGTTACCATACAGGCAGATATTATCAAACAAAAGCTTCCAACTAACAACGGCGGATATACAGCCGTTAATTTTGGCAAGACGCACAAGAAGGTTTACGATGAACTAACAACAAACCATCCAATTGATTTAGCTCGTTACCAGGTAGCAAATTGCTATATGGGACGTATGGGTTTAATAAACTCAGGTGGCGAAAGTAAGGGAGCATCAGATATGGCTGAAGCGGTGACTACTGCAGTAGTTAACAAACGTGCAGGTGGACAAGGGTTGATTTCAGGAAGAAAGGCATTTCAAAAACCTTTCATCGAAGGTATTCAAATGCTAAATGCAATTCAGGATGTATATCTGGCTAATGAAATTACAATTGCTTAATTAATAATCTCAAATTCAAATAATATGAGTTGGTTTAATAGAATTAAGGAAGGGATTACTACTTCTACCAGTGAAAAGAAAGAAACACCTGAAGGATTATGGTATAAGTGTCCCGCTTGTAAAAACATTCAACCAACGCAAGAACACGAAGCCAATCATTGGGTATGCATAAAATGCACTTACCACGAGCGAATTGGATCTGAAGAATATTTTTATCTATTGTTTGACGAGAACCAATTTGAAGAATTTAATGCATCCATGACTTCTGCCGATCCACTTAACTTTTCGGACACAAAAAAATATTCAGACCGACTAGTTGATAATCAGAAAAAGACGGGCTTAAAAGACGCTGTTCGTACGGCATCCGGCAAATGTGGTGGCTATCCTCTAACAATTGCCTGCATGGATTTTAAATTTATTGGTGGCTCAATGGGTTCTGTAATGGGAGAAAAGATTGCAAGAGCTATAGATTATTCAATAGAACATAAGACTCCATTTTTAATGATTTCAAAATCGGGCGGGGCAAGAATGATGGAAGCAGCATTATCATTAATGCAAATGGCTAAAACATCTGCAAAACTTACTCGATTATCTGACGCAAAATTACCATATATTTCTTTTTTAACTGATCCAACAACAGGAGGCGTTACCGCTTCATTTGCCATGTTAGGCGATTTAAATATTGCAGAACCGGCTGCTTTAATTGGATTCGCTGGTCCTCGTGTGGTTAAAGAAACAATTGGTAAAGACTTACCTAAAGGATTCCAAACATCAGAATTCGTTTTAGAACATGGTTTCCTTGATATGATTGTTCCTAGAACTGAACTGAAAGACCGGATGACTCATATTTTGAGTTACTTCGCAAAGTAATTAGTAAAAAATATTTTCTTTAATCAAATTTTATGAAATGAAATTTCTTTGTTTCAATCAACTTGCTTCGCCATTTTGTATTACTGTGAAACATACTTTTTCAAATAGCTATTTGTAAGATTAAACCCCTAAAATAATTCTTGAAATAGTTTTAATCATATAATTCAAATTTTAATTCATCTTTTGTAAAACCAAGTTCTTTCAGTTTGTCGCGTGCTTCGCGTACCATACTGCTCCAACCACATATGTAAAACATTACGGGTTTTTGTTTATCTCCGTATAAATCTAAATAATATTTATGTACATAACCAAGGTGTTTCCATGTTTCAGGAGTTTCACGAGACAACACTGGAATAAAGTGAAACTCAGGATGCTCTGCTTCAAGTTCTTCCATTTCTTTTCTATAGAGTACATCAGAAATTATTCGGTTTCCAAAAATCATATAAATGTCTTTGTGGGGAATGTTTTTGTTAAAAATCTCCATCAATTGACTGCGCAATGGGGCAATGCCTGTTCCTGTGCAAATAAAGCATATATCTTTATCAATTACTTCAGGCAAAATAAATTTGCCTAATGGTCCGGCTGTTTTTATTTTACTTCCTACTTTGATATTTTCCCAAACCCATGTTGTCCCTATACCATCCTCTTTTAAAACAATGCATAATTCAAAAGTAGAATCATCAGTTGGAGCAGATGATATTGAATAACTACGGTTTGTGTACTTGGCTTGAATTGGTAAATCAAGCATCACAAATTGTCCAGCTTTAAAGCTAAAATTTGCTTCAGGGGGCATTCGGAACCAGAAGCGTTTTACTTTAGGCGATTCATCGATTATATCGAAAATTTCTGCCTCATACCATATTGCTTTCATTATTATTATTTTTTATAAGGGAGGAAATATCCGTTTTTTTAGAAATAAAAAGTCATTAAATCAAATGGAATCTTACTATTTTTTCATTGTAATATGTTCCAATTAATTATCCACTTAAAAATAAAAAAAAATAATAACAAACCAACCAATAAAGAAATTAAATAGATAAACACCTTTACCTAATTCAATTATTGAGTGCAAAAAAGGATTTAACTAAGTATTTTTTAAGATCGTAAATAGGCAAGAGCCGACATAAATAAACAATTACATCCATTTGTTACCGACTTATAGCGGTTGGTGAATATACTTTCGCTTTTCATTCAATCGAAATTATGCATACTCCATCAAATATTAAAATCAGAATCAACCCAGCTGTCAAGCGTTTTATCAGGTATCGTCCACAGCAATGGCAACAGGTAGAACAGCGCCTTGAAATTGCCGAAACGGTAAACTTATGTGAATACCTCAATTTTCCGAAACTTTATGATGAAAATGCTTTGGCCTCTACAAACAAGGATAACTTAGCAGTACTAAAACATCGGTTAAAGAAGTCGAAAGTTCTGATAAATCAGAAATTCCACTACAGCGACGAATGCTATTTTCGATTATTAAGTGGGGTAATTAACGATATTCCTGTGAAAAAAATTCTATCGATTAGTTTTATACAAGAAATTGATTTTGAATTTTATTTACATACTAATCTAAATAAATTATTTGGTTTCATTAATGACTTTTCAAGAACATTATTTGAAGCGCCATGGCGATCATTATATCCTTACTTAAGTGAGCTACTCAAAATCAACAATACCATTAACAGTGTACAATTATTGGAAAAGCTAGAAGCCGACTTTAAATTCAAACTGGGCAATGTGATTTTAAAAGACACTCGGATTTCAATACGGCACTTTGACGCTGAAATGGCCATACTACACATTGATTATCGCATAAAATTGAATGTTAAGTCAACTCCAAAAATAGTCCGACTAACTATTTTAACGAATTACATTTTAGGTGTTTGGCAAATTTCAGAAATGATATGCGAAGAATTCTTCAATACTAAACAAAATTAATACTACAGTTTTAATTCAATTAAATTATTTAAATTGTTGTTATTTAGTTATTTATGAAATTAATTTAAATAAAGAACATGCGTACCTAAATAATTAACCCTTCTAATAAAAGTCAAAAAAAAACAGCTTTTCATAAAACATGAAAAATAGAGGGTAATTTATTGTTTAATTTGATTTTGGTTTATATCTTTGCCGTCCTTATAAATAAAAGAAAATCAACGAAGAATCATGTTATTAACTTCAGAATCAAAAAAAGAAATTTTCAAAAAATACGGTAATAGCGAAACTAACACAGGATCATCAGAAGGTCAAATCGCTATGTTTTCTCAAAGAATAACTCATTTAACTGAGCATTTAAAGAAAAGTAAAAAGGATTTTTCTACTCAACGCGCCCTTATCCGTTTAGTAGGTAAGCGTCGTAGTTTGTTGGATTATTTATACAAAACCGATATCAATCGCTACCGTGCTATTATCGCTGACCTAGGAATTCGTAAATAAGGCTATTATGCCCTACTATAAAATAAAAAAAGGCAATTCGAAATGAATTTGCCTTTTTTTATTTCATTGCCACCGATTTAATTAACAAGTATTATAAATCAAAAGCTGTAAAACGCTGTAAAAAAAAGCTGCAAAAAAATGTCACAAAACGCTGTCGTAAAAACCATCAAACTCGCGGATGGAAGAGAAATTAGTATTGAAACCGGTAAACTTGCAAAGCAAGCTGATGGTTCTGTTGTTTTAAGAATGGGAGATTGTATGATATTGGCTACTGTCGTATCTAGTCCCGATGCAAAGGTAGGTGTGGATTTCATGCCTCTAACTGTTGATTATCAAGAGAAGTTCGCTTCAGCAGGAAGATTCCCAGGTGGATTTTTCCGTCGTGAAGCCCGTTTAAATGATAACGAGATTTTAATTTGCCGTATTATTGACCGTGCGCTTCGTCCTTTATTTCCAGATGATTACCATGCTGACACACAAGTAATGGTTACCTTAATATCTGCTGATATGGAAGTAGCTCCAGATTGCTTAGCAGGTTTAGCTGCATCTGCTGCTATCGCAGTTTCTGATATTCCGTTTAACGGACCTATTTCAGAAGTTCGAGTTGCACGTATCGATGGACATTTTGTAATAAACCCTACTATCTCATCAATGGCTACTGCTGATATCAATTTAATCGTAGCAGGTACTGTTAAGGATATCCTAATGGTTGAAGGAGAAATGAAAGAAGTGAGCGAAAAAGAAATGGCAGAAGCTATTGGATTTGCTCATGAAGCCATCAAAGTACAATGTCAGGCTCAAATTGAATTAGCTGAAATGCTTGGTGTAACTAAGCGTAAATATTCTCATGAAACAAATGATGAAGAACTTCGTGAAAAAGTCTGGAAAGAAACTTATGATAAAGTTTATGCTGTAGCTCGACGTTGTAATCCTGATAAGCATGCACGTAAGGTAGCTTTCAAAGAAGTTTTAGTAGAATTCTGTGCTCAGTTTACAGAGGAAGAATTAGCTTCTAAAATGGGATTCATCAAAACATACTATCACGATGTAGAGAAAGAAGCTGTTCGTGATATGATTATAAAAGAGAAGATTCGTTTAGATGGCCGAGGATTAACCGATATCCGCCCTATTTGGTCAGAAATCGATTATTTGCCTTCTGCTCATGGATCTGCTGTATTTACAAGAGGTGAAACGCAATCATTAACTACTGTTACCTTAGGTTCTAAGCTTGATGAGCAAATTATAGATCAGGCAATGCATCAAGGCAAGAGTAAGTTCTTATTACATTATAACTTCCCTGGATTCAGTACTGGAGAGGTAAAGCCTAACAGAGGAACAAGTCGTCGTGAGGTTGGACATGGTAACTTAGCGATGCGTTCATTAAAGCAAATGATGCCTGGTGATGATATTAATCCTTATACAATACGTATAGTTTCTGATATCCTCGAATCAAATGGATCGTCTTCAATGGCTACTGTTTGTGCTGGCTCGTTAGCATTGTTTGATGCAGGTATCAAATTAAAAGCAGCTATTTCAGGTATAGCTATGGGATTAATCACAGATGGTAAAGGAAGCTTTGCCGTTTTAAGTGATATCCTTGGCGATGAAGATCACTTAGGTGATATGGATTTTAAAGTAACGGGTACTGAAAAAGGTATTTGTGCTTGTCAGATGGACTTAAAAGTAGATGGACTTCCTTATGATATCTTATTGCAAGCATTAGAGCAAGCAAAAGCTGGTCGTTTACATATCTTAAATGAAATGTCGAAGACAATTGCTCAGCCACGTGAAGACTATAAAGCACATGCACCTCGCATCGTTGTTTTAAGAATTGCAAAAGAATATATCGGAGCCGTTATCGGACCAGGTGGGAAAATTATTCAAGAAATCCAAAGAGTTACTGGAGCGAGTATCTCAATTGAGGAAGTTAATAATGAAGGTGTGGTTGAAATCGCATCTCCAAATAAACAATCAATAGATGCTGCTTTAAACTGGGTTAAAGGAATTGTTGCCGAGCCTGAAGTTGGAGGAACTTACGAAGGAAAAGTAAAAACGATTACTGCTTTCGGAGCATTCGTTGAGTTTATGCCTGGCAAGGATGGCTTACTACACATATCTGAAATTTCTAAAGACAGATTGCCATCAATGGAAGGCGTTTTAAAGGAAGGCGAAGTTATTCAAGTTAAACTTGTTGAAGTAGATAAGAAAACTGGTAAGTATCGCTTATCTCGTAAGGTTTTGTTATAATTTGTTCGATTTTGAATACCTTGATTCAATAATAAATCATTGATATTACCTCTTAAAGTCCCGCAATTGCGGGACTTTTTTTATGCCTTCTTTTTTTTAAAAAACTTGTGATAAATGGTCACTTCGTTATTAGAAACGCTATAGTTTGTATACAAATGCAACTATAAATCTACTTTACATTACAAAAGGCCCATTAAGAATTTGTAACCATCTTATCATTTTGCCGTTTAGCACCTCAAATTTGAACAAAATGAGACAGCTAAAAATTACTAAACAAGTTACCAATCGTGAAACGGCTTCATTAGATAAATACCTTCAAGAAATTGGCAAAGTAGAATTAATTCGCGCAGAAGAGGAGGTTGAATTAGCACGTAGAATTCGTGAAGGTGACCGCATCGCATTGGAACGCTTAACAAAAGCGAATCTTCGATTCGTAGTTTCAGTTGCAAAGCAATATCAAAATCAAGGATTAACATTAGGTGATTTAATTAATGAAGGTAACCTTGGATTGATTAAAGCCGCACAACGATTTGATGAAACGCGAGGATTCAAATTTATCTCTTATGCTGTATGGTGGATCCGTCAGAGTATTTTACAAGCATTAGCTGAACAAGCTCGTATTGTAAGACTACCTTTAAATAAAATCGGATTTATCAATAAAATTAATCGTGCTTTTTCCCAATTAGAACAAAAGTTTGAGCGCGAACCAACCAATGAAGAGTTATCAATAATATTAAATATCACTGTTGCAGATGTAACAGATACTATGAGATCTTCCGGACGACATATATCAATGGACGCACCGTTAATCACCGGTGAAGATGGTACGCTGATGGATCTGATGTCAGGTGATGGTGTAGCGCCATCTCCAGAAAATAATTTAATGAATGAATCATTAAAAAGAGAAATCGAACGCGCCTTGGTTACCTTAACACCTCGAGAAGCTGATGTTATACGTTTGTACTTTGGACTTGTTGATTCTGCGTTAACGTTGGAAGAGATAGGAACACGGTTCGAATTAACACGCGAACGAGTACGGCAAATAAAAGAAAAAGCAATCCGCAGATTAAAACATACTTCAAGAAGTAAGATTTTAAAAACATATCTGGGATAAAAAATTTTAGGTTTAGTTTTAGGTTTATATTTAGGTTACCCTGCTTCTTACGAGGTGGGGTAAACTTTTTAAAAGAAAAATGTTTTGTAGTTTAGCAAAAAAATTATTTGATATGCCCGCACTAATCGCCCCTTCCATGCTTTCAGCCGACTTTGGAAATATTGAGAGAGATACTAACATGGTGAATAATAGTGTCGCCGATTGGTTTCATATTGATATAATGGATGGTGTTTTTGTTCCTAATATTTCATTTGGATTTCCTGTTTTAAAATCAATTCAAAAGCATGCTCAGAAGCCATTAGATGTGCACTTAATGATTGTAAATCCTGATCAATATCTTACTTCATTTGCTGATGCAGGTGCGGCAGTAATTTCTGTACATTATGAAGCATGCACACATTTACACCGAAGCATTCAAGCCATTAAAGCGCTTAATGTAAAAGCAGGCGTTGCAATTAATCCTCATACAAATATTTCATTACTTGCTGACGTAATTAAAAACATCGACTTAGTTTGTGTGATGTCCGTTAATCCGGGATTTGGTGGACAAAAGTTTATCGAACATACCTATTCAAAAGTAGAAGCGCTGAAAAATTTAATTATTCAAAATAATGCCTCCACATTAATTGAAATTGATGGTGGCGTTGATTTAAATAATGCCCGAAAATTAGTCGATTGTGGAGCTGATGTATTAGTAGCAGGCAACACCGTTTTCGGAAATTTAAATCCATTAGAAGCAATTCGGCAATTAAAATTAATTACTGCTTAATCAGATGCGTAATCTGATAAATACTCGAAACGAGAAGTAAGCTTTCCATCCTTTGTAATTGTTCCTTTTTCAATCAAACCATTATCATCACCTAGCAAAGAAGGGATTACTTTTTCCATTAAATCTTTTCCAAATCCTTCTGAGGCATCTCGTGGTAATTCGCATGGTAAGTTATCTACAGCCATAATTGTAATTGTAGAAGAGGCAAATGCATCGTCTTCCGAACCCGTATGTGGATTATATCCATAAAACTTATCTTCAATTGTGGACGAGTGAGTTGTTGAAGGCACAGAGCCATTTATATCACAAGTCACATCTGCAATAACGCTGATTTTAAATTTAGGTCCTTTCATTTGTTCCTTAGTAAACAGAACAGGAGCTTTAGGATTCCAATAAGTACAGTGAATTAATAAATCACAATTATCAGCAAAACTGCCATGGTCAGAAAATGTACAATTGAATAATTCAGGATGATGATAAAACTCTGTACTATTCCATCCTGATCCATTTTTCAAAGCATGAAAATCTTTACTATGAAGTTGCACATATACTGGCTCTCTGAAAGTATAATTCAAAAATTCATAAGGAGTAACTTTACGAATTTCCAATGCACCTAATGTTTCTAACGCTCCATTTGCTACTCTACCGCCACCTGTAATAACAATTTTTATATTTGGTAAATTTACTTTTTCTAGTTCCTTAAAAAGTTCTTTTTTATCATGACAAAGATGAGCAGCCTTTAAATTGAACATCGCATACTTTAAACCATAACCCATAATTCCGTTGTAAGCACCTACAATTCCTGCATAGCGACCAAAACCAATTAATCTATTAAAGTTTTCATCGACTAAACATTCATAATCGATTAACTGAATTTTATTTTCTAGAACCTTTTGTAATAGTTTTTTATTATAGGGTTGCTTTTTAATAGTATGCGAAAAGAATAAATATTTTTTTTCTGAAATTAAATTCGCAACAGGAACTTCTTTAACACCCATTAAAATATCACAGTCAGTTAAATCAGCTTGCAAGTTAACACCTTGAGATTTATATTCATCATCTGTATAACAACGATAAGGGCAAGGTTGAACAGCTATTTGCAAATCACTATACTCTTCCAAAAGATATTTACATTGAACAGGTGTAAGCGGCACACGCTTATCATGTGGCATTTTTCCTTCGCTGATAATTCCAATTTTCATTCTGCGAAGTTAAAAAAATATCAGATTGTAGAATAAAACTATTTAGTTATACCTCGTTTGTTAAGTGCAGCTTGAAATAACCTTGCGTTTCTTAGATGTTCGTTATAGTTAACCGCATAATTATGATAACCAGAAAAATCTTCGCGGGCACAAAAAAACATAAAGTTGCTTTTCTGACAATTTAAAACAGCTTCCATGGACTCTATTGATGGTGTACATATTGGACCTGGAGGTAAACCAAAATTGAGGTAAGTATTATATGGCGATTCGATTTTCTTATGTATGTTTAAAACTCGTTTTATTGTAAAGTCGTTTGCCGCATATACCAATGTAGGATCCGCCTCTAATTTCCAACCTTTTTTAAGTCGATTGAGATAAATACCTGCAAGAATCGGCTTCTCGTCTTTTTTCCTTGTTTCCTTTTCTACGATAGATGCAATAATAGAAACTTCTTTAGAATCTAGTCCTATTTCGTTCGCCTTCTTTAAACGATTATCTGTCCAGAATTTTTTATACTCTACTAACATCCTTTCAAAAAACTGTTTGGCATTTGTATTCCAATAAAACTCATATGAATTTGGAATAACTACACTGATTGAATTATAAGAATTAAAATCATATTGCCTAAGATAGATTGAATCATTAAATAATTTCACGATTGAAGCAGCGTCGACTTCTAACTTTGAACTAAGTAACAATGCGAGGCCATCAACCTTTCTAATATTATTAATTGCAATAATCACTTTTTCCTGATGACCCGACCGTAACAAATCAATCATTTCTTTATTGCTCATTCCATTATGCAGTTTATACTTTCCTGGCTTGATGCGATCTACATAATTCATTTGCTTTGCCAACCATTTAAAATCACTTACATTATTAATCAATTTTTTCTTTTCAAGTACGGCTAATACATAAGCGAAGTTTGAACCTGTTGGAATATAAACATAAGGGTCATTCACTTCTACATTTTTAACTGATGGAGCAAGGAATTTATAATATCCAATAATCGCAATAACTGATGTTAGTAATAGCACCATAAAAATAATTCCAACAAAGTAATTTTTATAATTAAACGATTTACTAGCCATAATTAGTGAATATGATTTATGGATTTTAATAATTCTTTTGCTTGCTGGTTAGCAGGATTCAATTTTACTATACGATTTAGCAACTTAATCGAATTAATCACATCTCCATTAAACGTGTATAAAGCAGCTTTATTGGATAATGCTGCCTCATAATCAGGATCAAGAGACAATGCTTTATCATAATAAGTCATTGCATCTTGCTGGTTTTTATCTTTCATCAAAACAAGATATCCTAAATTACAGTAAGCAGGAGCATACTTAGGTTGATTCGCAATTATTGATTTATAAATTTTTCGTGCGGATTCATAATCGCCACTAATTGCAAGGGTGCTAGCATATTTATTACCGAAATCAGGAACTAATGGAGCTAATTGATAAGCTAATCGAAAAAATGCTTTTGATTTATCTGATTTCCCTATTTGCTGATAGCATTCTCCTATTCGATAAGCTGTCCATGCATAGTAATTATCATATTGCTTTATACTGATTTTAGCTTCTATATCACTAGTCTGCTCTACTAATTTCACAACCGTTGAATAATCCTTCTTCAGATAATATAAATGCACGAGCTTCGCAATATTTTTATTTACATCTAATATTCCATTTTCCTTCAAATAAAACAAAGCTGAGTCAAGCATTTCAGGACCCATCCCGAATTTTTCAAAATAGTTGATATATGCTTGTGCAGTAGCGATGCGCGGAGGATTTGAATTGTTAATTGCTGTTATACCTATGAACTTTCTAACAGACTCAATATCTTTATTGCTTACAGGAATAGAAATCTTATGATCATGTACACTAACGTGCGGGATATCCGTAGCACCATTAAATGACATATGACAACTTACGCAGTCGTTGTTTTTGATTTTACGCTTATCAAGTGACAATGAACAATCTGGTTTTTTAATATCTCCGTGACAAGAACGACATGTTGCATTGAAGACATCTTTATTAGTTTGCTTAACGCTTACGTGTGGGTTATGACAAGTAATGCAAGTAAGACCATTTTTATAAGGTTTTAAAGCAAGATTATTTACATCACCTTGAGCATTCACTTTTTTCATTGTTTCAATGAAGCATTTGCTTTGCTTTAAACGCTCCGCATGACTAGCCATTATGTGCGCAGATGTATTACCAGAGTAGACTGGCATGAATACATTCATAACATTTGACAATTTCATTCCAGGTTTAAAATCAAAAAACGATTTACCCTCATTTAAAACAGCATTTCCTTGAACATGACAACGCTGACAAACATCAAACTGTAAATCGATTGGCAACTTTGAAGGATTAACGATTGAATAATCGATAGCCGTTGACGTATCTATTAATATTCCCGAACTTTTCTCACGCACGTGTACGCTACCGGGCCCATGACATCTTTCACAATCAATTCCGTTTTTTACAAAAGAATATTTATTTTCTGAACCTTCTTCAAACTTAGGATAACCATTATGACAACTCATACATTCTAATCCAATATTGCGATTAAAGCGTGTGTTATTTCCATTCTCGAAACCAGGAGGCAAATCCCACTTTTTCTTTTGCGTATAAAAAGTCATAGGTGCTTGATACAAGTATCCATTCGATTCCCATATATGAGAATTAGTATGCTGGCCTGAACCAACAATATACTGTATTTTCTCTTCTCGTTGAAAAACAGTATCTCCATTTTCAGTTCTGTATTCTAAAAAATAGAGCGAATCATTTTTCCAGAAAGGAGTATATGATAAATTTTTATATTCGTCATAAACTACCGGATGATTAGAAAAATCAGCTGATGATTTTTTCTTTGTTGCGTGATCAAAAGACAATCCCATTCCTGTATGAATAAAGGTTGAATGTACTCCAGTATGACAGCCCTTGCATGTTTCCATACCAACATACTGAACAGTATCTGCGAGATTAGCATAAGAAGTTCTTTTAAGTGGGTCGTCTGTATTTATATTGGATGAACAAAACCAATTAAACAAAGAAATACTTGCAATAAAAGCAATTAAAATAAATTTAAAAAAAAGTGTTTTACGCATTCGAATTATATTGAAGTCGAAATAATTTGCATGATTAATACATCGTGCCATTGCCCATTATACAATATCCAATCTTTAAGCAAACCACAACGATTAAACCCAGCGCGTTCAAATAATTTTACACTTCCTTCATTCGACATTTCAATATGGCAATATATCTGATGAATATTTAGTGTATTAAAAGCGTAATGAACAAAAAGATCTATTGCTTCACGGGCGTATCCTTTCCTTCTTTCTTCATAATCACCAATCAAAATTCCAACACCCGCTTTTCTATTTATTACGTCGTAATCAAAAAAATCTACAAAGCCAATTGTTTTACCTTTATGTTTCTCTGACTCAGAAGTCATTTCAATGGCAAGCCTTAATTGTTTAGAAGTAAAAATGTCCTGCGTAGCATTTTCATAAAACTGTTCAATTGTAAATTTGCTATATGGGCTCACTGTACCACTAACGGCCCAATTTTCCGGATCGTTTTCAAATATCATCATCAGATCAACATCTGATGGCTCCATTGCACGCAATAAAATATTAGACCCTCTTATCATAATTTAATTTCACCTTTAAATGTTTTTGAAGCAGGTCCGGTTAAGACCACATTGGTAAACTTTCCTTCAATAAATTCAAAAGAAACTTCCAAATCACCACCTTGAGTATGTACGATAACAGGCAACGAATTTAAATTAATCAAACCCAAATTAACTGAACTAATAGCGGCTGCAGTAACACCTGTTCCACAACTTAAAGTCTCATCTTCTACTCCTCGCTCATAAGTTCGTATATGCAATGTATTATTTTTCACACAAACGAAGTTTACATTAATTCCGTCTTGCTTATAATTTTCACCATACCTAATAGCTTTACCTTCTTCAGAAACATTTATTACAGAAATGTCACTGATAAATTTCACGAAGTGAGGAGAGCCCGTATTTAACTCACATGTTAAATCATCTATTTTGCTAAATACACTAACATCACTCATTTCTAAAGCAACTAGTCCATTTGTATCAATGGTTGCTTCGTGAACACCGTCGTAAGCTAAAAACATCGCATGGTTGTGTATCAAATCTATATCATGTGCAAATTGAACAATACATCTACCTCCATTACCACACATTGAACCTATAATGCCATTTGCGTTAAAGTACTTCATTTCAAAATCGTAATTGTTTGATTTCTCCAACAACATCAAGCCATCGGCACCAACTCCAAATTTACGGTTGCACAAAAATGCAATTTGTTCCTGATTCAAATTCACATTTCCTAGCAGATTATCGATTATCACAAAATCGTTTCCTGTTCCTTGATATTTATAAAACTTTAAATGCATTGTGTAAATTTATATAAATCCGTTTATCAATTAGCCGTTGCGAAATTAATTAAAAATACTGGCCTTGTTAAACGATTGTTAAAGTTAAAAATGAAAAGATTTTCAAATATACTTTTGAGAAAAAAATACGTTATCCAATAAATAAAATCTGAAATAGCTATGAGAACATTAAAAAATTATGCAATTGTATTTTTCGTGGCAGCAGCAGGAAGTATAGCAGGTGCTAGTATTCTAAGAACTGTTTCCAGCGGCAACCATTTATTTGAAAAAAGGAAACAAGTACAATTCCCAGTCAGAAATGTAAGTTACGAGGCTGTAATTCCAAATAATGTAGATTTTACGCAAGCAGCAGAGCATACAGTTTCTACAGTTGTACATGTAAAAACTAGCTATCAAAATCAAAATAATTTTCAATCATTCGATCCGTTTCAGTTTTTCTGGGGACAACCAATGCCTCAACAGCAACAAGAACAGCAATCTTCTGGATCTGGAGTTATTTTGTCAGCTGATGGGTATATTGTAACCAATAATCATGTAGTAGAAAATGCGCAGGAAATAGAAGTCACATTAGATGATAAAAGAACTTACAAAGCAGAAATTATTGGAACGGACCCATCTACTGACCTTGCCCTTTTAAAGATCAATGAAAAAGGATTAAACTATGCAGCTTATGGCAACTCCGACAATGTAAAAGTGGGTGAATGGGTATTAGCAGTTGGCAATCCTTTCAATTTAACATCAACTGTAACAGCAGGAATTGTAAGCGCTAAAGCAAGGAATATTCATATTTTACCTAATCAAAAATTTCCTATTGAATCATTCATACAAACAGATGCTGCGGTAAATCCAGGAAATAGCGGAGGTGCGCTTGTAAATACACAAGGACAGCTAATAGGCATAAATGCGGCTATTGCATCAAACACCGGCTCGTATTCAGGTTATTCTTTTGCAATCCCTGTTTCCATAGTGAAAAAAGTAGTAGACGATTTATTAGAATTTGGCAAAGTGCAAAGAGGATTTATTGGAGTGAGCATAAAAGATATTGATGCTGATTTTGCGAAAGAAAAATCAATTAAAAAATTAGATGGTGTATATGTAGATGGGTTAACAAATGAGGGTGCCGCGCAAACTGCGGGAATAAAAGTGGGTGATATTATCACCAAAATAAATGGAACCATCATCAAGACATCACCAGCGCTTCAAGAACAAGTTGGACGCTATCGGCCAGGTGATAAAATTAGTGTTACTATTTTAAGAAATGATGCAGAAAAAATTATTGAAGTGGTTTTGAAAAACAAAGAAGGAAATACTTCGATAATAAAAAACGAAATTGGAAACACCTTAGGAGCAACATTAGAAAATGCCAGCGATGATGAACTAAATAAGTTAGGTATCGAAGCCGGAGTGAAAATTAAAGAATTACAAACAGGAAAATTAAAAGCTTCAGGAGTAAGAGAAGGATTTATTATTACATCGATTGATAATACACCAATGAAAACAGTATCAGATGTGACAAATTATTTAAAAGAAAAAAAAGGCGGAGTACTTATAGAAGGAGTATATGACAATGGTATGAAAGCATTTTATGGATTTGGATTATAGTTAAATTTTCATTTTTTGGTTTGTTGGTTTAAAAGGCGAAAGAATTTTCTTTCGCTTTTTGATTTCTGAAAAATTATATTAAATTTGTTTTAAGGTCCTTTACACTTCCGATTAAATGAGCCAGCAATTTTCAGTTTATTAAAAATTCAATTATGAGACAACTGAAAATCACAAAGTCGATTACCAATAGAGATAGCGCATCTCTAGAAAAATACTTGTCAGATATTTCTAAGGAGGAAATGGTTTCTCCTGATGAAGAGATTTTATTAGCAAAAAAAATTCGAGAAGGTGATGAAGCAGCCCTTGACCGATTAACAAGGGCCAATCTCCGATTTGTTGTTTCTGTAGCAAAGCAATATCAAAACCAAGGCCTCACCCTACCCGACTTAATCAATGAAGGTAATCTGGGATTAATAAAAGCTGCTAAGCGCTTTGACGAAACAAGGGGATTTAAATTTATTTCCTATGCTGTTTGGTGGATTCGCCAAAGTATAATGCATGCAATCTCTGAGCATTCAAGAATTGTTCGTTTACCCGTAAACCAATTAGGTTCATTAACCAAAATCAATAAAGCATTTACTAAACTTGAACAGGAATTTGAACGAGAACCATCGTTAGAGGAATTATCCCAAATTACAGAGATGACAATCGATAAAATTTCAAATGCTTTTAGAATTTCAACGAAGCAGGTTAGTGTTGACGCCCCTTTATTAAATGGTGAAGAAAGTTCATTGCTGGATATTTTGCAGAATAGAGAAGTAGCGCAGGCAGATACAATTATGATGAATCATTCCTTGAAAAAGGAAATTGAGCACTCTTTAAGTTATCTAGACGAAAAGGAAAGAGATGTTATTACTTTGTTCTTTGGAATAGATACAGATGAGCCCTATACGCTTGAAGAGATTGGTGAAAAATATAATTTATCCCGTGAGCGCGTCCGACAAATCAAAGAGAAAGCATTATGCAAGTTGCGATTAAGAAGCACCTCTCAAGATTTAAAATCTTTTCTTGGAGGAGAATAAACAGAAAAGGCTCATCATATGAGGAGCCTTTTCTGTTTATTTATTTAGTCTTAGTAGTAAGTCAAACGAATTACATCAGCTAAATATTTTGCAAAACGCAATACCTGGCGACTATATCCATATTCATTATCATACCAGATATAAAGCACCATTGCCTTATTATCTTTAGAGATGATTGTTGCTGGACTATCAACAATAGATGCACAAGGATTTCCGATTAAATCGCTAGACACTAACTCATTGCTTTGCATGAATTGAATTTGCTCCACTAAAGCACCGTTTAATGCAGCGTCTTTCAAAATATCGTTAACCATCTCTTTGGTTACATCTTTCTTTACTGTCAGATTTAAGATAGCCAATGAAACATCAGGGGTTGGTACACGCACTGAATTGCCGGTAAGTTTACCATCTAACTGAGGTATAACTTTAGAAACAGCTTTGTCAGCTCCTGTTTCAGTAATAACCATATTCATCGCAGCTGATCGTCCACGACGATACTTGCTATGATAATTATCTAATAAGTTCTGGTCATTCGTATAAGAGTGAATTGTTTCAATATGTCCTCTCTCAATTCCCAAAGATCTTTCAATCACTTCCAAAATCGGAACAATTGCGTTGGTAGTACATGAAGCTGCGGAGAATATTTTCTCGTCTGCTGCATGATTCTTTTGATTGACACCATACACTACATTTGGAATATCTCCTTTACCTGGAGCCGTTAACAATACTTTATCAACTCCTTTAGCTGAAAGATGTTTAGATAAACCAGCACGATCTCTTGAAACACCTGTATTGTCGATTAATAAGGCGTTATTAATTCCATATTTTGTATAATCGATATCTTCAGGATTCTTAGCATCAATCACAAAAATAGTATGACCGTTTACGATTAATGCATTTTGTTCTTTGTCTTCAATAACAGTTCCTGGGAAAGGTCCATGAACAGAATCACTTCTCAATAATTCAGCGCGCTTAGACAAATCATCTTCCGAGCGACTTCTAACAACAATAGCTTTTAAACGAAGCTGCTCCCCTTTACCTGCTTGAGCAACAAGTTCGCGAGCAAGAATACGTCCGATACGACCAAACCCATACAATACTACATCACGAGGTACTAATTGCTTTTTATCTGCGCCAATAAAATTGACAAGCTTTGTATTTAAAAACTTTTGCAAATCGTTACCTTCCTTTTCATTATGCCACTCAAAAGCCAACTTTCCAATATCTATCTTAGATGGAGCGATATTCATTTCACGAATTACCTTGGCAATAGCGACTGTATCTTTAACATCAATCGGCTTCTTAACGAAATCGTGTGCATACTGATGTAGGTTCATAATCTGACTTGCACTTCTATCTACTAATTGGTTTCTGAAGATTACCAATTCGATTGATTTATTGAACCATAAATCGCCTATAATATGAATCAATTCAATGGCTGATTTTTCTGATTCAATCCAATCGCCTAATTGACGATCATAATTATGCATTAAATCAGAATTGGAGTTTTTTGCGGACATAAATGTATTTTTTGAGGTGTGCAAATTTAGGGATTATCAAATCATTAAAAAAGCTTTAAATCAATGAATTTTTTGGGCCAGAAAATAAAAAAAGGTCCTGATTAACAGGACCTTTGAGGGTGAAAGAAGGGTCTCGAACCCTCGACCTCCTGAACCACAATCAGGCGCTCTAACCAACTGAGCTACAATCACCGTATCGAGGTGCAAAATTAAAATTTTATTTTTAATTAAAGCAAAATGCTAAAAATAAATTCTGTTATCCCATTTTCAGTTTTTTTAATCGTTGATGTGTTACTTTTGTATCATGTCGAATAAAACAACTTTATCTGTAAAAGGAATGACCTGTGCCAGTTGTGCGCAAGGCATAGATAGACATTTAACAGATAAAGGCATAAAAGCGGTTCAAGTTTTTTATGTTAGTGGAGAAGTAGAATTTGAAACAATTGATGAAAAGCAAACTAGTTTTGTTATAAAAGAAATTAATAAATTAGGATATAGCGCTTCTAATTCAGTAGGTGTAGATCAATTACCCAAAAGTTATTCGCCCCTATTTTTAAAAACAGCGATATCGCTTTTGCTTTC
>CALQOD010000025.1 GCA_943332105.1 Chitinophaga pinensis | reverse complement strand
GTACTTTCTTTGTGGCTTTTAATTGTTGCATTGTATTTTTTGATTAGTCGCAGGAAAAATATTAAGTTCGTTCCTCTAAGTTTGTTTTTTGCTGTATTGATATCAGGCTTCGGACCCTGGAATGCATATCAGGTAAGTTCGTTAAATCAGCATTTGCGATTAGAAAATCTTCTTGAAAAAAATCGTATGCTTATTAATGGCAAAGCTGTTAAAACCAAGAAGGAAATTAAGAAGGTGGATCAAAAGGAAATTGCTTCTATCGTAGATTACATGATTAATGTTCACGGTGTAGTAAGTATTCAGGATTTGTTTACGCAGAACTTATCAGATATCACTAAAGAAAAAAGTGATGAGTATTTTAATAAAACAGCTCGTGTTTTAGCATTAATTGGGGTTGACAGTAGCATTGAAATCGTAAGTAAGGATAATGATATTGACATGAATTATGATTACTCCTGTACGCGCCATGAAGGTAAAATGGTGACGGCTTTTGATTATTATTTCCCCGTTAGTATTTATCCTGAAAACAATTCTTATTTTGATAAGGGGTATATTGATACTTTACCTTACAATATTGAATATGATAAAAAGCTTTTTGCAATTATTATAAATATAAACAAACAAAGT
Source organism: Chitinophaga pinensis (assembly GCA_943332105.1). GTDB lineage: Bacteria > Bacteroidota > Bacteroidia > AKYH767-A > OLB10 > CAINEC01. Next base: position 33,436 of record CALQOD010000025.1, on the reverse strand, counting down.
TCTGACACCATATTTTTAGAAAACACTTTTAAGAACTTAAGGGCTGAATATGGTCAACATGATAATGCAGCAAATTCTTATATGCAAATAAATACTTCAAGTAAAAAGTTTAATTATCAATTTGAAATTGAAGGGTTGTCAGTTAATTTTGATAAAAAAAAGAATGAAAAATCAATTTCGTCGTTAAGAGGTTATATGCTTGTATCTAAAAAATCAGCTGAGTAAAATACCTGCCAATCCTCCAATTACAATGACTACCATTTTCATAAAATTGAATCGGTGGTTAGCGCTCGATTCGAATAAAATAGTAGTAGATATATGTAAAAAGATTCCAATTACTATCGCCATTATTTTAGGAGCTATTGCAGTTAGGAAAGGAACCATACCTGCACCAAGAATAAAAGATGTCGATGCACCCAATGGGCCCATCAATCCAAAAAGAGCTAAGAATAAAAAGGCATTATTACGCTTAACCCCTGATTGTACCAGCATGCTCACAAATGCAAATGCAACAGGAATATGATGCATGGCAATTCCGATCAATAAATTATTGTTTCCATTATTGTTAGCTGATAATGGCATCGCTTCTAAAAAGCTGTGCAAGCACAGACTTAACATCATTGCTAATGGGAAATTATGCCGATGCTCATGAATATGTACATGCCCGTGTTCAATCCCCTCAGAGAAAAACTCTAATACAATTTGCAGGAAAAAACCAATCATAATCCAAATTCCAATTTTGTAATCCGTTTGCTGATATACTTCTGGCATCAGATGTAAAACTGTTATAGAAAATAAAAATGCACCTGAAAAAGAAAGCGTTAATTTCAAAAAATGTTGTGGTATTTTCTTCAAAATAAAAAACAAGCCACCACCAGCTATCACACTTAAAAATAGAACTAGAGAGTTTTGGGCTAACATGTTATTTTCTTTCAGCTAGCAAAATTAATCTTTTTGATTGATGTTTGTTAAACGACGATCCATCGTAATCGCCTGAAACTGATATTAACTTAAACCCAGTATGCTCAAAGTATCGTTCAAAATCACTCATTTGCAGCGCATTCACCTCTTCGCAAAAGGAATATTCACATCCTTTGTCTGTAAAATTTATTCGCTTGTAAATCCTGTTATTTTCTAGGTATTTGTGAATGTAAAAATCAATTCCTTCTAAACTGATTATTTCTTGCGTAGGTAAGGCTGTTATAACAGGAGTAACATTCAGAAAATCAATAATTACTTTACCACCAGCCTTCAGGCCTTCTTTTATAGCTATCAACGTTTGCTCATTCCCTTCATCGTCAAAATAGCCAAAACTGGTAAACAGATTAAAGACATAATCGAACTTATCTGCTTTATAAACATCTCGCATATCATGCACCTCGAAATACAGGTTGTCTTTTTCAAATGTTTTGCAGTAATTTATACTTGCAGGGGATAAGTCGAGACCTGTAACAATATTGCCTGCTTTTTCAATAAAAATAGCATGCCTTCCTTTCCCACAACAAAGGTCCATTACCTCTGAACCTTTCTCTACATTTGCAAAGGCCAACAAGGTAGATACGGCCTTTTCCGCTTCTGAGTGGTTGCGATGCTGATAAAGTATATGGTAATAAGGAGAGTCAAACCAAGTTGAATACCACGTGTTGTCGTCCTTTTGTTCCATATTTTAAAATCTTATGACAAAATTGATTTTTTTATTCCTGTTTAACAAGCCATTTATAAACAATGGTGCTTTATTTCCACTGAATTTTTATTTTTGAATAGAAATGAAAAAGAAATCTGCATATTATTCCGATCGGTTAAAAATGGTCCGCAAAAGTGTTAGTCCTCCAGGGGCTTCACCAGGACTTATTCAACCAGCTTCAGATTCGTTGATACCCAAATTAGTTTTGGTTTCATATAATTCAGAAACTATCATGGAAATGCCTTGCGAAAATTTAGCAGAGGCTTTTAAAAAAATTAAAGAACAGAGTCAGTTTAAGCATTGGTTAGAAATCAAAGGACTTGGCGAAAAGCAAATGCTGGAAGAGTTGTGCGAGTATTATTCGATTCATCGCATGGAAATGGAAGATGTGGTGAATGGCTATCAACGTCCTAAGATAGAAGAACATTCAAATCACCTTTTTCTTGTTTCTCGTTTGTTTTATAGAGCAGAGAATGAGGATTTGAAAAATGAGCAAGTATCTATTTTTCTTTTCCCTAATTTGTTGGTGTCAATGCAGGATTCATACATTGATCAGTTTGAATCTGTACGAGCCCGCCTACGTAGTGATAAAGGTTTTATTCGTACTGCGAATGTCGATTACCTTGCTTATGGATTAATGGATACTGCTATCGATAATTATTTTCCATTACTCGAAGCTGTGAGTGAGTCGCTGGATGTTTTAGAAGATAAATTATTTGATCAGCCAACAAGAAGTTTATTGCAGCAAATACAAAAATTTAAGAGAGAATTAATAGCTATTCGTAGAGCAGTTTTTGCTGAGCGCGATAAGATTAATGATTTACTTCGTACAGATACTGAATTGTTTTCAGGTCAAACAAAAGTATATTTAAAAGACACTTACGATCACGCTATTCAGGTTCTCGATATTGTTGATTCATATAAAGAAATTACGGCTTCTTTGATGGATATTTATTTATCAAACGTTAGCAACCGAATGAATCAAATCATGAAAGTACTGGCAATTATTTCTACCGTTTTTATTCCACTTACTTTCGTAGTTGGTGTTTACGGAATGAACTTCGATTATTTGCCGGAACTGCATTGGCGCTATGGTTATCCGATTGTGATGATTGGTATGGGAGTATTAGTAGTTTTACAATTTTTATTTTTTTGGAGAAAGGGCTGGCTTGATAAATCATGAGTGATAAAATTTTATTTGCAGATGTAATTCTTCCATTGCCGTTGCCTGATACTTTTACTTATCAGGTTCCTCCTTTATTGCAGGATGCAGTTGCAGTAGGTCATAGAGTTGTGGTGCAGTTTGGAAAGCAGCGCGTATACGCAGCCATCGTAACAAAATTACACGATAATCAACCTGAAGGCTATATTACCAAAGATATCTTGGATGTGATTGATGAAACACCTGTTGTTACTACTTCGCAATTTAAGTTATGGCAATGGATGAGTAATTATTACATGTCTTATCCTGGAGAAATAATGGCAGCCGCTCTTCCCGTTGCATTACGACTACAAAGTGAATCAGTGATTGTTATCAACGATGATTTTAATGGTGATACTTCCATTTTAACAGACAAAGAATTTTTAGTTTGGGAGGCCTTGCAGATACAGCAGGAATTAACCTTAAATGAAATTGGAAAAATCCTTTCTGTACGTCAAGTAATGCCAATTATACGGGCAATGGTAAAGAAGAAAGTCATTCTTGTTTTAGAAGAAATTGAAGAGCGCTACAAGCCAAAGATGATTGATATTGTTGATTTTCATGCTTCTATTGATATTACCTCGGATGAATTTAATTTACTTTTAGCTGGAATTGAAAAGAAGGCTCCTAAGCAATTAGATGTTGTTCTGGCATTGATGAAATTAAAGCGAGAACAAGGAGAAGAGGCCGTGTTGAAATCAATTTTGTTAAAAGAATCGAGCTCTACAACTGCCATCATTACTACACTGGTAAAGAAAAATATTTTTACTGTTCAAAATATTAAGGCCGATCGGATTACACCATATAACGGTGAGGTAGTACCGCCAAAGGAATTGAATGAAATTCAGCAGATAGCTTTGAAAGATATACAGCTTGCGTTTGAGAACAACAAAGTGACATTGTTGCATGGCGTTACTTCATCTGGCAAAACAGAAGTTTATATTCATCTTATTGAAGAGCAATTAAAACAAAAAAAGCAGGTTTTATATTTACTTCCTGAAATTGCTTTAACTTCTCAGATTATTCACCGCTTGCAAAAGCATTTTGGGCAGGATGTGCTTATTTATCATAGTCGATTTAATGAACATGAAAGGGTAGAGGTATGGAATAAAATTCTTGATGATAACCTAAATCAACATTCAGCAAGAATAGTTATAGGTGCGCGCTCTTCGGTATTTTTGCCTTTTGAAAAATTAGGATTAGTTATCGTTGATGAAGAGCATGATCCAAGTTACAAGCAAACGGATCCTTCTCCTCGTTATAATGGGCGCGATGTAGGCATTGTAATGGCTGCGCATCAAGGTGCTGATGTTTTACTTGGTTCTGCTACACCAAGCATGGAAACTTATTTCAATTCATTAACAGGTAAGTATGCCTTAGTTAATTTGAAGAAACGCTATGCAGGAATTGAAATGCCGGATGTGGTATTGGTGAATGTGCAACATGCTCGTCAAAGTAAATCAATGAAAGGTAATTTTTCAAGTAAATTGCTTGAAGAAATAGAGGAAACACTTGCAAAGAATTATCAGGTAATATTATTTCAAAACAGACGCGGCTTTGCACCATTTTTAGAATGTGGCGCTTGTTCATGGGTTCCTGTTTGTAGTAACTGCGATGTTTCGTTTACCTATCATAAAAATCGTAATGAATTGAAATGCCATTATTGCGGACAAACAATGATTAAACCTGTTGAATGCAGCAGTTGTCATAGTTATGATTTGCAAATGCGTGGCTTCGGAACAGAGCGCATCGAAGAAGACTTAAAATTAATTCTTCCAGATGTAAAAGTGGCGCGTTTAGATCATGATACTACTAGAACAAAAAATGGATATCAATCAATCTTAGCCGATTTTGAAGCCGGCAATATTGATATTCTGGTGGGTACTCAAATGGTTACTAAAGGTCTCGACTTCGATCGTGTGCATGTTGTTGGGATTTTGAATGCAGATTCGATGTTGCACTATCCTGATTTTCGCTCTAATGAAAGAGGATTTCAATTGCTATCTCAGGTAAGCGGTCGCGCAGGAAGGAAAAATCAAAAGGGTAAAGTTATTATTCAAACATATAGTCCCGATCATGCAGTATTGCAGGATGTGATTAATCATGATTTTGAATCTTTTTATAAAAGAGAACTAACGGAGCGATATAATTTTGGTTATCCGCCTTATTCCCGCTTGATTGAAATTAGATTAAAGCATCAGGATTATACACAGGTTGATGCTGCTGCCAACGATTTAACATTATTGCTTAAAAAGAAATTTGGTAAGCGAGTACTAGGTCCTAATCAACCATCTATTAATCGCATTCGAAATTATTTTATTCGTACAATACTTTTAAAGGTGGAGAAATCGCTTAACGCTTCTGAAGTAAAAAAGATGATGAGCGAGGCAATACATTCTTTTAAGACTGAATCAAAAGTTCAGCAGTTGCTTATTCAAATTGATGTTGATCCTATTTAGTTAAGTCAACAGATAATTGTAAGTAAAGCATTCTTCCAACTAACGGCCCACCAAATACTTCATAGTGTTTATTGTTTAGAATATTGGTAGCACCAATTTTGAATGTTGTTTTAGTAACTTCAATTTTCTTGTTTATTTGAACATCTAATAATCCGTAACTATCAATATCGCCAGTAAACTGAGGTGAACCTTCAAACAAAAATCCTTGAACCCATTTGTAGTTAACTGCAAATCCCCAGTCTTTACCTAATTTATTTTTGATATTACTTCCGCCAATACCAATATTGTATTTGTTTTTTGGTGTGTTGTATGCAGGGATTAAAGGATCGTCAGAGGCAGCTCCTTTTTTTACGGAAATAAAAGGGAATGCAGAACTGCTGCTGATATTTATCGGACTTCTGTTAAGAATATTCAACGAGTAATTCGCGCTAATACTATAAAACTCTTTGAAGTAATAATATAATCCATAGCTAAAACCATAAGTATTGATGATGTCTTCTGAGTTGGTTGCTACACGATAGATATCTTTTAAATAAATTTCTTTTGATCCGAAAGGAGTAGAAATAATATCTGTAACAGCACCTATTTTATATCCAATAAAATTTTGATATCGACTGAAGTAAGCATTAATATCTGAATATAAGCATCCAAATAAACCATTTCTGTAGCCAAATTCAATGGTTTGGACTTGCTCTGGTTTAACACGATCTACATTAAAGTAAGAAAGTGAATCTGTACTTTGGTAACTCAGCGCCGTTAGTAATGATGGAACTGTAACCAAAGAATCAAATCCGTTGATGTTTCCTATCAACGTTGCACGACCAACTTTATAAAACAAATACTGATCGCCTAATGTTGGGTTTCTTATAGCCGAACCAAATGAAATGCGAATGGTGTGATCTTTATTGGGAGAATATATTGCAGATATAGCTGGTGAGAATAAATATCCAAAATTTTGATTTTTATCTAAACGAGTTGTTAAGTTTAGTTTTACTTTATCGTCTTTAAGTTTCTTGTCTAAACCAGCATATAAACCAAATTCGGAATTTGTTATTTTCCTTCCCGATGAATCAGAAAATATTGTTCCATGTGAGTTAGGAAGATATTTTCGGAAATTAGCACCCGTTGTTAGTTGAACCCATTTCAAATCAAACTTATATTCGCCATCAATATGCGCTAATGCTGATTTGTCAAAGAATTTTGAACCACCACCGTTAAACGTTTCTCTAGATGTTACACTTGCAAATGCACTATCAAATGCTGGTGTTCCAGGAACTAAAAATGATGTTGTATTCTTTACAGGATTAGCATATGCATCAGCAAACGAACTAGCTGTATTATGATAAAGTATTAGTGAGTCGTAATAATTAGTCAATAAAAAAGGATTAATTGCTGCAAGGTAGTCTTCATACTGAGCAAATTGTTGTGGCTGCGGATAGCCTGGGAAATTTCTTATTGCCTGAAAATATTGATTGTTGTTAAAGCATGTTGTGTAATCATTTAACCATTCATTATCCGACTTGACAGATTTCTGAAGTAATAATGCAGTAAAAAATGCATCGTATGATTTACCTGCATCTTCAGCAGTAACATAAGCTCGTATAAAATATTTGTTATTCTTTTTTAATTCAATTCTATTCTGAAAAAACAAAATGTCTTTTAAAGAATAACGATTATCACCTTGGTAGATAGTTGTTCCAGTTCCGAAGTTGGATGAAACAATGAATTCAGTTTCTTTATCTAGTTTGTAATGTGCAGCTGCACTTAATTTAATATTACGTGTATTATAATCTACAAGATCTTTCTCTGCATATCCTGTTCTGTAAATAATTCCAAAACCTGGTCGTGATGTAGTTGCCTGCGTTAAATCCCCACCTGAAAAATATTCATCCCCATAAATATTTACGGCATCATATCCTCCGGGATTATTCATGTCACTTCTAGAAGCGAGTGTAGGATTTAAATTGTTCGCTTCCCAATCTCGGGCTTTAAAAAAGCTTGCGTTGAATTTAATACCGAGTTTATCTTCTTTTAAGGCATTTTTAAAAACCACTGCGTAGCGAAACGAAGTCTCCAGTAAATCACGTGTTCCACTTTTCACTTGCAGTTCAAAGCCAGGGCGCACAAACGGACTTCGGGTAGTCATGCTGATTACACCGTTAAATGCATTTGGTCCGTAAAAGGCAGAGCTCGCTCCAACAATCAATTCTACTTTTTGAATATCTAATTCAGAAGACCCAAGAAAATTACCTAACGAGAAATTTAATCCAGGAGCCTGATTATCGACACCATCAATTATTTGCAATGAACGAACAGGTGATGTGCTGTTAAATCCTCTTGTATTAATGACTTTAAATCCTAAGCTGGCAGAGGTTATATCAACACCTTTTAAATTACCTAAGCCTTCGTAAAAATTAGCAGCAGTAGTTTGTTTGATAGCTAAATAATCGAGTGCTTCTACGGTTACTGGTGACTCTTTCTGTTTTTCTGTTAAGCGACGGTCAGAAATTTCAACGGTCTTTAGCGTTTTTGAATCTCGTGTTAATTCTATCAGTAATGGTTTGTCTGCAGACGCAACAATGATTTCTGCTTTTATATAACCGATATACATTACATTTAAAGTGCAGGGAAAAGAAGTTGCTTTAAAAGTGAATTTCCCATCTATATCTGTTGAGGTTCCTAATGAAGTTCCTTTGATATTTACTACAGCACCAAACATTAGCTCCCCACTTGATTTGTCCTTAATAGTGCCAGTTAATACTTGAGAAAGTGACAGGTTCGAAATCAAAATAAAGACGCTAAAAAGCAATAGGCTTCGTTTTATAATTTTAAGATACTTTGAAGTAATCATAGATTAACAAAATTAAAAATAATAAGATACCATCGGCCAACACGGCATATTGAAGAAACTATTAAATTTACATCCATGAAAAGAATACGAATTATAATTTTTACTTTACTGCTTCTCAGTTTTAATGCTGAGATTTTATCAGCACAAAATACCGAATGGAAATCATTTCAAGTATATAACAATGATACAATTAATTGTGTTGATTTTAAAGGCATGAAGCAGGGGATATGGAAAAAGTTTTACGAATCAAAAAAGCTACTTGGCGAAACTACTTTTAAAAACAATAGGCAAGTTGGCGTTTCTAAATCTTTTTTTGAGAGTGGAAAATTACAGGCAGAGATTAATAATTCAGTTGACAGTAAATCAGCACGAGTAGTGATGTATTACGAATCAGGAAAAATACACTCGAAAGGAAACTATAAAATGCAGAAAAAGGATAGTTTGTGGAATTATTATTCTGAAGACTCTTTGTTAACTAAAGTAGAATCATACAAGGCTGGCATTCGTGAAGGTAAGTGGTTTGTTTATTATGCGAATGGCGCAAAAGCAGAGGAGAAAACTTTTATTAATGATAAAATCAATGGCTGGTATATTCAGTATGCTGAAAATGGGAATAAAATTTTTGAACAAGAATTTATGAATGATATCGAGAATGGTATAGTACGCGCATATGGTCCTGAGGGAAAAATAAAAACCGTTGGTAAATTCAAAAACGGATTGCGTGAAGGTAATTGGCAGGATATGGATTCAATGGGTAGAACGCTGAAAAAATATACTTACGTAAATGGTAAGTTGCCTGAAGAGGATAAATAATTAGTTTTGATTTATAGCTTCAACGGATTTTATTTCCGGGATTGCTTTTAATAGTGATTGCTCAATGCCGGCTCTCAAAGTCATGCTGCTCATTGAACATGAAGAGCAAGCCCCTTCAAGCTGAACGCGCACAACCATATCATCGGTTAATTCTATAAAAGAAACATTTCCATTGTCAGCTTCTAAGTATGGACGAAGCTGTGCTAAGGTTTCTTCGATGCGAATTATTAGTTGTGATTTTATCATATTAAGAATGCACTGCTGTTGGTTGTGCGTTACGAATTGCAATTTGTTGTGCTACGTTACCTGCAATAGTCAATAAGGGTAAGTAGGCAGGACCTTGTTCGTCGAGGATAGCAGGATAACCTTGATCTCCCCCTTCGCAAATACTTTGTATTAATGGTAATTCCCCTAAGAATGGAATATTTAATTCAGTAGCTAATTTTTTACATCCGTCTTTTCCGAAAAGATAATATCTATTATCAGGTAATTCTTTTGGCGTAAAGTAAGCCATATTTTCAATGATACCAATAATCGGAATATTGATTTGCTCCATTCTAAACATTCCAATTCCTTTTAAGGTATCGGCTAAGGCAACTTGCTGTGGTGTAGAAACAATCACTGCACCAGTAAGAGGTACAGATGATGCTAATGTTAAGTGTACATCGCCAGTTCCAGGAGGTAAATCAATAAATAAATAATCTAACTCACCCCAATCGCCATCGGAGAATAATTGGCGTAAAGCTTTTGATGCCATTGGTCCGCGCCATACAATAGCTTGTGAAGGGTCTGTTAAAAATCCGATAGATAATAATTTCACTCCGTATTTTTCAACTGGAACCATTAATTGGATGCCATCACGCTCTTTGATAAATAATTGTTCGTGCTCAACGCCAAACATCATGGGTTGCGAAGGTCCATAAATATCTGCATCGACCAAGCCTACACGAGCGCCTGTTTGCGCCATTGCAATAGCTAGGTTAGCAGCAACAGTTGATTTCCCTACGCCACCTTTGCCCGAAGAAATAGCAATAATATTCTTTACTCCTTTTAAAAAATCGTTCGACTGATTGCGTTGTGTTGTTACACGTGCTGTCATATTTACCGTTACAATTGCTTCACTATCCACCATATGAATTATAGCATTGCGGCAGGCGTTGGCAATAAGTTCTTTTAGCGGACAAGCAGGAGTAGTCAGTATTACAGTGAAGGTTACATTCTTTCCATCAATCTCAATATCGCTAATCATGTTAAGTGTAACCAAATCCTTTTTTAAATCGGGTTCTTCTACATGACTTAAGGCTTCTAAAACTTGTTCTTTCGTAATCATTTTAATACAATGTATGCAAAGTTAGCGGTATTAGCTTTAACAAAAAATAAACCCCGGAGTTAATTGTCCAGGGTTTCTTTTTTATATTTAAAATATTATTTTTTCAGATATACTGGTGACTGATTTTTTATCAAATAATAACTTCCGAAGAATACCAGTGAATAAAATAAATCACCTGTAATTGTACCACGGAAGAAAGGAATTGCCATTGAGAAGCAATTAACTAAACCGGTCAATGTATATCCATAATAACCCAACATCCATACTCCTAAATTAGTGGTGATGAAGAATAAGACCGCACCAGCTACAGTAGCCAATAAAATATTTTTAAATTCTAATTTCTCTCTGATTTGAAATCCGATTAGCGAACTAAAAACAGTACAACCATAAACCAAGAACATTTGATTATGAAATCCAGTTCCATTTAAAAGTTGTAATAAAATATCGCTGATGAACATCGTTGCAAAAGGGATGATGATAGCAAGGCGCTTATCGTTCAATACAGCGGCTCCAAATAAAGCCATTGCGGCAATAGGAGTGAAGTTCATAGGATGTGGAATTAAACGGCTCAATGCGCCTAAAAGGATAATTCCCGAGATAATACTGATGTCTTTTAGTTGAATGTTTTTCACGATAATATTCTTTTCAGATTGTAAATATACGACGAACTAATTAGTTTCTGATATTGATTGTGTTTTTATTGGTTTGATTGATTCCATGTTTTCCACGATTCTTCGGCCTGCCTAATCAGCATATCATAACCATTCTTAGTCATGGCTCCTTGAAGTCCTGCTTTTTTCAAAAATACAGTCTCCGCTGGATTGTAAACAAGGTCGTAGGCTAAGTGAAATTTGCCGATGCCTTCATAAGGGATATCTGGAAAGGTATTTATATTCGGACTCATACCAAGTGGTGTTGTATTGATAATAATTGTTGCATTACGCACATCGATAGTCCGTATCTCGCTATAATTAATAAATATTCCATTTGTCGCTTCGCGTGTTGCAATACGACAGTCGATATCTAGCAATTGTAAAACATAGGCAATCGCCTTTGATGATCCACCATTACCCACGATAAGTGCAGCGGTATGATAGGGTTTTAATAAAGGTTTTAAGGTTTCTTGAAAGCCAATGAAATCGGTGTTGTAGGCCTTGTATCCGTTATTGGTTAGTTTTAAAACATTGGCAGATTGTATAGCTAAACATTCTTCACTTGCTTCAGCTGCCAGTTTTAAAACATCTTCTTTCCATGGAATTGTAATATTAAATCCATCGAAATGCTTGTGCGCAATTAAGTCTTTTAATTCTTCTTCGGATTCGATTTCAATATTCTCATAGGTGGCATCTTCAATTCCTTCGCGTTCAAACTTCGACTGAAAATAAGATTTAGAAAAAGAGTGAGTAAGGGTTTTTCCGATTAATGCAAATCGTTTCATTTATTTCTTGCTGAAGTGATGTTTTAAATAAGTAATCAACATTGGCAAAATAGAAATCAAAACGATTAATATCACAACAGTTTCAAAATGATTTTTTACCCAATCAATTTGTCCAAAGTAGTAACCACTTACTGTCATGGATGTAATCCAAAGGGTTCCACCTAAAATATCATAGGGTAAAAACTTTCTTTTATAGTCCATATGACCAACACCAGCCACAAATGGTGTAAATGTCCTTACAATCGGAATAAAGCGAGCCATAATGATGGCCTTTGTTCCGTACTTTTCGAAAAAACTTTCTGTTTTCTCAATATAATCTCGCTTTACTAAAGGCTTGTTTCTGAAATTCCATCCTTTTATATTCTCGCCAAGATAACGACCGATTGCATAATTGCAATTATCGCCAGTCACCGCAGCAATAATGAGCAGCCCGATAATATAAAAAATATTTAAATGGTTGATTTCATTAGCGCACAAAGCACCCACAGCAAATAATAAAGAGTCGCCAGGTAAAAATGGCATAATTACTAATCCTGTTTCAACAAAAATAATTAAAAACAAAATAGCGTAAACATATGTACCATAAGAACTGACCATTACAGTTAAATGTTCGTTGATGTGAAGTATAAAATCCAAAAGTTGAGAAATCATAGGTAACGGTACTGCATTAAATAGGACTTAGGGAAGAATCTATTTCAGCTGAATATGCAAGGATGCCGCCTTTTAGGTTGTGTAAATTGGTAAATCCAAATTGGGATTCCAATGCATTAATAGCAACCGCACTTCTTCCTCCTGATTTACAATGTATAATAACGGGTATGTCTGTACGGACTTTATCTTTTTGATCAATAACTGTAGCCAATGGAATTAATTCTCCATTTAAGTTGGCCGCCTCAAACTCATATTCTTCGCGCACATCAATCAGTTGAAATTCCTGATTTTCGTCTATCATTTTTTTTAGTTCCTGAACGCTTACTTCTTTCATTATACTTTAGCTGTTTTATTCTTGTCTGTGGTTTCTTTCTTTTCCATCGATTCAATATCCTGTCTAAAAGCTTGCATATCGTGGTCAAGAAATTGAAAGAAGGTATCGCTTCTTAGTCCTAGTCGTAATGTCTCCAACGAGATAACTTCATTTGGTGCGATATTGCCAAGATTTACATTTGCACCGAAGTGTTGAATAAAGTAGGCTTGCTGTGATTTTTGAGGTGTTTCCCATATGATTTTATCAGCAGGGATTTTGGCTACGATTTTATTAATCAGAACCACATGTGCCTTACCGTTAGGACGATAAATTCCTACGGTGCCACTTTCTCTTGCTTCTGCAATTACCTTCCAAGCGCCAGCTTGTAACTCTGCATGCATCATATCAATCCATTTGTTAGGTCTGATTAAAATACCTTCCTCTTTAGAGCCTACCTCACTGATAACTGTTGCGTATTTTGTTAGTCGGTGGATGTACTCGCATTTAAGTTGATGTGACATGGTAATTGAACCATCTGATATTTCACAATACTCCATTTTGTATCTATCCATCAAGCGGATATAATCTTCAAACATTCCTCTTACTATGAAGGCTTCCATTAATGTACCGCCAAAATAAACCGGAATATTTGATTCTTTAAAAAATGCAAGTTTGCGTTCTAAGTTTGGTGTAATAATCGAAGTTCCAAATCCTAGTTTTACGATATCGATAAAAGGCCCTGATCCATCAACAAGGTTTTCACATTCTTTAATACTCAATCCTTTGTCCATAACCATCGTTAATCCCGATTGTCTTGGTTTGTTTGTCCTCTCTGGAACATGCGATAAGTGAAAATTCATCATATTTTTTTATTTGTATTAATAATCCAATTTGTTCGTTCATCATTTTGCATCATAGGTGCAATTTCAAATAGCAAGTGATGAAGATTGATATCGAGTTGAACCGCATTTTCAAGTTTAATCATGCTGTCTTCAATTTTTCCAGATAAAAAAAGATAAGCCGATTGACGATAATGTAATTCTGCATTTAATGGGTTATAGGATATGCTTTCTCCCATTATTTCTGTTGCTTTTAAATCCATATTGAAGTCATGCAGCAAATCGCAATAAGCCATCCATACATCTGCGTTATCTGGGTCAAGTTTTATAGCTTTTTTGTAACAATCTTCTGCTTCAGGTTGATTGCGCAATTGATATTCACAATCACCTAATGCTAACCAATACTCACCATTTGCATCATCATTTTCAATTGCTTTTTTGATGTAATAGGTAGCTTCGTACCATCGTTCTTCTTCTTCATAAGTAACACCCATGCCGTACCATGCTTGCGCCATAAACGGATCCGATTTGATTGCTTTTTGATAATAGTCTCTTGCTTCATCCCATTTTTTCAATTGCTCATAACATTCACCTAAGTTATAGTAGGTATAGGAGTCTGGATGACAGTACTCGAAAGCAGTCTTATAGGCCTCAATAGCTTCTTCAAATTGGTCATTCATTAAATAAACTTGAGCCATATCTAGGTATGCCGGAGCAAAGCGATCGTTAATTAAAAGACAATATTCAAATGCTTTTAAGGCATTCAAAAAGCTGCCCTGTTTGGTGTAAAGTTCTCCTAAGTGATACCATGCAATGCAATTGTATGGATCCTCATCGATAATTGAATTAATTAATTCAATTCCTTTATCATATAAATCGCCAAATTCGCAACATGAAACTAATTCGCTTAAACAACTTTCGTTAAGGATATTATCTTGCATGCAAAGTTTGTAATTGTCCAAAGCTAAATTGAATTGTCCAATGCTCTGATAAGCTAATCCGATGCGGAAATAAATATCATCCTTTTGTTCATCGGCTAATGACAAAGCTTTTTTGTAGCTGACAATTGCTAGATCAAAGATTTGAAGTATAGAATAAATATTGCCTTTAATAACAAAAACCTCAGGGTCGAATGGAGTAACCTTTTCAACTTTTTCAAGTAGTGATAAAGCGCGGTCTTTTTTGCCATTCAAAGCAAATAACTCCGCTTCTTTCAATAAAAAACTGATGCTGTCAGGATGAATACTTCTTGCGTATTTTGTTACTTCTTCAGCACTTTCTAAGTCTAAAATTTCTAGATAATGGTCTATTAAGTTTAATAACGTATCAACATCAAAAAAATACTTGGTTTTACGTCTTCTCATCTCTTCGAATTTCTTCAAAGAGTGTCCTAAAAATTCATTATCCTCAAATTGGCCCTGGTCTTCTGTCATATTCGCTTTTTGTCCTCTCACAAATTTAGCAAATAATACGTGAAATTCCTTATGATATTTTACTCAATTACGAATTTATGCGCATAAAAAGTTAAATAGTTTTTAGATTTGCAGACTGATAAATTCCTTTTTACATGATTTCCAACTCTTTGACTCAAAAAGTGCTGATTGCTGGTGCTACTGGTTTGGTAGGAAGTGCTTTGCTAGAGATTTTAACAAATGAGATTGCTGTTCAGGAAATAATCGTTCTCGGACGTACCGAGCCCGCATTGAAGT
Organism: Chitinophaga pinensis; assembly: GCA_943332105.1. Lineage (GTDB taxonomy): Bacteria > Bacteroidota > Bacteroidia > AKYH767-A > OLB10 > CAINEC01. Next base: position 18,148 of record CALQOD010000025.1, on the reverse strand, counting down.
CCGCAAAAATAAAGTTTGTGCTTACAGACTTTGCCAATCCAGAGCAAATTCAGGGATGCTTTAAAGGGGTGCATACGGTATTTTGTTGCATTGGTACCATCATAAAAAAGGCAGGCTCTAGGGAGGCATTTAGGAAGGTGGACTTTGGAATTCCTGAAACATTGGCCCAACAAGCCGCTGATCATCAGGTGAAAAGTCTCGTTGTTGTTTCTTCACTTGGGGCGGATTTAAAAAGTAGTAATTTTTATCTGCGTACCAAAGGAGAGATGGAAAATGCACTATTGAGTTATAAGATTTCTAAAACAGCACTCTTACGTCCCTCGCTCATAAATGGCCCACGTAAAGAGTTTAGGTTTATTGAAATGCTCTCTAGAGTGTTTTTAAAATTACTTTCTTTTTTGCTTATTGGAAAATTAAAGCGTTATAAATCGATTGATCATGATGTAATAGCTATGGCAATGTGGCGCATCTCCAATAGTGCAAATAATACAACAATCTACGAATCAGAAGATATTCAGTGGATTGGTGGTTAGTGCTTTGAATTCGAATTTGTTTTTATTAGTTTAGAACGCTTCGAAACAACACAAGTTCTTCTGTTTGTTATCATATTAATTGTGTTGTTTTAATTCTAAATTTATTGTTTGTATAATGAAAATCAATTGTAGTGGGTCTGCTTTTTTATATGCCTTAATGGTAGTATTCAGCTTGTCTGCATTTAATTTTTCTGCACTTGCCCAATCAAATGATTTAAAGTCGGAAGGGGTTAGTCGAATCTCTAAAAATGAGGAAGGTAAAACCAAAGTTATTAAGACGGATACAGGTTATCAGCTTTATCGTAACGGACAGCCTTATTATGTGAATGGTTTAGGTGGTGAAGTGAATTTAGATCTAGTTGTAAAAATTGGAGGCAACTCAATCCGCACGTGGGGAATTGATAATGCACAACTAATATTAGATGAAGCGCAAAAACATGGACTGACTGTCATGCTAGGACTTTGGTTGCAGCATGAGCGTCATGGTTTCGATTATAATAATGCCGAGAAAGTAAAAACGCAGCTTGATCATTTTAAAAATGTAATTGATCAATTTAAAAATCATCCCGCACTTTTAATGTGGGGTATTGGTAATGAGCTCGACCTTCAATACACCAATACGAATTGCTGGTATGCGGTTCAAGATATTGCTAAGTATGCTCATGAGGTTGATCCTAATCACCCTACATCTACTGTTACTGCAGGACTCGATTCTATGGAGGTGCAATTAATCAAACAACGTTGTCCTGATATCGATATATATTGCGTGAATACTTATGGAGATATTGCTGCTGTTCCTACAAATATTAGTCGTTTTGGATGGACAGGCCCTTACATGATTACCGAATGGGGCGTTAATGGTTATTGGGAGTCGCCCAAAACGTCATGGGATGTTTCAATTGAGCAAACTAGTACTGAGAAAAAGCAAGTTTTTTTTGATCGATACAACAATTACATCAAACCACATTACAATTACTGCTTAGGTTCGTATGCATTTTTGTGGGGCGCTAAGCAAGAGTATACGGAGACGTGGTTCGGGTTGTTTACGAAAGATAATCTTCCAACAGAACCTGTCGATGCCTTAGAAATAGTTTTTAGAAATCAAGCTCCAGAAGTAGCTGCTCCAACTATTATCTCTTTAACTGTAGATAATAAAACAGCATTAGATAATATTCATACAAAAGCTGGTGAGACGTATGCTGCTTCTATTAATGCAATGCTTGGAATCGATATGCAAACGTATGTAAAAGATTCGTCCAATAAAATCATATATAATTGGAAAATTTTAGCTGAAAGTACGGATAAAAAAAGTGGTGGTGATAAAGAAGAGGATGCCGTTGAGTTGAGTGGTTTAATCAAATCAAAGAAAAGTAATGAAATAAAATTCAGAGCTCCATTGCAAGAAGGCCCCGCGCTGTTTTACAGAGGTTCATTATATTGTCGCTTTCTGTTTTGTTTGCTTTTATCTGACTATCTTTGTCCCCGATTTTACAACTAACTAAATGCCTGATTTTAACTCGCTCGACTCAAAACATTTTATTCTTATTAAGGGAGCAGCTGTGCATAATCTGAAGAAGATAGATGTAGCAATACCTAGAAATAAATTTGTTGTTATAACTGGTTTAAGTGGCTCAGGAAAAAGTTCGCTTGCGTTTGATACACTGTACGCAGAAGGACAACGTCGCTATGTAGAAAGTTTATCGTCGTATGCTCGTCAGTTTATTGGACGCATGGATAAACCCGATGTAGAATATATTCACGGGATAGCACCTGCTATTGCTATTCAGCAAAAAGTTAATTCGCGTAATCCGCGTTCCACTGTTGGTACATCAACAGAGATATATGATTATCTGAAATTGCTCTTTGCTCGCATAGGAAAAACAATTTCTCCGGTTTCAGGTAATGAAGTAAAAAAGGATAATGTGTCTGATATTGTTGATTTCATCATTAGCAATAAAAATAAACGAATAATAATTACTTCTCCAATCTATCAGTACACAGGCAGAACAGTTGCTGATGAATTATCATCGTTGCAACAAAAAGGATTCGATCGTCTGTTTGTAAACGATTCTCAAAAAGAAATCGAAGAATTGTTGCAAGAAATGAAATCCGAAGTAAAACCTAATGTAAAGAAAACAGCACCAAAAAAAACTGTAACCAAAGCTACTGATGCAATCGTTGAATCAATACCTCTTTTGATTCCTGGTTTTAATTTATTAGTTGATCGTTTATTGGTTCACGATGATGTAGATGATGAATTATTAGCTCGCCTTGCTGATTCGGCTCAAATCGCATTTAATGAAGGTCGTGGTCTTTGTCGTTTGTATATTTTTGAAGATGATAAAGTTGTTGTAAAGGAGTTTTCAAATCGTTTCGAAGCTGATGGAATTATTTTTGAAGAACCAACCGTTCATTTATTCAGTTTTAATAATCCATTTGGAGCATGTAAAAAATGCGAAGGATTTGGAAGCGTAATAGGCGTTGATGAAGATTTAGTAATTCCAGATAAAAGTCTTTCAGTTTATGATGGTGCTGTCATGTGTTGGCGTGGTGAAAAACTAAAAGACTGGAATGATAAGCTAGTTATGAATGCGCATAAATTCGATTTCCCTATACATAAGCCTTATTATGAGCTCAACGAAAGTGATAAAAAACTTTTGTGGACGGGTAATAAATATTTCAAGGGTCTGAGTCAGTTTTTTGAGCACCTTGAATCGCAGATGTATAAAATCCAATATCGTGTGATGTTGGCACGTTATAGAGGGAAAAAGCCATGTCCTGATTGTAGAGGAACTCGCTTGCGCAAAGATGCCAATTACGTGATGGTAGGAGGGAAATCTATTAGTGATATTGTTCTTATTCCCATTGATAATGCTTTCGCTTTTTTTAATAATTTAAAATTTGAAAAGCAAGATGAGCAAATCGGTAATCGTTTATTAACAGAAATTAATAGCCGCTTGCAATTTTTATTTGATGTTGGTTTAGGGTATTTGACGCTAAATCGTTTATCGAATTCGCTATCAGGAGGTGAGTCTCAAAGAATTAATCTTGCTAAATCATTGGGTAGTACTTTGGTGGGTTCAATGTATATTTTAGATGAGCCAAGTATCGGTCTTCATTCGCGTGATACAGAACGTTTGATTGGTGTGTTAAAATCGTTAAAGCAGATAGGCAATACCGTTATAGTGGTGGAACACGACGAAGAAATTATGCGTGCTGCTGATCAGTTAATTGATATTGGACCGATGGCTGGTGTACATGGAGGGCAATTAGTTTTTCAAGGCGATGCAGATGCCTTGATGAAAGAAGAAAATAGTTTAACTGCAAAGTATCTTACAGGAAAAGAAGTTATTCCAATACCTCTTCAAAGAAGAAAGTGGAAGAAATTTGTAGAAATCAAAGGTGCTCGTGAAAATAATCTAAAAAATGTGCATGTTAAGTTTCCTATGGGAGTACTTACAGTTGTAACAGGTGTCAGTGGTTCAGGAAAAACTTCGTTGGTAAAGAAGATTTTATTCCCTGCTATTAAAAAAATTATTGGAGGTTTTTCAGAAGCTACAGGTAATTTCGATCGTATGGATGGAAATTATCAAGATTTTAAAGATGCAGAAATGGTGGATCAAAATCCAATTGGTAAATCTTCTCGTTCTAATCCAGTTACCTATGTAAAAGCATTTGATGAAATCAGAAGTCTTTATGCCGATTTGCCATTATCCCGTCAACGTGGCTTAAAACCTTCACATTTTTCATTTAATGTTGAAGGTGGTCGCTGTGAATTTTGTCACGGAGATGGGATCATTACTGTTGAGATGCAGTTTATGGCAGACATACATCTGAAATGTGATAATTGCAATGGGCAGCGATTTAAAGATGATATTTTAGCTGTGGAATACAGAGGGAAAAATATTTTCAATATTTTGGAATTGACTGTTGAGGAAGCCTTGGAATTTTTTGCTGAAAATCAAGGACCTGAAAAGTATCATGGTTTACATCAAAAAATAATTAATAAGATGCAACCACTGGCCGATGTTGGGTTAGGTTATATTGGCCTTGGACAAGCCTCAAGTACTTTAAGTGGTGGCGAAGCACAGCGAATTAAGTTAGCATCTTATTTAAATAAAGGAAGTCAAGCAAATAATACTTTATTTGTTTTTGATGAACCTACAACAGGTTTGCATTTTCATGATATAAGAAAATTGCTCGATGCATTCAATGCACTTGTGCGTAATGGAAATACGATTATTGTGATTGAGCACAATATGGAAATTATTAAATCTGCCGATTGGATAATCGATTTAGGTCCGGATGGTGGTAATGGTGGTGGAGAAGTTATTTTTGAAGGCGTACCAGAAGATTTAATAAAAGAAGAAAAATCGGCCACTGGTTTTTATTTGAAATCTAAATTTAATCATTAAGCAATGAGTATAATCCTTATATCAATGATTTCAATTATAACTATCATGTTTGTATTGGAGCAGGTGATGCAATATTTGAATGGTAAATCGTGGACAGGTATTGTTCCTGAAAAGTTAGCTGATTTGTATAACAAGGAGGAATATACGAAAGCACAGAATTATGATTTCGATAAAAAGAAATTGAGTGGATTAGGTTCAATCATTGGATTTTTTATAACTATCATTATATTGTTTACTGGTGGTTTTGGATGGCTGTATGAATTTACTGGCCGTTATACACAAGATTTAATTTTACATACTTTATTATTCTTCGCTTCTTATGGTATTGTCATGGATATCATCAATACTCCACTATCTTTATATTCAGTATTTGTGATTGAAGAGAAGTACGCTTTTAATAGAACCACAATCAAAACTTTTATTCTTGATAAGCTAAAAGGATATTTACTAGGAGGGTTGATAGGAGGTTGCTTGTTAAGTATGTTTGTGATTTTTTATCAGATCTCTGGATCAAACTTTTGGTGGATAGCTTGGCTTTCTATCAGCGGATTTACGCTGTTGCTAAGTATGTTTTACAGCTCTGTAATTTTGCCTTTGTTTAATAAACTCATTCCGCTTCCTGATGGAGAATTGCGGACTGCATTAGTGAATTATTGTAATCAGGTTAAATTTCCTGTATCTAATTTATTTGTGATGGATGGTAGTAAACGATCAGCAAAAGCGAATGCGTTTTTTTCAGGATTAGGTCCAAAGAAAAAAATTGTTTTATTTGATACCCTGATTGAAAAGCATAACGTAGATGAGTTGGTAGCTGTGATGGCGCATGAAGTAGGTCACTATAAAAGAAAGCATACTTACAAAATGACAATTATATCTATTTTGCAAACTGGATTAATGCTGTTTTTATTAGGACAGTTTATTAATACTCCAGCTTTGTCGAATGTACTTGGCGCTCCCGTTGCGGTACTTCCTTTAGGTATGATTGGATTTTTCATGTTGTATAGCCCTGTTTCAATTTTATTGAGCATGGTAACAAATTCATTATCTCGCAAACATGAATACGAAGCAGATAACTATGCGAAAGAAACTTATGGTGCATTACCATTGATGGAAGCTTTGAAAAAATTGTCAAAAGATAATCTGACGAATCTCACACCACATCCTGCATTTGTTTTTCTTTATTATTCGCATCCAACTTTATTACAGCGAATTAATAACCTGGAAAATTAAAGCGTTCCAGTGAATATTCAGAATTGATTTTTTGTTCGTTTAAAAGAAAGTCAAGCATTTCCTTTGCAAGTGTAGGCGCAGTACTGACACCCTTAGATCCTAATCCGTTAAAAATAAAGTGATTTTTTTCAATCGGATGTGCTCCCATAAGTGGTCGTCGATCTTTTGTTGCTGGACGTATTCCTGCACGCTGACCAGTTATTGTAAATGGCGCATCTAACAGTGATGTCAAGCCGTTCATGAGCTTTTCGCGCGCTTCAGATGTTATTTCATTGCTGGTGTCGTTCCAGGAATAAGTGGCTCCAAAACGATATTCATTATTTTCAGATGGGATAATTTTAAATGTATTGTGATAAATAAAATCTTTCCAAAGATCAGTATCCGAAGTGAAAACAATTTCTTCGCCTTTGGCAGGATTGAAGGGGAGGTAATTCCACGACTTGCTCTTAGAACTGTAATATCCTCTGCAATCAATTAACTTTTCAAAAGTGATATCTTTAAAACTAAACAGTGTGTTATTGCTTTCTAATAAATGATAATCAATATTTCCTTCTTCATAAGATTGATTGTCGATTAACCATTGACGCATATCGTTTTTAAATCGACTTGCATTTAACCACCCGGTCATTTTTATTTCTAGTGCACCAAGAGGAGCTTTTAATGATTTTGGTAATTCGTTAGCTTCATAATCTTTGCCAATAAATTCTCCAATGCCGCTGGTTACACTTCTGTTCATCCAATCGTTTCGGTTTCCATGGTCATGGTAAATTTCTAAAATAGGAGTGTTGTAAAAAAAACGGGTGTTTAACTCTTGTTCTATTGTTTGATACAACTTAACTGCATTTGGAATAAACTCATCCGCTCTCCATGATTTTACAATTCTGCGTCCTGTAACAGGGTGCATTAACCCCGATGCTACTTCAGTAGCTCCTTGGCAATTACTGTCTTCAATTACTAGTACTCTTTTATCTGCTTTAATTAGAAACCACGCCAATAATGAACCAGCCAAACCTTGACCAGCAATTATGAAATCGAAATTTACTTTGCTTTTCAAATTTGGTTTTATGGACGAGCACCTTTATAAGATACTACCGCAATTTTATCGCCTTTCGGACTAATACACATTCTGTAAAAATTACCAATTGTTTTTGAGAAATCTGTTAGCTCTGTCCATTTACCACTTTCAGATTTTAAATCATAGTACAATAATTTTCCTTTGCTTGAAGAAAAAAGTTTCCCACTTGGTGCCCATGCATAATCTTCTACCCCTTCAGGCATCTCAATGATTATGCTTCTTTTCTGATCAACAAAATCATATTTCATTAAATATACTTTATGATCACTATTAAATAATACATAACTTAAATTGTCGGAGTCTGGAATCTTTGCTAGACATCTTCCAAAGCCACCATTCGGCATAATTAAAATGGACTGTTGCGGAATTAAATCGTATTGGTGTAAAGCCCCTCCAACACCATTAAGCATGTACATGCCAAGTGTGGTATCATTCATCCAGCAGTAATAAGCAACGGAGTCTTCATTAGGTAATAAAGTTGCTGGCTCAGTGCCGTCCATTTCTATCTGGTAAAAACGTTGTGCTCCATCTACATCTACTCTAACAATTGATAATTTATCTCTGTAAAATGGAATAGGGTAGGGTTGATATTCGCTTTCTGGAGTATTAGTTACTTGTTTTGTTTCTTTCAGTTTTAAATTATAACTATAGATGTCGCTCTGTGCCGTATCTGGCATACTTGCATACCAGATCATACTTCCATCTTTTGAAAAACAAGGCTGATTGTCGTAAAAATCATTATTAGTAATTCTGGTTTCGTTTTTAGCAGTAACTTTTACTTCAGTCTCATTAAGGTCTATTAACCATATTTCTGAGCTTTTTGATTGGCCAAACAAAAAACTGTTTAAGCACATAAAACCTAAAAGTGTAATTATTTTTTTCATTCTTTTAATATTTTAATGCAAGTTAATAATAATATTTATTAGATGCTACTTGTTTTTTACTATTCGAATATCATTTTTTTTAAATATTCCAGGCTTTTTAAAAAGTGTAGTATCTCTTTTATTTAAAAATCCTTTAATAATCAAGGTGTCATCTGTAAAGTTTAATAATTGAATACTATCTATTTTACCTCCGAAATCAATATCCCTTAAAATAGTTTTTTTATAAAGACCGTTTTTCTTGTAAATTTTATAGGTGGCTAAATCCTTGCTCAAGCCCAACATTGATTGCTGTTCGGCAAGGTAAAAGTTTTCTTTTAAATTAATAATTTGCGGCGACTTCACTTTGTTGTAGTTGCCAGTGATAAAGTAGGCGAGAAGAGAAGGAGAGTAAACGAAGAATAGGATGAGTGAAAGAAAAAGTCCGAAGTAAATTTTAAGAATTAAGTTTAGGTTTTTTCTGATGATAACTCCAGAAAGGAAAAGCCCGCTACAAAAAAATGAAAGGTATAAATTTCCAATAGATTTATTCAGGAAATATAACAACAATACTAATGCTCCTAATATAAAGTGCAAGGTAATTATTGCTCGAAGACTTCTTGGCGCTATTTTTTTTGCTGATAGTGTTAGAATCAAACAGCCAACAATACTAACTATAAAAAATATGATTGCGCTTAAAATAAGTACTGGGGTCATTTGATTAACTAAATTTTTCTTTTTTAACCTGATCTAATGAGTATATTTCATCACGATATTTCGCTGCTTCAATAAAATCCAATTCTTTAGCAGCTGCATCCATTTTCTTTTTTGTGTCTGATATTGTCTTGTCCAATTGTTCTTTTGTCATATATTTTATAACTGGATCTGATGCAATATTCAAAGAATCATTTTCGTAATAGGATTTAATATTATTATTTCTTGATTCTTGAGCAGTATAATTAAATGAAGATTCAATTGGTTTGTTTATCGCTGTTGGGGTAATACCATTATCTTCATTGTACTTCATTTGCTTTTCTCTCCTGCGATTAGTTTCATCAATAGTAAGGCGCATGCTTTCGGTAATTTTATTGGCATACATTATCACACGCCCATTTAAATTTCTTGCTGCTCTTCCTGCTGTTTGTGTTAATGATCTGTTTGATCTTAAGAAACCTTCTTTATCGGCATCTAAAATAGCAACTAATGATACTTCAGGTAAGTCTAATCCTTCCCTTAATAAATTAATTCCGATTAATACATCGATAATTCCTGCTCGCAGTTGCTGTAATATTTCAACTCTTTCTAAAGTTTCTACTTCTGAGTGAATATAACGGCAGCGGATATCCAATTTGGTTAAATACTTCGTTAATTCTTCCGCCATTCGCTTTGTAAGTGTTGTAACCAAAACACGTTCTTTCTTCTGTATGGTTTTCTCAATTTCTTCTAGTAAATCATCCACTTGATTGGTTACTGGCTTAACTTCAATTGGGGGGTCAAGTAATCCAGTAGGACGGATGACTTGTTCTATAATTACCCCTTCTGATTTTTCAAGCTCGTAGTTAGCTGGTGTAGCACTTACAAATATTACTTGTTTGATTATGCTTTCAAATTCTTCAAACTTTAGCGGTCGGTTGTCCATTGCTGAGGGTAAACGAAAGCCATAATCAACTAGGTTAACTTTTCGCGAACGGTCTCCACCATACATGGCGCGTATCTGCGGCACCGTGACATGACTTTCATCTACCACCAGCAAGAAGTCTTTTGGGAAATAATCCATCAGGCAAAACGGGCGGGTGCCCTGATCTCTTCCATCAAAGTAGCGCGAATAATTTTCAATGCCAGAACAATAACCAAGCTCACGAATCATTTCGAGATCAAAGACAACTCTGTCTTCTAATCGTTTTGCTTCAAGATGTTTTCCGATATCATGAAAGTAATCTATCTGCTTAACTAAGTCAGCTTGTATAGCATGAATGGCTCCTTGCTGACGAGCCTGGCTGGTAACAAATATGTTGGCTGGGAAAATAGCAAGGTGATCATGCTTTTCGTATTTTTTACCTGTGCTTGGTTCTATGGTAGCAAGTTCTTCTACTTCATCGCCAAAAAAAGTTATACGCACTGCTAAGTCGCTGTATGCAGGAAATACATCCACTGTGTCGCCCTGTACCCTAAAATTTCCTCTTTTAAATTCTGATGTAGTACGGGAGTAGAGGGAAGTAACTAAATGATGTAAAAAAGCATTTCTGCTGATTCTTTGTTTTTTTTGAATCCTGATGATATTCTCTGCAAAGTCAGCAGGATTACCCATTCCATATATACACGAAACGGAGGATACAACGATGATGTCTCTTCTTCCTGATAAAAGGGAAGTGGTTGTGCTTAAACGAAGCTTTTCAATTTCTTCGTTTATTGATAAATCCTTTTCTATATAGGTATTCGTAGTTGGCAAATATGCTTCAGGTTGGTAATAATCGTAATAGGATACGAAATACTCCACCGCATTAGTAGGAAAAAATTGTTTAAATTCAGAATATAGCTGAGCAGCCAGCGTTTTATTATGACTTAATATCAGCGTTGGACGTTGGATATTCTGAATCACATTGGCCACGGTAAATGTTTTCCCTGATCCAGTTACTCCTAATAATGTTTGGGCAAAATCATTATTGTTTATACCTTTTGATAGCTGCGCGATGGCTTCTGGTTGGTCTCCGGTAGGTTGAAATTGAGAAGTTAGCTGAAAGGGCATATGAGTGCAAATATAATCTTGTTATTCCATCAATTTGTTAAATAAACATTCAAAATAAAATTAAGTTAATTTAAAGTATTGCTAATAACTAAATAGACTATTTCCTATATTTGCCTTCAAATAAAAACAACAAAATGATACTAAAAAAATTATTACTGCCTGCTGTTGTAATAGCAATGGTAGTTTCTTCTTGTAATGCTCAGGAAAAATCAAAAACAAATATGAAAACAGAAAAAGATTCGATAAGCTACAGCCTTGGGGTATCGATTGCAAACAATTTAAAGCAAGGTAATCTAGATGATGTGAACATTGATGTAATGGCTCAAGGGATGAAAGATTTCTTTGCTAATAAACCAGCAATGACAGTTCAGGCTTGCGAAGGTGCTATCCAAACTTATATGTCAGGTAAGGAAAAGGCTAAAGGTTCTGAAAACGAGGCAAAAGGTCAGGCGTTTTTAGCGGCTAACCAAAAGAAAGAAGGCGTGACTACTACTGCAAGCGGATTACAATATAAAGTAATTAAAATGGGTACTGGTGCAAAGCCAACATTGAATGATAAAATCACTGCTCATTACCATGGTACTTTAATCGATGGAACTGTTTTCGATAGTTCTGTTGATCGTGGTCAGCCAGCTTCATTTCCTGTTAGTGGTGTAATTCCAGGGTGGACAGAAGCTTTACAATTAATGCCTGTTGGTTCTAAATGGACATTGTATTTACCTTCCAACTTAGCTTATGGTGAAAAAGGTGCAGGTGGAAAAATTGGGCCTAACTCTGCTTTAGTTTTTGATGTTGAACTAATTAGCATCGATAAATAATAAGTTTTAAATATGTTGAAAGGTCGTCATTTGGCGGCCTTTCTTTTTTAAATGAAGTCAATGAAATTTAGAATTGCAGTTTCCTTTTTTTTAATTGTGATTTTTCACGCTGGCCATGCTCAAGATAAAGCTAAGTCGAATGACTTTTACAACAAGGCGATGGTGCAATTTCGTTTAAGTCGCCCGCAAGAAGCAATTAAATTATTGGATGAAGCCTTATCGAATGATAGCTTGAATTATAATGCTTATATCAAAAGAGGATTTGTGAAGGGAAGTGTTGGTAATTATGAAGCAGAGCTGGAAGATTATAATAGGGTTCTAGATTTTGATAGTACCCATGTTCAAGCTTATTTGTCGCGGGGAAGTGCTTACTCAAAATTGAAAAAATTTGATCTTGCCATGAATGATTTTAATAAAGTCATTATGTTTGATGCTGGTAATTATGAAGCTTATAATAACCGTGGGTTCGTGAAAAAAGCACAAGGTGATTTTGAGGGTGCTTGTAAGGATTGGAATTATTCAAAAAAAATGGGCAATCAGGAAGCTATTATTATTTTAAAAAATAACCATTGTAGGTAGTGAAGAAAATTTTGTTTTTAGTATTTGTATTAATCGGCGGACTATTTTCTTCAGCGTTTTTAGACGATGATGATTTGGCTAAATACATTGTTAAGTATAAGTCGGAGTGGGGCAAATCATGTTTGCAATGTATCGAGTCCAAAGGAACTTATCGTGTTTATCTCAAAAATACCTACACTGAAAAACTTGATATAAAGGTTGGGGTTCAAGAGAAAGATAAGCGATGGAGGATATTTCAGCGACTTAATTTTTCGCCCAACGATACGATTGTGGGTTATGCATGCAAAGGGTCAGGTAAGTATATGGTATGGACAAAATTATCGAGTGATACCTCAACAGAATTACCTTCGGATGCTGAGATCAATAAACAGTACGCGAAATAATTAAAACTTAAGTTCTCCCTCCACTCCAGTTCCAAATAAAGCAAAATCATATTTAATAGGATCTTTAGCATCCATTTTTCTCAATTTAATAGTAAGTTCTTCCACTGATTTCCAATCATTCTGCTGTCTATTTAATAAGCCTAACATTCGCGAAACATTGCCGGTGTGTACATCAAGCGGAATGTAGAGTTCTGATGGCTTAAAATGTTTCCATATGCCGAAGTCGACACTATGCTTATCATTTCTTACCATCCAACGAAAAAACATTAAAAGCCGCTTGGCGGTGGAGTTTTCCAACGGATTGCCGAAGTGTTTTTTACAATGATGATCTGGAGTGGTTTTGAGTAATTCATTTTTCCAGTTAGCTAACGTTGCCGGTAGTTGATTGGCTTGATGGTGATTTAAAAAGCTGTTTTCGAGGCTGCCGTATTTTTGATAGATGAATTGTAGTTGCTGAATTAAAAAAATAGCATCGTCGCCATTAAACGTGCGATGGACAAATTTCTTAAAGGGTTTTAAATCGCTTGGTTTCGCTTGCGATATAAAGTTGAATGGATCGTTATCCATCAACGATAAAAACAACTTCGATTTATTGATGATCGTAATTCGTTGGCCCCATGCAAAAGTGGCTGCGAAAAAACCACTGATTTCTATGTCTTCCTTTCGTGTGAATAAATGTGGAATTAAAATCGGATCGTTTTCGATAAAATCAATGCGATTGTATTTATCATGTTGTTGGTCCAAGTACAACTTGATTTCTTTCAGCTTCATTTGGCAAAAATAGGATTTAGTTAAAAACACAAAGGTCCCGTTTAGAACGAGACCTGAGCGACACAGAAAAGCCAAAACAATTTTACTTTGTATGAACAAAGCCCTTTACAAATACAAATGTACTGCATGGTTAAACAAGAAAAAGGGACATTTCTTTAATATTGATACACTAAAAAAGTGATTATTTTCAGGTATTATACGATAAAAATCATTTAATTATTTGAATATCAATAAATAATGAAAATTAAAATATTGATAAAAAGATACAATAAAAGCCGATATTTTAAATTTGATTATTTTAAATTTGACGAATTGAAATAAAAAAAGGCATCCCGAAAGATGCCTATAAAATTATCTTCTTATTAACACATAAGTGCCATCTTTATTTAGGTGCAGAATATAATGTATTGTAGTTGGAGCGCTTTCATAGTTTCCAACACCTCCAGTGCTGCCAATTCCTCCGTAAGTGTAGGATTCTCCAGTTTGCTCGTCGGTAACGGTAACAATTGTATTCGGATCATGTTCCATAGAATCGCTATTAAAAGCGAAACCAAGATTCATTAAAAGTGCAATGATTAACTCTATCATAATTATTTTATCTCTTACAAAAGAAAGCAATATTTCTGAAATTCAAAAGCATTATGAATGAAATTTTAAAAAATACACAAAGTTTTTTTGCGCGATTGAGGAGTCATGAAAAAAAATCATTTAGGCGGTTTTTAGAATTACATGAAGATGGAAGTTTAACGCAATCTAAATCGCTTAAATTATTTGACATTCTGAATATGGACAAAGAATTTTCTGAGGCCGATATTAAACATAAGTTATACGGCCAAACTCAAGTGGAGCATCGCACTTTTATAAAATTAGTGGAGCGATTTCGTGAAAAGATGTATGAGTCGAATTTTCTGGATGTTAATCTTTATAGAGAGGATGTAAACTCTCCTTATTTTATGGGATTAATTGAAGCAAAAAAAATGATTGGTGTTTCTTACAGTATTGCCGCACGAGGAGTGGCTAACAAAGAGATGATTCGTATTCTTAAGCGTGGTATAATGCTATCAGAAAAATTTGAACTGTATGATGAGTGGATATGTTTTTTGAATTTGAAATTTTTGTTGAATGCTTCTATAAATCCTGAAAATGATCCTGCATACTTAATCGATGAAATAAAAGAATTGCAGCTCCGAAAAAATACACTTATTGAAGCTCAGTATTTTGTTTATAAACTTATTCGTTTGTTTCAAGATCAGTCATCATTACAAAATGATATTCGTCAAGACTTAAATACAGCAATTGAAAATTTAGATTTGAAAAACAATAAATATTTTAGTTGGAATGTGTATTACAATATATCACTTTTGAAAATTCAATTGTATCATGTTGACGAAATGTATGATGCAGCGGAGAATTCACTTCGAGATTTGATCGGACATTTATTAACTCAACCATCGCTAAAACAATTTACAAGAATTGCAGAGGCTTATACTAATCTCGCTTCCACGCAAATGAGCAACTTAAAATTTGCCGAAGCTTTAAAGAGTAATGAAGAAGCATTGCGATTCCCAGGTTTGCGTCCCGCAGATAGAAATTATTATAAGGAATCATTGGTTTTTCTGAATATTTATTTAAGAAATTATTCGAAAAGTAATCAGGCTTTAAATGAAATTATTGCAGAGGATTTAATAGGGAATACGGAAGAGGAATTATCAAGAAGGAAATACCTGCTAGCGACTAATTTGTTTTTACAAGGCGAGTATAAAAAATCAAACTTCCAATTACAGGATACAAAAGAAATTGAAAATGAAAAGGAGGGGTGGAATATCGGAATCAGATTATTGCAGATTTTTTTAACACTAGAAACAGAAAAAATAAATCTTGCTGATCAACGAATTCAAAGTTTAAGAAAACATATCGAACGAACTTCTAAAACAAAGTCTGTTCGTAAACGCGATATCGTTACATTTCGAATCCTTCGTCACCTAGCCATGAATGGTTTTGATTTTAAAGACACATGGCTCGATCGTAAAAAAGATTTTCTTTTATTACAGTCTGATAAACCTGAATATAAATGGATTCCAAGAAGTCATGAGGTCATTATATTTCATCAATGGTTTGAGTCTAAAGTGTACCATAAAAAATACCATCCTGATTTTTCAAAAATCAATTATTAGCTCGTCTTTTCTCCTTTGAAGTAATCGTCGCTGTCTTTAAACAAAGCATTGAAAGTAGTTAATGATCCGTAAATTCTTGTAAGGTATTGCTGCAGATTGATTTTATCTTCTTCTGTCAATTTATCGTGCGCATTAATGCGTTGTTCCATAACTCTTAACCGGTCTCGTACCATTATGATTTTATTGAAAAACACATCAATTGGAATTTCTTTTCCTTGCAGTCCTGTACTTCCTGGTTGTAGAATTATTTTACCTCCTGTCCACTTTGCGCCCATTGGCACTGTTTCCTGAATGTCACTGAATTTTTTAATGATATTAGTTAATGATTTTTCTACATCATACAAACTTACTAAATCAGTGTCGGGTTCAACTGCTTCAATGGTTTCAAGAGAAATATAAGTTTTGGCAACTTCTATCTGCCCCTTCTCAATAAATACAATTAAGTAGGTGCGCGCCTTTACATTTATTATAACTCCTGATCCAAATTCTGGATGTCGAACACGAGAACCAATTCCTAATTCCATATTTTATTTTTTTGCTAATGTAGTTCTATCTGATAAAAAAAGACCTCCGATTTTCGAAGGTCTTGTAAAAACTAATTCAGATGTAATTGTTAATTATTTTGCTTTTGCTAGTTCAATATTAAACAGGATACCCACTTCGTCACCTACAACCATTCCACCAAGTTCTGTTAAAGCACTCCATTTAAGTCCATATTCCATTCTTTTGATACTTCCTTTAGCTTTGAAACCTGCTTTAATATTGCCGTAAGGATCTTTAACTGTTCCACCGTAGGTAACATCAAAAGTCACTTTTTTTGTAATGTCCTTGATGGTTAATTTGCCTTCTAATTTATAGTTGTTACCACTTATCTTTTTGAAAGATGTACTAGTGAAAGTCATTGCTGGATATTTTGCAACATCAAAAAAATCAGGACTCTTCAAATGGCCGTCGCGCTGCTCACTGTTTGTATTAATTGAGCCAACGTTCACACTAAAATTAATTGATGAATTGTTGAAGTCTGCACTAGGCGCATCTAATGTTCCTTCAAATCCTGAGAATAATCCTTCAACTTCTGATATCACCATATGGGATACAGAAAATTTTACATTAGAATGGGTAGGGTCAACGCTCCATTTAGTTTGAGCGGACGAAGCTAATCCGATTACGGTAGCTAAAAGAGATAAAATTATTTTTTTCATGAGTAGTATTTTTACAAATATATGTATATACAACAGTTGTTATAACATATTAAAGTAAAATATTAAACAAGTATCTGAAAATCAATTTGTAAATTTTATTGAATATCGATTTGGATGCCTTTCCCGCAATCGAAATGTGCTTTTGGACAGGATTTATAGCCATGTAATCCGCATGGTTTACAATCTAAAAATTCTTTGGTTTCAACAATTCTTGAATTGTCTGATAATGGGCCGAATCCGAAGTCAGGAGTAGTGGAGCAAAAGAAGGCCGTTACAGGTGCATTCATTGCAGAACAAATATGTAGTGGACCAGAATCATTTACGAAGTTCATTTGGGCATCCTTCATCAGCGAAGCGCTTTGCATAAAGCTTAATTGTCCGCATAGATTCAAAAGGGTATCGCAGTTTACAGTAGCAGAAATTTTATTTCCTAATTCTATATCCGAATTGCCTCCTAAAATGTATATAGCATGTGAAGGATATTGAGTATGATATTTTTGAATTAATTCAATCCATTTTTGAAATGGTAATTGTTTAGTAAACCAAATACTTGCTGGTGCAACACAAATGTAATTCTTCAATTTCCATTTTTCTGTTTTCTCGTAATCCTTGTTTGTTGGATATAAAGTTGGACGTTGAATTATTCCATCGCAGAGATCAGCAACAATCGTAAAGTTTCTGGCCGTTTCATGTAATGGTTGAGTTAGATCAATTTGATGGGTGTATTTTTTTGTAAAAAATAGAGAAAGTGGATTTTTACTAAATCCCCTCGTTTCTTTTGCGCCTCCTAAAACTGTCATTATTCCAGAGGATGCGAATCGCTGTAAATTGATAATTAAATCATACTTCTCCCTGCGGATTTGTTTTAAAATCTTATAAATACCTGCGATTTTGTTTTTTGATTTGTCCCAAGCATAAATCAAATTGATAGCTGGATTGTTTTGTAAAAGTGATTCGTTTCCTTTTCTGACCAAAACATCTATTTGCCAGGTTGGGTTACTTTTCTTCAATGAAGATATAAGTGATGTGCTTAAAATAACATCTCCAACAAATGCCGTCTGTATGATTAATATTTTTTTCAATTGAAATTGAATCTTCAAGTCCTCAAAGATAACATTGTTTTTACTTGAAGCACCAAAATATTAGGTAGTGCCCTAATATCTTTTTATCCGATATTATTTGATGCGATATTTAATTTTATATGAAGTATTAATTTCCTATTTTTGAAATGTCTTTATGACATTTATGAATATGAAAACAACAATTTAATTTTTTTTAATTGAAAGAGGTAATAATTCCAATTGATTTCGCTAATGCAGTTGATTTTTTTGGTGTAAATGATGGAAACATCGAGGTGCTGCG
>CALQOD010000024.1 GCA_943332105.1 Chitinophaga pinensis | reverse complement strand
TTTACTGCATCAGCCAATAATGTTATAAGCTGGTTATGGGATTTTGGTGATGGATCTACATCTACACTTCAAAATCCTAATCACGTTTATAATGACACTGGTTATTTTTCAATATCGGTGACTGCGGTATCAGCTAATGGCTGTCCTGCTACAGTGACCAAACAGAATTATATTCATATTAAGTATAATCCTAAGCCGATGATAACCTCGGGTTCAATTACTGGTTGTAATCCTCACTATATTGCTTTATTCACCACATGGAATCCTAAATTCTCTTACCAATGGAGTCATGGAGATTCATCTGCCAATGTCAATACCTTCGCTTCATATCATACCTACCAGAATCCTGGTAATTATATTCCAACTATAACTGTGAATTATAATAATGGTTGTGTTAACTCAGCCTTGTTAGATCATATTACAGTATATCCAAGTCCGGTTGTGCAATTTGGTATAAGTAATTATATCGGCTGCGCACCACTTAATGTAATTTTAACTAATAGCACTACAGGTAACAATACATATTTATGGGACTTTGGAGATGGCAATACATCGACACAATTTTTACCTAATTATTCTTATACAACGCAAGGATCTTATCATATTTCACTTCAAGCCACTAGTGCTAATGGCTGCGTAGAGGGTCATCCTTTAAATCTGAATATCATTGTTGAAGCCCCTGAAGCAATTTTCAATCCTGATGTTACATCAGGTTGTCCTCCTTTAACCGTTAATTTCACTGACCATTCAAATGCAGCAACATCTTGGCATTGGGATTTTGGTGATGGAACAACTTCCACGGCTCAGCATCCAACACATATATATAACAATATCGGTTTGTATATTCCTAAATTAATTGCATATAGCGGAACAGGATGCTCTGATACACTTATATATCCTATTGCAATAAATGTGAATGCTCCCGTTGTCAATTATATTTCACCCGCTCCTATAATTGGATGTGCACCATTTTCTGCCAACTTTGCCGATAACAGTGCATCAACGCAATGGTTATGGGATTTTGGTGATGGAACTTCTTCAATACTTTCAAATCCGCAGCATACTTATTCTGAATCAGGTACTTATGTTGTAAGTTTAACTACATGGGGAGTAAATGGTGGCTGTGAAAGAACGATTACTAATTTTCAAACATTTTATATTGATAAATCAGATCCTGGTTTTACATATACAGTAAGTACATGTCCTCCTTTAATAGTACAATTTACAGATACCAGTCATAATGCAGTTGCATGGAATTGGTCGTTTAGCGATGGTGGAAATTCAATCGATCAGCATGCGATACATACCTTTCCAGGTATAGGCTATTTCAACGTTAGCTTAACAACTACTACCGCCAACGGCTGTCCGACAAATATTTCAATTAGTAATGGAGTAAATATTACAGGCTTAGGTGCAAATCCTACAATGACATGTATTGATACCGTTGCTCCATATAATGTTGCATTCCAGGCAAATTCAAGTAATGCTACTTGGTGGTTATGGGATTTTGGTGATGGTAATACTTCTAATATTCAAAACCCAACGCACTTATATACTTCGAACGGTCCGTTTTCATTAACACTAACAGTTGGCAATGATAGCTGTACTTATACATTAGATTTTCCAAATACAACCTTAGGACATGGATCTAGTAATGGAGGTTCATTAGGAGGTGGTGGAGTAGTAGTTGTTCCAAAGGAAGTACATTGTTCTCCATTTGATGTTCAATTTTATTCTCCATTAAGTTCCGGATTAAATTGGTTATGGAATTTTGGTGATGGACATATATCAAATGATCCAAATCCTTCACATACTTATACTGATAGCGGAGCCTTTATTCCGAGCGTGATTATCACGGGATTAAATGGTGTAAATGATACTATGTTTTATCCGCTGCCTTATTATGTAGTAAAACCAGTTACTGATTTTGCGATTAATACAACAAGTCTTTGTAATGGTGTTATTGTTACTACATCAACAATTCAGGCTGCTAATTCTTACAAGTGGAATTTCGGCAATGGAATTATTTTTAATACATCTTCGGCAACATATAACTACCCTTTAACCAATGCGTCCTATTTAATAAGTTTGAATATAACTGACACCAATCAGTGTAATTCATATGTTGCTAAATCCTTTCAGGTCAACGCTACATCTCCAATTTCTTCAAATGTTAGAAGGGCATGTGCTAATTCTGATATTGTATTTAATGCCGGTGTTATTAATTATCAAAATTATTTCTGGATCTTCGGAGATGGTAATACATCAATAGTAAAACATCCTGTCCATGCTTACCAGGATGCTGGAGTTTATCAGGTAATATTAATTGTAACTGATATCAACGGCTGTATTGATACTTTTAATTTAGCATATCAAATAGAAGTCTTTAATCCTAAAGCTAATTTTAATTTTACAACTACAACGAATTGTACTACTGTTGTTGCTTATATAAATAATAACAGTACTAATTACTCTTCATGGCTATGGAAATTTGGTGATGGTTCTAATTCTTCCAATGTTGTTCCATATAAATCTTATAGTACTCCTGGTTATTATGATATCACATTGATTGCATATGAGAACATATGTTCAGATACGTTGGTAATTCCAAATGCAATTTATGTAAGTCGGCCTTCTGCTAACTTTACATATACTCAATCATCGGTTTGTTTGCCAATTACTTCAACATTTCAGGATCTGAGTGTTGATGCAGCTAAATGGTATTGGGATTTTGGTGATGGTGCAACAGATACTGTCCAGAATCCAATTCATATTTACACTTCTGTCCCTATTAATCCAGTCACATTAATTATTAAAGACGTAAATGGTTGTCAAAAAGATACTACAAAAAATAATATTGAATTAACGAATGCGGCTCTTGGATTTACTTCAACTGGAAATTGTAATCCTGTTACTGTTGCATTCGCTGATTCTTCAATAAACCCGATTTCTTGGTTATGGAATTTTGGTGATGGTTCATCTTCAACCGATGCTAATCCTACACATACATATACCGCTAACGGAAGTTATGATGTTGAATTAACTGTTGAAGCTGCTGAAGGATGCTTTAGTACAATTCATATGGACTCATTAATTGTAGTAGGGCAATCAAATGCTGATTTTATCGCAGATACTTCTGACGGTTGTTTGCCATTTTTGGTTGAGTTTAATGATATGTCGACTAATGTAGCTGTATGGGAGTGGGACTTTGGAGATGGCAGTACCTCGTCTAATCAAAACCCTAATCACGTTTATACGACTCCAGGTATCTATACAGTTAGGTTAGTAACGCAAAATATATTTGGTTGTACCGATACTATCACAAAAACTGATATGATTAATATTCGAGGTGCTATTCCTGATTTTAGTGTTAGTTCAACTAACGGTTGTGCACCTGTGTACATTACATTTAATAATTTATCTACTGGAGCAATTAGTTACTACTGGAGTTTTGGTGATGGATCTACTGATTCTTCTGCAAGTGTAACGCATAGCTATTCTAATCAAGGCAATTTTACTGCTTCGCTTTATGCTTATGATTCAACAGGATGTTCAACAATATATTCTTATCCTGATCCGATAATAGTTGGTGAGAAACCTGTATTGGATTATACGGTATCTGCTACATCGGGATGTTCGCCATTTACATTATCTATTAATGACAATAATACTATTGCTGATAGTTTGGTTTGGGATATGGGTGATGGATCAAAAGTCACAGGTACGCATCCTATATATACCTACCAAAATGCAGGTCAGTATTTAATTAAACTCATTGCATATAATAATGGTGGTTGTGTCGATTCATTAATTTATCCAGATACAATTAATGTATACCAAACACCAACCGCAACGTTTACATCAAGTACTCAAATAGGATGTAACCCATTGCCTATACAATTTAATAATACATCATCGAACTTAACTAATGCTGCTTATTACTGGAATTTTGGTAATCAGGATTCTTCATTACAAAATAGTCCTTTATATACTTATTTAAACAGTGGAAATTTTACACCTTATCTAGTTGTAATTAATCAAGGTGGGTGTCAGGATACATTCTATATGGCTAGCCCAATAGTAGTTTATGACCGGGCATTGCCTCTTCCAACATCAATTAGTTATGTGACGGTATTGGACAATTCAAGAGTTAAAATATCATGGCCAGTTAGTAATGAGCCAGATATTACAAAATATATTATCTACCGACTTAATTTAACTACTAACGGATATGATTCAATTGCAACTATCTATCAACAAACAAGTGCATTTATGGCCTATGTAGATTCTGGATTAAATACCTTGAATAATGCATATACTTACAAAGTGCAGGCGCATGACTATTGTGGAGGATTTCAGTCGTTGGAAAATTTAATAGCTCACAAAACAATTGAAGTTAGTGTTGTTGGCGGATTTATGAAAAATGATATAAGTTGGAATCATTATCTTGGATGTGACTTCTCACATTATGAACTTTACAGAAAAGACAATATCAATTCTTCGTTAGTGTATTTAACTTCTGTTCCTAAATCAATCAATAATTATCAGGATACAACTGCATATTGTGAAGGCGAATATACTTATCAGATAAAAGCAGTTTCAATATGTGGTGATGCTCGTTTCGATTCGTGGAGTGATACCGCTATGGCAATAACAACAAGCGATTTGGATAAACAGTTTGTTGATATTACACGAACTACTGTTATTAACGATAGTTATACACTGACAGAATGGAAACCACCTTCATATCGTTCTGATCTGATCACGAGTTATAATATTTATAGGTCTGTTGATCAAGTAAATTATAATTTGATCGCAACCGTACCATCGCAGGCATCATATTATGATGATAATAATGTGAATGTGGATGCGCAAAATTATTTCTACAAAGTAGAAATTGTCAATACATGTAATATGTCTACTTTGCAAGGACGAATTGGTTCTTCTATTTTGTTGGATGTGTATGAAAGTGAAATTACAAATATTCTTAAATGGACAAAATACACTGATTGGGATTCAGGTGTTGAAAAATACGTTATTGAAAAGTTAAATAGTAATGGCGCCTGGGAACAAATAAAAGTTGTTACTGGAAGTACTACTGAATGGGAAGCGGAGTAGTCCCTTTGTCTTTCGCTTTTCTAATTGCTACATTTAATTCATATCCTATCAGCATCACAAGTGAGTTGATGTAAAGCCAGATAAGGATAATCATCAGCGTTCCGATGGATCCGTACACTTTGTTATAACTACCAAAGTTGGTAACGAAATAATTAAATCCTAAAGAAGTTACAATTAAAAGAAATGTAGCTAATGATGATCCTGCTGTTACGAACTTTATTTTTTCTCGTTTTGATGGACCAAAAAAATAGAGGATAGAGATGGCTGTAAAGCACAATGTGACCAGTATGATCCATTTGCCTACTTGCAGCAGTAAAAGGTGAAAGATGTTTTCTAATAATAATTCTTTACTAGTGATATAGTAGTAAATTAGTTCACTGATGATTATTAAAACAATGGCAACAATTACTAATGTAGCAAGAAGTAATGTGATACCTATAGATAGAAAACGTTGCTTCCAAACTGGACGATTATCTTTCCCATGATAACTTCTGTTAAACCATTTCATCAACGCCATTATTCCATCTGTAGATACAAACAAAGCGAAAAAGAAACCAAATGAAAGTAATCCACTGTGCTGATGCCGTACAATATCTTCAATAGTATTGTATGCTGCTTCGTAGGTATTTCCTGGCAATAAAGTGCCAATCAAAGAAAGTAATTTATTTTGAAAATCATCAATAGGTATATAGGGAATAAGTGTAAAAAGAAAAATAATTGAAGGGAAAAGAGCTAAAAGAAAACTAAATGCTAAAGAGCGCGCTCTAGTTTGAAGCTCTCCTACTTTAATCCTTTGAATAAAAAAGCTAGCCACATTATACAATGGTATTCCTTCAAATCCTGGAATCTTTAATTGCTTTGAAAAATTTACAATTAAAATAGCAGGTATTGAGTTAATAATTATATTTTTTATTTTTTTTAACATCAGTTGATTTTTAAACTTAAATCTAAGCTTTTTACTGAATGCGTTAATACTCCCATTGAAATGAAATCAACTCCCTTAATTGCATAGTGCAAAATATTTTCTTTTGTAATACCTCCTGAAATTTCAATTTCACATTGCCCATTAATTATTTTTACTGCTTCTTTAATTGCATTCGGATCAAAATTATCTAACATAATTCGGTCAGGAATTCCTGTACTTAATGCTTCAATAATTTCGTTATAGTTGCGAGTCTCAATTTCGATTGGAATAGTCATTTTGTTTTTCTGTAAAAATTGTTGTGCTTTAATTAGTGCATTTTTTATGCCTCCAGCACTATCAACATGATTGTCTTTAATTAAAATCATATCATATAAACCAAATCGATGATTGAGGCCACCACCAATGCGTACTGCCCATTTTTCAATTAGTCGATTAAGCGGAGTTGTTTTCCGTGTATCTAGAATTTTAATCCCATAAGGTTTAAGTAATAATGATAACTCGCTAGTTATTGTAGCAATACCACTCATTCGCTGCATGCAATTTAAAACAAGCCTTTCAGCAATCAGTATACTTTGTGTTTTGCCTTCAACTATGAATGCAATATCCCCTTTTTTAATTTCATCACTGTCATTTAGTAATTGTTGGAAATTTAAGGTTGAATCAACCTCCTGAAAAATAAGTTTGGCAAGGTCAATACCTGCTAGAACGCCATTTTCTTTAACAAGCAACTTAGCTTTGCCTTGCTGATCTTTATTGATAGTTGAGAGCGTAGTATAATCTCCTTGTTCAATATCTTCTTGTAACGACTGTTTAATAAAACTTGTAATGTCCATTTGAAGGAAATAAAGTACAAAGTAAATAAAAAAGGTTGCTATTTAAGCAACCTTCGTGTTTTATTCCTTCATAAAGCGCAGTTCCTGTATGTTTATATTGCCACCGACGACTTTAAAGTAATAGTAAGTTCTGTAATTTCCGTTGGAGGTAGTTAGGTTTCCTATAGCATATTTGGATCCGTCTTTTGATTCACCGCGGTGAATAATTGAAAAACTGCGAGGTGTATTTTTGTTGAAAAAGTCTTTTAAGATTTGCTCTGCTTGAGCTTTGCTATAAACGTCCTCCCGACTAATTATTGTTAAATCTACTGAACTGGAAAAATATTTGGAAACTGATTTTGCGTCTCCCGAACGAATTGCATTGGCGATGTCTTCGTAAGGGTCTAAAACAGAAGTTGCGGATAAAAATAAAAGGGGAGAAATTATTAAAAACAAAATCAATTTTTTCATAAGTGAGTTTTAGTTTTTTGCTCCCAAAAATCAAGCCATTAGAAATATTATCATGGCTTAATTAAGCTGCTACAATGATAATTGCATTTTTTGTATTTTTCCAAACTGAAAGCAGGATGTTTTCAACAAAAAAAATTATGAAGGTTAAATTGATTTCAATTCACAAAACAAATGCTGCCTGGATTCAAAGTGGGTTGACTGAATACAGTAAGCGTTTGTCGAATTATATTCCTTTTGAGCATATTGAATTAGAGGTCAATTTGCAGAAGCTGAAAACGAAAGATGCTATGTTAGCCGAAGAATATAAAAAGGTGAATCAGGTGCTGAAAAAGTCTGATTATATTGTGTTGCTAGACGAAGGGGGGAAAGAGTTTAGTTCAATTAAGTTTGCTGAATGGATGAATAAAAAGTTTGTTTCTGTGAATAGCGATATCGTGTTTATTGTTGGAGGGGCATTCGGATTTCATCCAGATTTAAAAGAGCGGTCGAGTGAGTCAATATCACTTTCAAAAATGACATTAACTCATCAGATGGCAAGATTGTTTTTTACCGAGCAGTTGTATCGGGCTATGACAATTTTGAAAAACGAGCCTTATCATCATCAATAGTTTATTTTAAATTTAATAGTTTTTGATAAGCAAGGTAATACTTTTCAATTCCTGACTTTAAAGAAAACTCCTTTTGACCAATAGAACGCAGTCGCGATTTCTCATTTACATTATTCAAGGAATTAATCAAGAAGTCAATTGCACTATTGTATTCGTCTGTATTAAAATTCTTACATACATAACCTGAATTATTCTCTTCCATAATTTTACTCGTATCGCCAACACCATCATTGCAAACTGTCGGAATACCCATGCAGAGCAATTCCGCTTTTTTTGTTGGAGAACTCGCTATTTTAGAAAAACTTGGTGTTATGAAATAAACAGTTGCATCACTTATACTTAGTAGTGTAGGTAATTCGGCTCTATTGGCTGATTTAAAAATCAGGTCAGATAAATTGATATTTTTTGAATTTGCCAGGTCTTGTATTGCCTTAGGATTTTCCTGCGTAATAAATAAAAATTTCGCATTCACTTTTTTTGATTGAAGCACCTTGAAAAAATCGAGCATTTTATCAGGCATATACCAAGTTGAAAAACTTCCTAAATAGGTAAGAATAAAATCATCATTTTTAAATCCTAATTCTGTTTTTAGATCAATAGTGTTAACATGTGAGATTTCTGTATAATCAAAATGATGATCATCTACACAGCAGGGAATCACACTGATATTATGTTGGGTTCCTCCTCTAATTTTATTTATAGTTGGAATTGCCGCATTGGTAAGTGATATGATATAATCAGCAGATGAAAATAACTTTTTTTCGAGTTTTTTAAAATACTGATAAATAAATTCGAATGCAGGGCTTTTTAAATTCCATATTTTACCTTCCACACGTTCATCCACCCAAAAGCCACGCATATCAAAAATAAAAGGGAGCTGGTATTTTAATTTTAATTGCCTCCCTACAATTGCAGGAATATAACTTCTGCAATGTACGGCTTCAAACTTTTTTTGTTGATATAGTTTGTTCGCCATATTGTTCATTTTAAACAAATCGTAGATAGTGCTTAAAATAGGAGGTTTCTTAGTGTACTTTATAGGATGCCAGGTAATGTTGTGTTCGTTGCAAATCTTCTCAATTAATGATTGGTGTAATGAGAATTTATCTGGCTTTTCAAAACTAATTAAATCAAATTCAAATCCCATTTTGCTTAGTCCGCAGAGGTAAGGTAATACCTGCGACTGACCAAGTGGATCTGTCATGCCATCATAGGAGATATAGAGAACTCTGACTATCAATTTTTATTTGCTAAATTACTCAAAAATTGATAATGTTGATTGGTTAAACTTGCCTAAGAAATTTTATCTTTGAAAACGATTAAATTGAAAAGTCAACCATGAACGTATATTCTTTACTTGACATATTATTTGTTCCGGTTTACCTTTTTATTATTTTGTTTTATGCGCGTATTTATCAAGCTAAAAAAATTGTTGATAATCCTGAATATCGTTACTTTCTAACAGGATTAATTGCAAAGATTTGTGGTGGGATTGGGCTTGCTGTGGTTTATACTGTTTATTACCCTGGTGGTGATACATTACAGTATTATTGGGACAGTCTCGCTTTTCAGAAATTAATGTTTATCGATTTTAAGTCATTTTGGTATGTATTAACAGCTAAAGCAGATATCAGCAACTTTTATTACTTCAACAGTGAAACTGGTTATCCAGCTTATTGTCGCGACCCCAAGGCTTGGTTTGTCGTTAAGATTTCGCTCTTCCTTGTAGGATTGAGTATGCAAAGTTTTCTTATAACTACTATTCTTTGCTCTGCCTTATCATTTATTGGTATATGGAAGTTGTATCGTGTTTTTGCTCAAGAGTTTCCTGAATTACAAAGGGAAATGGCAATTTCATTTTTGTTTATTCCTTCAGTTTTCTTTTGGGGTTCGGGTTTGCTAAAAGATACTTTTACATTAGCTGCATTAGGATTTTTTATTAGTGGGGTATATAACATGTTAATTACTAATAAAGGTTTTGTTCGAGGATTTATTACTATCTTACTTTCTGGATTCATCATTGTTTCTATAAAGCCTTATATCCTCGTTGGTTTAGTCCCGTCATCAATTTTATGGTTGATTTTTAAGTTATTAAAGAAGATTGATATTTCAACGATAAGGTCTATTGCTTTCCCATTTTTACTTGTTTTAGGATTAGTATTTGGATTAGTATTTTTGAAATTTATGGGTAATTCATTGCAGGAATATAAGTTCGACTCATTTCTAGATAAAGCGGCAATTAATCAAAAAGATTTAAAGAGCGATTATCACAAGGGTAATTCTTTTGATATTGGTGAGTTTGACCCCACATTTCAGGGTATTTCTAGTAAATTTTTTATTGCCATCTTTTCAGCTATTTTCCGACCAATGATATTTGAAGTTAATAATACTGTAATGTTTTTGGCTTCGATTGAAAACTTGTTAATTCTATTTCTAACAATTCGTGTTTTGTTGTATATTAGAATTTTGAGAATTTTTAAATATGTAAAATCTCACCATCTTTTAGTTTTTTCATTTTCATTTTCAATTCTTTTCGCATTTTTTATAGGCCTATCAACCAGTAATTTCGGAGCATTAGTACGATACAAAATTCCTTGCATTCCTTTTTATGTTGCATCCTTATATATAATCAGACATTTTCACTCCCAATATTTGGAGGAGCAAAATGCGATGAAGGCGCAGTTGTATGATGGAAATAGTTAAGACAAGAAAATCTTGTTGTCTTTAAACCATTTATGCAATACAATTAACAACCAAACTCTAGCATATAAAAAATCTTTACCATCATAAAATCCACTCAATAATTTAGCTACTTCTGAATAATTAACAATACCTACTTCCTCAACAACATTTTTATTTAAATAATCTTTCATTAAATAATTAAGTTCTCCTTTTAGCCAGCTGTTTAATGGAATGGCAAATCCTTGTTTAGGCCTTTCAAATAATTTTTCAGGAACATATTTAAAAAGAATATTTTTAAGAATGTATTTTGATATTCCGTTATGATATTTTAATTCCGGAGATAAATTTATAGCAAATTCAACTACTCGATGATCTAAATACGGTACACGTGTTTCTAGAGAATATTGCATGCTAGATCCATCTACTTTGGCTAATAAATCATATGGAAGATAATATTGGATATCAAATAATGCTTGCTTTTCCATACTGGTTAATTTCCTTTCATTAACCGACGGTATACCCATTAATTGTTGCTCTGTTAATATTAAGTCTGTTTCTTGGCTCTCAAAATCTGCTAGAAATCCTGACTTTATAAATGGTGACTTTGCTATTTTATTTATTTCATTGTTAGTAAATAAGTATTGTTCTTGAGAAAAAATATGACTCCTTAAGTTTTCAGATGCTTCAACATCGAGAATTTTTGCAATTCGCTGATATCGAGAACCCATTTTGTCAAAAGAATATTGAAGTGGCTTTCTGATTAAATTAAATAATGGATTGTTAAGTCTTCGGGCCCATTGATAAGAGCCATATCCAAAAAATAATTCATCGCCGCCTTCACCAGATAGTGTTACAGTTACATATTGCTTAGCTAATTTTGAAACAAGCATTGTTGGAATAAATGATGAATCCGCATTTGGCTCATCATAAGTTTCAAAAATATTATCAAGGAGAGAAATAGCATCATTATAGGAAACAATAAATTCATGGTGATTTGTTCCTAGATAATTGGCTACAGCTTTTGCATATTCAGATTCATTATGACTGTTTTCTTCAAATCCGATCGAGAAGGTGTTTACTTTCACACCTGATAATCGAACCGCTTGCGCTGAAACCAAACTTGAATCGATACCTCCACTTAAAAACACACCAAAAGGCACATCACTTTTCAATTGATATTGAACAGAGCTCATAAGTAAGTCACTTAACTTAACTAATGCTTCTTCTTTGTCAGTTATGATGTCATTTGTTAGCTTTTGCTTTACATTCCAGTATTTGGTAATAGCAATGCCTTCGCTGTTTATTTTTAAATAAGATCCAGGAACTAATTTTTTAATGTTTTTAAATATGCTATTTGGTGCAGGTATGTATCCAAGATGTAAAAAATCAGCGATTGAATTATTGTTTATTTCTTTATCTAATCCACTAAGCTGCAAAAGAGCTTTCATCTCCGAAGCAAAGGCTAAGTTTTTACCATCCCAATAATATAATAATGGTTTTATTCCTATGCGGTCTCTTATTAAATAAAGTTCTTTCTTTAGTTTATCATAAATTGAAATAGCAAACATCCCGTTTAACTGATGAATACTATCGATGCCTATTGCGGAAAATGCCTCTAAAATAATTTCTGTATCACTTGAGGTTTTAAACATTATTTTATTGCCTTCATTATTTTCTTTCAAGGAAGCTCCTATTTCTCTGTAGTTATAAACTTCTCCGTTGTATGCAATAACAAATCGATCGTTTGTAGAATGCATAGGCTGATTCGACCTTTCTTGTAAATCGATTATTGAAAGTCGACGGTGGCCTAATCCGCAAACTCCATCGTAAAAAAAGCCTTCTGCATCCGGGCCGCGATGAGCTATGCGATTTGTCATTTTAATTAGGTCTTCCTGATTAAAACGATTCTCTTTAGAGTAAAATCCAGCGATGCCACACATGACTATGATAAGTTAATTTTAAATCCTAATTTCTCCAGCAATTTTATTGTAGTTATACTCGCTGGTATTAGCAGCAAAACGTCGTTAATCAATAAATATCTTATTTCGATATTTCTAAACACAAAGCAAATAGTAAAGTACCAGAATATTGCATATAATAATATCATTAAGCAGAAATTGACCGGTATTAACTTGTATTTATAGTTCAACCAAATACCAATTATTCCGAATGCAATTAATATTGTTCTGAAAAAAAACAAAATAGATATTGCTAAATTTACGGTTGGACTTTTAGCAGCATAAACATTATCCTTGAATATTGCTTTTTTTAAATTTGAAAGGGGGACAATTAAATAAAAATGGACAGGATTGTCCGTGATTTGTTCGTTTCTTAATCTTTTGAAAGTATCAGCGATATCCTTGGTGCATTGGTTATTTTCTTTTATTGTTTTTTTAACAAGCCCAGCAGAATATTTCCAATTGCTAAAACCTCTACCGCAAGCGTAACATTTTTTAGCTAAGTTTGATAATACCAATGAATCACCCTCATGTAGATAAGATTCTTTGGGCCAACTTACATTTTGGCCATTAATAATTTGATTAAATTGAGGGTTGTGATCCGTTTTTACAGACCAAATGTATAGCATGTAGTTGTATGTGTCCTCTGACCAGTTTGTGTTGTTTTTGAGTTCTTCTGTAATTACAAGTTTGCCATGCATTAAATTTCTGATGGGCCACAAACTATAGGTCATTGTGGCGATTATTATGTAAATTAATAATCTGTTATTTAAGTTCCATTTAAAAAGTTTTTTGTCAAGAAGTAATTGAATTGCGATTGCAGGAATTACAAAAAGAATCTGGAGTCTAAGTAGTATTGAAAAACCTAAAGCTATTCCTGATAAATAAATAGAATACTTTTTACTTTCTTGATTTAACAGATATAATGAGAGCAATAGGAAAAAAACAGATGGTGATTCAGCATGTAAATAGGGTGTCCAAACAATTACAAAGGGATAAAAACAATATAACAAGGAACATAAGATTGCTAAATCCAACCTTTTACTATAAAAAAGCATTACTTGATAAATAAGCCAAATACTGATACCGTCCAATATTATCTGAGCTAATTGTGCTATCTTATAAGTAGTATCCACATTAAATCCACTTAAAAAGTAAAATGGCATTAAAAAAAACGAATATCCTGGTGGTCTGAAATACATTCCGTCAGCATAGCTAAAATCACTTGTAAAAGTACCATGATGTATTAAATTTTGAATGCAGCTCAACCATGCAAAGGTATCTCCACTAAAAAGGTTTTCTGAACCAAAATATATCTTAGCGCCAAAAAAGTAAAATGCAAATCTAATAGTTATTCCAACTAGAAGGATTACATATATCCAATTTGACTTTTCTTTTAACAATTTTTTCATGCAAATACAGATTAAGTATTCTTAGTATATGAGCATTTAATTCTTTAGACAAATCTAATTAAAATTGTCGATGGTTAAATTATACGTAATTTATTTAGAAGGTTGCTACATTGAATTATCTTTAAACATCATGGCAGGTAGTGTGCTAAATTGTTTTATAAATTTTATCAGCTAACAAGTTGGATAGTGGCTTTATAAAACTATGTAAATAATTTACTTATTTTGCAGAACACATTGTTTGGATTGTTTTAATGTGTATAATTTAGAGCATGTTTATTATGCAATCGAAAAAGGTACAACTGATGTCCATATTCCAGTTTTGCAGGGAAAATTGTTCTGAATTAGAGCGATGGCCATCTTATTATCATAGGCGAGCATTGGAAATGCAGAGCTATGTTGATCTGATGCCTGAAACAAAAGATATGCGTATTCTAGAATTAGGTTGTGGTATTGGTTATCAAAGTGCTATGCTCGCAAAAATCAGTAAATCGGTTGTAGCTTCTGATTTGCCCAATGAAAGTGTTGCCGATCATGCTCCTGGTATGGATGTAGCTGCACAATTGCACAAACAACTAGCAATTAATAATGTGACTTTGATTCCTTGTTCTGCAGAAGAATTACCTTTTGAAGATGATTCGATGGAGATGGTTTTTTCAAGTCATGTTTTAGAGCATATTCCAAATCAGCAAAAGGCACTTAATGAAATTTATCGTGTGCTCAAACCTGGAGGCTATCATGTATGCATTGTTCCTGTTCGTTTTGAAAAACTATATGCATTTATCTCTTTTTATTCATATCTGATTAAGGCTACTTTGAATCGCATTAGTAAATTATTTGTAAAGGATAAAGTGGTTCAGAATAGCACACTCTCAGTGGAAATTAATAAAGAGAAAAGTCCTTCAATCTTTAGATCTTTTCCATTTCCACCTCCTCACGGATATTCAAATCATTTTTTAATTGAATGGAAAGAGTGGGGGTGTACACGATGGAGAAATAAGGTTTTAATGGGTGCTAAGTTTAATGTCATTCATCAATCAACAACACAGTTAAATCCATTGTTGCCATTGGTCGGACCTATATTTCCAATTTTGTCAGCTAAAATTCATCAGGCGTCTCGTCAGTTGGAACTTCAGATGGGTAATTTGCCGTTTATTCGAACTTTGGGAATTAACACTGTAATCATAGCTACTTCCAATAAGCCAATATCTAATGCAAAGTAATCGTTCGTTTAAAGTAATTGTAGTTGCAATTGGTAATGGGATTAATATTCTGATTAATTTTCTCACATTGCCATATCTCGTCCGATCTTTATCGTTTGATGATTATGGAACATACGGTCAGGTGTTAATGATTGTGACCATCCTTCAAGGCTTTTTCACCTTCAATCTAAATCAAATTGCCAATATTTATTTTGCCAATGAAGAGAATGATCCTAAGATAGTTTTCTCCACAATAGCAAAATTCTCGTTAGGGATGTCGCTCTTAAGTTGTATTGTTATGTTTGCTAGTATTCCATTAGCAGGTTCTGCATTCGATAATGCACTTTTATTTAAATTGCTTTCTTTTTCTGTGTTGAATTTGTTTGCACAGGTTATTGCTCCTATTTTAATTTCTGTTTTAATTTTCTTTAATAGAGTGCAGAATACAGTGGCTATTTTAGTATTGACTAATATTTTAAAAGTTGCCTCAATGTTTTATTCGATTCACTTTTTACATTCGCTGGAAGCGCTGATGGTCGGACTTAGTATTGTAAGTCTTATTCAGTTGGTGGCTTTTTTAACACAGGTGCCTAAGGATATATTGAGTTTCAAATTCTTTGATAAAGCACTTGCAAAAAACATGTTCGTTATGGCTTCCCCGTTAGCCTTTTCATCACTCATCGAAAAGTCGCTTGTTTACTTAGATGGGGTCATGGTATCTGCAATGCTTACAACAACAGCTTATGCTTTTTATCGAGCAGGAGCCGTTGAGGTGCCATTTGTTGCAGGACTTTATGGATCTGTAACGGCAATCGTTATGCCCGAGATAGCAAAGTTGTTTAATGAGCGCAATCTGAAAGAAGTTATCCGATTAAAAAGAATTGCAATCTCAGGAACTATATTTTTTGTATACCCAGTATTGATTTTCTTATTCTTTTTTGCAGAGCCGCTAGTTTCTACTTATTTATCGAAGAGCTATTCAGCCAGTATCGTTATATTCATGATTTTTAATTTGTCGTTGTTGATTCGAGTGAATGATTATCAGGATATAATAATCATCAGTAAAAACAGTAAGTTTATTTTCAGGTCTGTCTTATTTGTTTCAATCCTCAACCTTATTTTAAATTACATATTGATCACTTATTTTGGTATCAATGGTGCAGCTTGCGCTTTTATCATCAGCTTGACCACCTTTGCTTTATTGTTGTTGTGGAAGTCGATAAAAATTCTAGAATGTAGTTTTTCTGACTTGTTTGATATACCTCTAATCGGTAAAATAGTTAGTTTGGCTGTGGTTTTATCTGCTATTATTTATTTTGTTAATATGCTCTTCTGTAATTCTGTTTGGTTTATCATTTTTTCCGCGCCGTTTTATTTTCTTTTTATACTTTTAGGTGGTTTTAAGTTCAACTTGATTCCCGATTCATTGGCCAATTACTTAAAGAATAAATTTAAAGTGTTAAATAGAATTTGATATGGGTATAATGCGCAGGTTTTATAAGTTATTTGGAAAGTCCTATTATACTACTTTTAACGTTGGTTATCTCTTCTTTTGTTGGATAGTTCAGCGGGTATTTCGCATAAACAGTGATATTCCTTTCTTAGTTAATTATACCAACAAAATTTCTGGATGGAAAAATATTCGCTTTGAAGATGATTCTGTTTCTATAAATCTATTAGCAAGTGGAGGAGCTTATCTTGCAGCTTTTGATGATACAACAATTGAGGTAGGTAGTGGAACTATTTGGGCTTATAATATTTGCCTTCAAACCGCTAATCATATTCCCGGTAATTTAAAAGAATATCAAACCGCCTCAATAAAAATTGGTCGAAATTGCTGGTTATGTAATGGAGTAGTAATCACTGCTGGTGTAGAGTTAGGCGATAATGTGGTAGTTGGCGCCAACGCTGTTGTAACAAAATCATTTCCTTCTAATGTGATAATCGCAGGGGTGCCGGCAAAAGTAATTAAGCAAATAGAAAAAGCAGATTGATTTGTTATGTGTGGAATTGCTGGTGTTTATCATTTTAATGAAGTAAAAGTCGATCTTCAGAAAGCGCAATTAATGTGCGATGTGATGGCTCATAGAGGGCCTGATGGTGAAGGGGCATGGAGCAATCAAAGCAATAGCATTCGCTTGTTACACCGCCGCCTTTCAATTATCGATTTGTCGGATGCGGCTTCACAACCTATGATTAGTGATGATGCAAGTACTGTAATAGCTTTTAATGGTGAGATTTATAATTATATTGAAATTAGAAATGAACTCATAGGCCTTGATGTTAGTTTCAAAACAAATTCCGATACCGAAGTGCTTTTAAAGTCTTATTTGCAATGGGGTGTTAAATGTTTGTCATATTTAAACGGTATGTTTGCCTTCGCAATTTGGGATGACACAAAGCAAGAACTGTTTTGTGCTCGTGATCGATTTGGCGAAAAGCCTTTTCATTATTATAATACTGAAGATTGCTTTGTATTTGCATCGGAGATTAAATCAATTAAGGCTTATTTGCCAAACATTAAAATTGACCGATTGAAATTGCAGAACTATCTCGACGAGCGTTTTGTAATGGATAACACAACTACTTTTTTTGAAAATATTAATGCGTTAGATCCTGCTAGTTATTTGATTGTTTCAAAAAATAAATTTGAAAAACATGTTTATTGGAGTATTGAATTAAAAGAAGAGAAGTTGAGCTTTGATGAGAGCAAAGAAAAATTCATTACGCTTTTTAATAAGTCAATTCAGCTGCGTTTACGCAGTGATGTTCCTGTAGGAAGTAGTTTGTCTGGTGGATTAGATTCTTCGTCTATCGTTTGTAGCGTAAGTGCGTTAGGTGTTGATAATATGCAAACATTTTCTGCTCGTTTTAAAAGTGAATTAGACGAAGGGAAATGGATAAACGATGTTACCAACAAAACATCTTTTGTCAATAACGAGATTTGGCCAGAGCCTTCTACATTTTTATCGGAATTGGAAAAAATGATTTGGCATCATGAATATCCTCCAGGATCAGCTTCTGTTTTTGCGCAGTGGTGCGTAATGAAGTTGCCTCGTACAAAAGGAGTGAAGGTGTTGTTGGATGGTCAAGGAGCAGATGAGTATCTCGCAGGTTATGATGAGTTAAAATATTATGCTTTATGGGAGCATTACCACAAAGGGAACTTTAAAAAATTCTTCGAAGAGCGTAATCATTTTAAGAAACATTATGGTAAAGATAAATCTATCGGCTATGCTTTTTTAATTGATCCTTTGCTCAAAGTTTTTGGAAGAAAACGGGAGGTTTTTAAGTATGGCCATTCATTGAAGCAGGTTTTAAAATACTACACTCAGAATAATTTAAATGAATTACTGCGTTACGCAGATAGAAACTCAATGGCAAATTCAATTGAGGTTCGATTGCCTTTTCTTGATCATCATTTAGTGGAGTTTGTTTTTTCATTGCCTATGACTCATGTTTATAATCATGGTAAAACAAAGTATATCTTAAGAGAGAGCATGATAAATGTTCTTCCTGATTCTATCTATAACCGTACTGATAAAATAGGATTTGCTCCTCCTCAAAACAGCTGGATGGAAACGGATCAGGTTCGTGAAATTGTAAAAACCTCAAAAAATGACTTGAAAAGTAAGGGCTATCATGTAAGTAAAAATGATTATCAAAATTTAGTAGCTTACTATTTTATTAAATCCTTCGCTGAATGAAAAATGTTCTTGTGATTTCCTATTATTTCCCTCCTAATACAGGAGCGCCAGCATGGAGACCGTTCAGCTGGGCTAATAATTTTTATAAAAAAGGAATTAATACGACTATTATCACACGACATTGGACTGGGCATGAAAATGCCTGGGAAGATTTTATTCGTCCGAATAATTCACCAATAACAGAGATAATTAACGACCATTATCGGGTTTGTTTCTTGCCATCAAAAAGAAATAAATGGAGCGTTTTCTTTTCGGGTACTGGTTTAGGGGCTAGGTTTTTTGGAAAATTTTATTTTTTTTTATTATCAATATTTGGTAAGTTAAATACGGAAATAGATGGGACTTTAGCATTCAAAGATTTTATTATTGAGCATTTAAAGCAAAACAAATATGATGTTGCAATATTGACGGTTCCACCATTTAATATGTTGCAGATGGTTGATTTGCTCCATGAACGCAAAATTAAAGTGATTGTTGATGTAAGAGATCTTTGGAATAATATGATGTTGACAAACAACTATCAACCTAGTATTCAGCAACAATTCTGGGATAAGGTCTATTCATTTCATTTTAAAAGATGGATGAAAAATGCTAGTCGTGTTTCAGTAATCACTCCCTCATTTAGCGAGGTGCTTGTTAATAGTTATAACGGACCCATTGATGTAATTTATAATGGATACGAAGGTGATCTTTTTGATCAGGCAGAGAGAGTCAAAACTAATAAATTCATATTTTCAGTTGTTGGTAGTATTTATCCTGAGCAAGATATGTCGGTAATGCTAGAAGGATTAAAATTGTTTTTGCAACATAAATCTTCCGATAAAATACAATTACGCTTTATTGGATTAAATATTATTCCAGCAATTAGTCAAAGTGTAAAAAAAGAATTACCACCTGATTTCTTATATATTTCAGATAGAGTATCCAAAGAAGAAGCTATTAAGGAAACAAAAATGGCAACAGTGTTATCATATCCTGGATGGCTGGGGACTAAAGGGATTATTTCTACAAAAATATTTGATTATATTGCGAGTGGTAATCCTATTATAATTGCCCCTGGTGATAAAGATATTATTGATGATTTGCTTTTTAAAACTAATACGGGTGAATCTGTTTTTTCTGCTATGGATTTTACAGATGTGTTAAATAGATGGTATTGCATGTGGGAGAAAAATCAGGATATTTTACCTTGTAGAAATTTAGAGGCAGTAAAGTTTTATTCCAGGGAGAATCAGGCAATGGCGTTGGCAGCTATAATCAACAAGCTGTGAATTACTTAAATTTTTCTATTTTTGAGTTATTATCATGAGAGATTTGGTTTCTGTCATCATTCCCAGTTATAACGCATCAGGATTTATTCTTGATACGATTCAATCAGTGCTTAATCAATCGCATTCAAATATTGAAGTGATTATTGTTAATGATGGCTCTACTGATGATACAATTACTGTGCTGGCTACAGTTAATGACCCTAGAATGAATGTGTTCAATAGGGAAAATTACGGAGTTAGTGCTTCGCGTAATTTTGGATTAGAAAAAGCAAGTGGTGATTATGTTATTTTTTTTGATGCAGATGATTTAATGACTCCGGATTTTATTAGTGCTCGCATTCAATTTTTGAATGCTAATCCATTTTTTAGTTTTGCATGTGGTTGGGTTCAAAAAATTGATGAGTCGGGTAACAAAGTAGATGGTCTAATGAAATCTGCTTGTGATAATTTTCAAAATGAAATTTTATTATATCATACAGAGATAATAACATGTCCTGGAGGGTATGTCTTTAGAAAAGTAGATTTAGTGGATAATAATCTTTTGTTTAATGTGACCCTGTCAAGTGCTGCAGATAGATATTTTTTATTGCAAATTGACAAACACTTAAAAGGACATTTTTTGAGAGATGAAAGCATTTGTTTATTATATCGGATAAGGAATGAAAGTATGTCAAATCGTTTGAGTGAAGATTTGATAAATGACAATATTCTTTTTTACAAATATGTAATTGAAGTTATTAAACCTATTCATCATGTTCGTAAATTATTTTTGTCAAAATCAAATTACATATTGTTTGGTGCCTATTATAAAACAGGGCATTTTATTTTGTCTATAAAATTTGCCTTAATCTCATTACTTATTGATCCTTTTAATTTCTTTAAAACATTTTTTAGAAAAAATTCTGACACTTTTTATTTTCAATGATAAGTTAGATGGAAAAAATAAAAGTAATTTATGTTATTTCTAGAATTGATTACGCACTTGCCTTTGATTGGGTCGATAAATATTTAGATAAAAACAAGTTCGACTTGCATTTTATTTTTTTAAATCCAACTACACCCAAGTTGCATAGTGATTTAATTTCAAGAGGTACCAAATCATTCTTTATTAAGTTCAACTCTAAAGTCGATTATCTTAAAGTGGCCTTTAAACTGATGAAGCTCTTTTTTAAACTTAAACCTGATGTAGTGCATGTACATTTAATAGATGCTTGTTTAACCGCTTTGCCAGTAGCATTTTTGATGGGTATTAAAAAAAGAATTTACACGCGCCATCATTCAACCTATCATTTCGATTACTTTCCTCATGCTGTAAAGTATGATAAGCTCATAAATGCTTTATCAACGAACATAATCGCTATTTCAAAGAATGTTGAAAATGTACTTGTCAATAAAGAATATGTCAAGGCAACTAAGGTGCAAATAATTCATCATGGGTTTGAGTTAAATAAATTTATTGATCGTGACG
Source organism: Chitinophaga pinensis (assembly GCA_943332105.1). Taxonomy (GTDB): domain Bacteria; phylum Bacteroidota; class Bacteroidia; order AKYH767-A; family OLB10; genus CAINEC01. Next base: position 12,948 of record CALQOD010000024.1, on the reverse strand, counting down.
AAACTAATATTTCATTCCTGAAATCAAAATACAATTCATCTGGCAGATTTCCTGTAGTAGGTGTTATTTCCCGGTTTACAGAATGGAAAGGTGTTCAGTATATCATCCCCGCATTTCAAAAAATAAAAAATCATTTCCCTAATGCTTTGTTAATCTTGGCTAATGCACAGGGCGATATGAAAGCTGAAATTTATGATCAGCTCAATGCTATAGATAACGATAGTTTTGTGACAATTAAATTTGAAAAAGAGCTCTATTCTCTTTATAAATTATTTAATGTTTTTGTACATGTACCAATTGATGAGCATTCAGAAGCATTTGGACAAACATATGTAGAATCGTTAGCAGCCGGCATACCTTCAGTTTTCACTATGTCTGGAATAGCAAAAGAATTTATTGAAGATAAAAAAAATGCGCTTGTTGTTGATTTCAAGAGTACTGAGGCGATTTATAATTCGATTTATAAAATTCTTTCTGATAATGAATTGAAAGATCTTTTGATTCATAATGGTCGTAATTCTGTTTTATCTAAGTTTGGTGTAAATAAAATGATAATTTCTTTGGAGGTTTTATATGCATCGTGATATTAAATTTTCTGTAATAATCCCGACATTTAATCGAGTTGAATTTATTTTGCTTGCAATCAGATCTGTTTTGTTGCAGTCATACAAAAATTTGGAATTAATTATAGTTGATGATGGTAGTACTGATGAAACAGAAAGCGTAGTAGCAACAATTAAAGATAATCGAATTATATTCATTAGAATTGATAATTCAGAGCGTGGGAGGGCTCGTAATATTGGTGTGCAAATTGCAACCGGAGATTATGTTACATTTTTAGATTCAGATGATCAGCTCTATGATGATTATCTTGAGGAAGCCCTTAAAGGTTTGGAGAAGCATAACTATATACCTTTTTATCATCAAGCCTATGAAATCAGAAGTTATGTTAAATTCAGTGACCGTCTTGTACACAATTATCACAATCGTGATATGAAATTTTTAGTGAAAGGAAATCCGTTAAGTTGCCTCGGTGTATTTATAAGAAGAGCAGAAGCACTTCAGTTTCCTTTTAATGAAGACCGCGAATTGTCTGGTTCAGAAGATTGGGAGTTATGGCTTCGATTAAGTGCTAATTTCGGTCTTCGAAGAGGCAAGAAAATTTGCGCATGCCTTATTTTGCATGACGATAGAAGTGTGTATAAAGTAGATGAAAAACGTCTTGTAAAACGTAAACAATCGGCAATTGATTATGCATTTAGAGACTTGGCAGTTGTTAAAATGTATGGTAAATATTGGCAGGAAATTTTAGCACATTCAGATACTTATAATTCATTGCATTTAGCGCTCGTAGGAAAGAAAAAAAGAAGCTTTTATTATCTACTTCGTGCTTTCAATCGTTATCCACTTTGCGTGATTAATCGTCGAACGCTTGCTATTTTCAAATATTACTTGATTTATCTTTTCAAATAAGCTAATACTTGACAAATTTTAATGTCCTGAATTCTTCCTTATAACGCACTTTAATAAAATACGTAGCAGAAGATTTTATAGTAGCTCTATTAAAGTTTAATACAATATTGGAATATCCCTTTGAGTAATAGTCCGATTGTAATTGAATGCAATCTTCTCCTGATTCATTATACAATTGCACCTCTACAATATCATATTCAGGAATGGTTATTCCAAAACTAATATAATCAGTTGCTGGATTTGGGTATAAATTATAACATTCAAATTTATCATTGATAGTTGTGCAGTAAGAGTTGTTTTCGTTATTTCTATCATTAGAATTATTTACTGATGTTGCTTCAACACAAAAATAAGATGGTGTGTTTTCATTCGTATTGAATGATGATTTGAATTCATATTCTATAATGCTTCCCGGCAAAAGATTAAGTGAAGTGATGCGCTCGTATAAAATTGATTTTCCCTGAAGGTTTAATTTTACATCAACATCATTGATTGTTAAATTACCATTATTTTTAAAGAGCGCTTTCATTAACCATTGATTTCCTTGTCGAGCGATTGAGCTGCTGATTACACTAATGTCAACAATAGGTTCGAATACATTAATGACTAGCTTCGCACTATCAATACAGCCAAAAGGATTTACAACATTTAATTCCACTTGGTAGCTTCCTGTATCAAAATAAACATGCGATGGATTTGTTAGTGAAGAGTTTGATGAGCCGTCACCAAAATCCCATAAGTAATTTCCAGTTGATGAAGTATTGTAGAAGTTTATTGTAAGTGGCGGCGCTCCGTAAATAATATCGCTGGTGAATTCAATATTAGGATTGGGATATATTGTAATAGGTTTGGTGATAGAATCTTTGCACCCAAAATCGCTTGTCGCAGTAAGTGTTGTGTTTAATAGTCCTGTTTGACCACTTATATAAGATACACTGTTCCCGTTGAGTGTCTGTACGTTGTTTATATTCCATGCAAAACTGACAATGGCGCCAGAAGCTAAGCTGCAATTTTCTATTAATAAAATTGCTTTATCAATGCAAGCGTCCGAGTAATTGAAATTAGCTGCTGGATTAGGATTTACTTTTATCGAATCGTTTTTGGTAAGTGTACATCCGTTATTCAGGTCTGTGACTTCAAGTGTTAAATTGTATGTCGCTGAATTACTATAAAGATGTGATGGATTTGGTTGGAAGGAAGAAGTAGAGTCACCAAAGTTCCATAAAAATGCAAGGCTGGTTGATGCTGAAGATAGTAACGAGTAGTTTAACTGACTAGAAATGCCTTCGCAGTTGTCGATTGTGATAATATTAAAATCTGGCGTCTTTTCAACTACAATGTATTTGATTATCGTATCTAAACACCCAAAGCTACTACTGCTGATTAATTGCACTGGATAAGCAAAGTTGTTCTGAAAAATAAACAATGGATTTTGTTGAATGCTACTACCTAAATTATTACCAAAGTTCCACGACCAATTGGTAATTGTGCCTGATGATATTGTAGTACTGTCGGTGAACATTGTTTCGTTACCTGTACAGGATTTTCCTATAATGAAATTAGCTGTAGGTAATGGATGTACAAGTGCAGTAATACTTGTAGTATCGGAGCAGCCAATGTTCGATGTTACAATTAATGAAGTTGCGAAATTACCATCGATTGAATAAAGATGGGTGCTGTTTGGATTAGTTGTTTGGGTGTTATCTCCATAATTCAATTGCCATGAATTGATAAATGTTCCTACAGGGCTGGTTGATATATCGGTAAACTGTGTGGTAGCGCCTAAGCATGCATCGCTTACATTATAATTTGCCAAAGGACTAGCAACAACAACAATCGTTTTAGAGACACTCGAATCGCAGTCAGTAGGTCCGTTAACTGTTAATTGAATTTGATATGTTCCTGGAGTGGTGTATGCATAGTGAAATAATAAAGAATCATCGATAGTTATACCATTACCCATATCCCATCTACGATTGCTGATAGTATTGTACAATCCAGGAATAGAATTATCTGTAATTGTGAATAATGAATTTTGACAAACGGTATCTGCGTTTAATGTGAAATCAGGATTTGGTCTGTTGCCAATTAAAATTGATTTGATAATCGTATCTGCGCATCCGTTAGGTGAGTTTGCAATTAGTAAAATACCATAAACTCCATCTGTCGAAGGAAATTGATAAGTAGGATTAGGATTATTAGTTCCTAAAAATCCACCAATCTGCCATTGGTAGCTAACATTTGAAATTGTATTAGAGTCGGTGAGATTATTAAATACAGCAATCTCATTAATACAAGTATTGCTTACAGAAAAGTCGGCTATAGGAGTTGGTTCAATAGTAATTTGTTTTGTTACTGTATCGGAACATCCAAATTCTGTTGTGGTAGTTAATTGAATTGGGTATAAACCTGGACTTACGAATGAACTGCTAATTGTACTATTTGAAAAATCATTGCTGCTAATTATCCAATTCCAATTGGTAATATTTCCATCAGCAGAAACAGATGCATCAATAAATTGAACGAGGGTTCCACTACAACTGTTGTTGGTAAAGTTAAAATCAGCAATGGGTTTTAGTCTTACAGTTATATTTTGGTTGTAGGAAGAAGTATTGTTAAAATTATCAGTAATAACTAGCGATACATTAAATAACCCCGTTGTTGTATAAAGATGCTTCGGATTTTGATCCGTTGATGTGCCTCCGTCTCCAAACGACCAAACCCAGTTAACAATATTTCCAAAGCAAATTTCAGAGCTATCAAAAAAGCTAATTGAATCATTAACGCATAGATTGGATGTAGTAAAATTAGCAATCGGTGGAGCGATGTTAACATAAACTGAGTCGAGATAAACTTTACTAATTCCATTTCCAAATTCCTCTCTGAATTCTATTCTTTGATAACCAAGCGCATTCGGACTAAATGAAATAGTTGATGGTGATTGATCTGTTGAAAATTGATTGTTGACTTGATTAGCAAAGGGAAAGCTAACTCGAACGATATTAAACGAACTGGTACTAGGTATCATTCCAATCCATTTATTTCCTTCTTTAAAAAGTTGAATATTTTTTGGATCACTGAAAACCGCGTTTAATGAGCTAGAGTAGAGAAGTGATAAATTATTACTTAGACTATTTCCTAAACTATAATTATAAAAAAGGTTTGTGTTGCTCACTAAAAATAAATGCCATGTCCCATTTTCTTTTATTATCTGAACTCCTTGTGCGCCATTAACACCTGTTAAAATTGTTGATACGGAAGGAGTGTTTAATAAAGAACTTCCAAAATTAAACTTGATTATTGCTCCAGCACTAAATGATGTTCCAAAGCCTATATAATTATTGCTTATACAGTCATAAACAACGTCAAAACCAAAATTATTAAAATAGCCAGTTGAAACGTATGGTTGTAAAACTGTCGGAGTATTGGCATAGTTGCCATTAAAATCAATTCTAATAATTTTATCATCTTGGTTATTCATGATGAATCCTACATGATCAAATAGTTTAATGCTCCATGGATTATAAGGACCGTTTATGGCTACATTAGTATAAATCAAATTCAAGTTTTGATTTATAGAATCCATTTCAACTCTAACTAAACTATTTGAAGAATACATTGTAATAAATAAATACCATTTACCATTTTCTTTTACTGCATCTATTCCGGTTTGAAAGCTGGATAGTGAGGCATCAGATGGTAAATTAGATATTGAAGGATTATTGTTCAAAGAATTACCGAACTCGTATTTGGTGATATAACTCGCAAGTGCATTAGGAACAAACCCATAATAATTACCATATTCAAAAACCACTTTCATGTTTTCAGGGTAAGTAAGTGTTCCCGCCACCGCAGGTAATATAGAGGCTGTTGGTATTGAATCTAAATCGCCAAGTCCATTATCCCAATTGAATGAAATAGCAGTACTGGAATTGGTAATAGCAATGGGTGTATTCGGACAAACGGTATCTGGTAAGCTATATCCAGGAGATGGACATTGCCCATATCCAATAATCGATGAAAATAAAAAGCAAGTAATTAAAAAAAATAGAATTTTATTCCTCATTTTAGCGTTCTGAATTATCAAATTATTTTAATGAAGGTAGTTAAATTGCTGTTAGCCACAAACAATGCAAAGAAAGTAGAAGAAATACGAAAATTATTGCCAACGGGTTTCAAATTATTAACATTAAATGATATCGGGTTTTTCGATGAGATTCCAGAAACCACCAATACCATTGAAGGTAATTCGAGACAAAAGGCTTGGTATGTTTTCAGTCGAACAGGGATGAATTGCCTTTCTGATGATAGCGGACTTGAAATTAATGCGCTAGATGGTAGACCAGGTGTGGATAGTGCTCATTATGCAGGATTGCCTCCTAATAATTTTGAAAATATTGATTTCGTATTGCGCGAAATGGATGGAGAGCAGGATAGGAGTGCCCGTTTTGTGACTGTTATGACCTTGGTAATCGAGGGAAATGAATACCTATTTGATGGTGAGGTAAGTGGGGCAATTACAACTATTCCTCTTGGCGCAAATGGTTTTGGGTATGATTCGATATTTATACCCGATGGGTTTGATCGCACCTTTGCACAAATGGAGGCGGTCGATAAAAATCAAATTTCTCATAGAGCAAAAGCCCTCGAAAAGCTACAAGATTTTTTTGCTAGCAGAGCTTGATTTAATTGTTCATAATTGTGGAATAAATACCATTAATATAACGAATTAAAAATAGAGATTTGATAAATTTGTAGCAATGGAAAAAATCAGAGTCGGTGTAATCTTCGGTGGTACTTCCCGTGAACGCGAAGTTTCTTTTGCTGGGGGACGAACTGTATATGATAATTTAAATAAATCGTTATTCGAGGCTATACCTGTTTTTGTAGATAGCTTTGGTAATTTGATTTTACTTGATTGGGAGTTTGTTTATATGGGCAGCATTCGTGATTTTTATCCTCCATCTGATTTTATTCCCTACTCTTCAAATGGATTTCAAATTTATGCTGAGAGTTTAGGCGATATTGATAAAAGTTTGCAATACGACTTAGTAGAAAAATTGGGAAGGGTCATTGATGCTACTGAGCTAAAAGATATAATTGACGTTGCATTTTTATGTTTACATGGTAGTGATGGCGAAGATGGTCGACTTCAAGGATTATTAGAGTATTTAAGAATTCCGTATACGGGTTCCGGTATACTTTCTTCTGCCATTGGAATGAATAAGTCTATTCAAAAGTCGCTGATGAAGGATGCTGGCTTTGATGTGCCCAAATATTATTCAATTTCACGAGAAGCTTGGATGAATGAAAAAAACCAAGCTGCGCTTTTTCGTGAAGCAATGGAAACTATAGGTGTACCTTATGTCGCAAAAGCTGCTAATCAAGGTTCTTCAATTGGTATCTCCATTGTGGACAATAATTCATTCGGCCAATTTTACAATTCAATAAATAAAGCACTTTTTATTTGTGAAATTAAAAGAATAGATTGGGACATTCTTCAATTCCAAGACAAATTAGATTTTGTTCGTGAGTTAAGTGATATACGAGAAGGAGTAGGGCTTCCTGTTAAAATTGATTCTAGAGTAATTTATCATCCTGAAGAATTGTTATCGGTAATAATTGATTTATTTACTAATGGTGATGAAATGATTCGTGTTGTTGGTGTTGAGGGTGAATCAGAGGTTTTGTTAGAGTCTTTTATTGACGGTAAAGAGTTTTCATGTATCGTAGTTGAAGATCTTAATGGAATGCCCGTTGCGTTGCCTCCAACTGAGATAAGAAAAGGTAAAGAGTTATTCGATTATCGTTCGAAATATTTACCAGGATTGTCTAGAAAAATTACTCCAATACAAATTGATGATGACCATATTGATTTTATAAGGACAGAGTGTGAGCGTTTATTTACATCGCTTAAGTTTAATGTTTATGCTCGTATAGATGGTTTTATTACAGATCAGGGTAAAGTTTTTTTGAATGATCCTAATACAACTTCGGGAATGATGCCTAGCTCTTTCTTTTTTCATCAGGCTGCTGAAATTGGACTTAACCCATCTCAGTTTATAACATTTATTATTTATTCTTCATTAAGGTCTAGAATTAGCGATTTTAAGTCGTTTGATAAATTGCCATTATTACTGACCGATTTGAAAAAGTCATTGAATAATGCAAAAGAAAGAAAAAGTAAAAAGCTTCGTGCCGCTGTTATTTTAGGTGGTTATTCTTCTGAGCGACATATTTCAGTTGAGAGCGGACGAAATGTGTATGAGAAATTGTCATCTAGTGACAAATATGAACCGTTTCCGGTTTTTTTGACTGGTTCAAATGATAATCATGAGTTGTTTACGCTGCCAATTAACGCTTTATTAAAAGATAATGCAGATGATATTAAAGAAAAAGTGGATAGTTATTCAGTACATCCTATTGTTCTAGATATTATTAAAAAAGCCGGATCAATCACGGAACAATTTTCATCTGCAAAGAGTTTGCAAAAACCACAACGCATTACTTATGCTAATCTTGCTGAAATGGCTGATGTGGTGTTTATTGCATTGCATGGAAGGCCCGGTGAAGATGGTTCTGTACAGAAAGAATTAGATAAGTTAAATGTACCTTATAATGGCTCTGGACCTTCTTCTTCTGAAATCACAATAGATAAATTTCATACCAATGAAATTTTACGCAAACATGGGTTTCATGTAGCAAAGCATGAAGTGGTAAAAAGAGTAGACTTTGAATTAGATGAGGAATCATTTTATCAGCATATTTTAAATGATTTTTCTTTTCCTTTTATTGCAAAGCCTGTTGATGATGGTTGTAGTTCTGCTGTAAAAATTTTGAGGTCAAAAGAAGATTTGATTGCTTTTTGCAAATTGATTTTTCGTTCTTCACTTGAATTAAATCAAGAGGCTGTTGCTCAATTAAAAATTAAGGCCAAAGAAGAATTCCCTATAAAGGCCTCCTTTTTAATTGAATCGCTTATTACTGCTGAAAATGCATCCCATTTTATTGAAGTGACAGGTGGTATGTTAACTTATTTTAATGAAAAAGGGGAGTTGAGTTATGAGGTTTTTGAGGCCTCAGAGGCGTTGTCAGAAGGGGATGTGTTATCCTTAGAAGAGAAATTTTTAGCTGGGCAAGGACAAAACATTACTCCAGCTAGATATTCAATGCTGCCTTCTGAAAATCAAAAAATATCTAATGCAGTAAAAAAAGAATTAGGTAAGGCTGCACGTTTGTTAAATATTGAAGGCTATGCCAGAATAGATGCGTTTGTGAGAATTTTTAATGCTGATAAAATAGAAGTTGTTTTTATTGAGGTGAATTCATTGCCTGGTATGACACCAGCTACTTGTATTTTCCATCAAGCTGCAATAGCTAAATATAAACCACTTGACTTTATAGATAAAATCTTGAGTTATGGTGTTTCTAGAAAAGAAAAGCTATCACAGAATGTTTTAAATTGATTTTCGCATGAAAGAAAGATTGTCAAAAAAGAAAATAATTATACATCTGATTGCATCAGTAGCAGGGTTAGCAGTGGTCATAATTGCCTTGGTAATTTGGTTGGGGTCTTATACAAACCACGGTGAAACAGTAACTGTGCCCAATATTAAAGGAATGAATTATGCCGAGCTTGAAAAGTTTCTTGAAGAGAAATCGCTCAGCTTTAAAATTTCAGACTCCTCCAATTTCATTTTGGATAAAGGCCCAGGTGTTGTAATCGAGCAAGATCCTAGTCCTAATGAGCAAGTTAAGGAAGGGCGGACTATTTATATTAGCATTACTCGAACAGTTCCTCCCCAAGTAAAATTGCCTAATCTTATTGATGTATCCCAACGACAAGCTGAAGCAATTTTGTTCTCTTATGGACTTAGAATGGGAAGTATGATTTACAAACCAGATTTAGCGAAAGGTGCGGTTTTGGAAATGTCAAGTAACGGAAAAGTCATTTCTGCTGGTCAGTTGATATCAAAAGGCTCGCGTATTGATTTAGTATTGGGTGATGGTGTGGGAATAACAGATGTTGCAGTTCCGAATTTGCTTAACTTGTCCTTAGAAGAAGCCGTATTTGTATTAAAAGGCTCCGCATTGAATGTAGGAGTTGTTGATTATCCTCCAGGGAAATTAGACTCATTGAATTTCTTTGTTGTGGAACAAATGCCGATGCCTGGCGACTCTATATTTATAAAGCAGGGTGAATCCGTAAATTTGCGAGTTGTCTATCAAAATAAAACTGAACGACATTATGAATATTAAAAAATATCTACTTGTTTTCTTTTTACTTATTCAGTTTAAAGGTATAGCTCAAAATGAAATTATTGTTCCATTAAAATACAATAAAGTCCTTACAAATAACCAATTAAAATCTAATTTGAATAACCGATTTTTTATGGTTAATCTGAATTTGCCCTTCATTGATGACTTTTCTAATAACTCGCCTTATCCCGATAATACAAAGTGGTTAGATAACAAGGTGTATGTAAATAATACATTTTGCATAAATCCTGTTACATTAGGTGTTGCAACTTTTGATGGATTGAATGAATTGGGTAATCCTTATAACAATTCATTTGCGACTGCGCAAGGAGGCTGTGACACTTTAACTAGTAGGCCAATTAATTTATATTCGAAACCGCTTGGTGGTAATTATAGTCTTGCAGATAGCTTAGTACTAAGTTTTTATTATGAAAAGAAAGGATTAGGTGATGCGCCAGAGGTGGCGGATTCCTTATTGCTCGATTTTTATAATCCAACAACTGGTGTTTGGTCTAGGCAGTGGGGGAAAGGGGGAGGCGTTTCCTTTGGGCAGGACTCAGTTTTTAATCTTATAAATATTACATTAAATAATTCGGTGTTTTATCAAGATGGTTTTCAGTTTCGTTTTCGTTCATACGGAGCACAAACAGGAAATTTAGATGTGTGGCATTTGGATTATGTACGTCTAAAGGCTTCCTACAATAGTGCTACTGGTCAGATTGATACTATTTTGAGAGATGTGTCTTTTATTAAACCGCTAAGTTCATTGTTAAATGGATATACTTCTATCCCTTGGGACCATTTCAAAGCATTATCTGTTGTGGATCAACTAGCTTTAATCAATGATTCGTTAACTGTAAGCTATAGGGTTAATGATGATGTGAATAACGATGTAGGTTTTAATACCAGAATTTATGATTATTTAGGTAATTACATTTCTGGATTTGGTCAGACAAACGGAAATATTTTTCCAAATAAGCCTTATAATATAAATTTAAGCTATACATCGCCGTTAGATTCTTTATTCCCTTATTCTCCTGCAATTAGCGATGATAGTACTTTTTTTACAGTTAAATCTTTTTTTTCAAATTCTGCTTCATTTACCGGAGTTAGAGATAATGATACATTGTACTATAAGCAAGGATTTTATAACTACTATAGCTATGATGATGGTAGTGCTGAAGTGGCTTACGATTTAATTAATGCTCCCAATGGGAAGTTAGCAATGAAATTCGATATTATTAAACCAGATACTCTACGAGCGGTTCGTTTTTATTTTACGCAACAAGGCGCAAGCGTTGCTAACAACTTGTTTGCAATAAAAATCTGGAGCAGCCTGAGTCCTGAAACAATCTTGTATCAAGAATCGAATCAGAAGCCAAGTTATGTTGATGAAGTAAATGGTTATAGTACTTACGTATTAGATCAGATTGTTCCTGTAAGTGGTATTATTTATATTGGGTTTCAGCAAGTATTACCTGATGGGTTGCATTTGGGATTTGATAGAAATACAACTTCAAACGCAAATATGTTTTATAACATTAGTGGTACTTGGAATAATGTTGGCGTTGCAAATGGTACATTTATGATAAGACCTGTTATGGGTGATACAAATTTGTTTGCAGGATTACCTCTAACAGATAATTTAAATCAAGTTGTTGTTTTTCCAAATCCAACAAACAACATCCTTAATATTAGTTTAAATCAAAATATTGTACCTGAATTTTATGAATTATACTCTCAGGAAGGCAAGCTGATTCATACTGCTGTTTATGCATCTTCTATCGACTGTAGTAGTTTAGCGCCTGGATTGTATCTGTTAAAAATTATTGGTGATGGTTGTGTGATTACAAAACGAATTACAATTCAAAAATAGGCATATTGGAACAAGATTTTTCTTCATTTGAAAATTTGGATAGCTCAACTCCATTAGATAATAATGAGCATGAACAAGATGAGTTGTTCGAACACTTGAAAGTTATTGTTGATGCTAATCAGGGATTATTGCGCATCGATAAGTTTTTACACAATAGAGTGCAAAACACATCAAGAAATAAAATTCAGCAGGCAGCTGATGTAGGCTCTATATTAGTTAATAAGAAGCCAGTAAAGTCAAATTACAAAGTAAAACCTGGTGATGAAATTTCGGTAGTGTTCGCACATCCTCCTCGAGAAATCGAGTTGTATCCAGATAATATCCCTTTAGAAATTTTATATGAGGATGATGAATTAATTGTGGTCAATAAAAAACCTGGAATGGTTGTTCACCCTGCATATGGTCACTACAGAGGGACCTTGGTAAATGCAGTAATCTATCATCTTTTTCCGGAACTAGGTGAAAATCCAATTACATCCGAATCACAGCGACCTGGATTAGTACACCGTATAGATAAAGATACTTCAGGGTTAATTGTTTTGGCTAAAACTGATTATTCGTTAAGCCATTTAGCCAATCAGTTTTTTGAGCGAACTATTAATAGGAGGTACCAGGCATTGGTTTGGGGAAATGTGAAAGAGGACAGCGGAACAATTACTGGAAATGTTGGTAGGAGCTTGGCAGATCGAAAAATAATGGATGTTTTTCCTGAGGGGCAATTTGGCAAACACGCTGTAACTCATTATAAAGTCTTGGAGCGATTCAATTACATTACATTAGTAGAGTGCAAACTTGAAACAGGAAGAACGCATCAGATAAGAGTACATTTGAAACATATTGGACACCCATTGTTTAATGATAGTAATTATGGTGGCGACCGTATTTTAAAAGGGACTGTTAATTCAAAATATAGGCAGTTTGTTGAAAATTGTTTTTCTATATTACCACGACAAGCACTCCATGCAATTTCGTTGGGGTTTATCCATCCAACCACGAAAAAAGAGTTGTATTTAGAAACTGAATTACCCGACGATTTGCAAAGGGTTATTTTGAAATGGAGAAACTATACTGGATCTGAAAAGTAGAATTATTCTTCGTTTTTGTTGAAAAAAATAATAATTGGCCATAAAGTTAGATTTTACAATTCTTTCATTTTTTTAGATTTAATAAATTGATAATCAGTGTATTAATTAACATCTATTCTAAGCTTTATATTGCGTTTATTTTAACTTAAATTAACTTTTTAAAATTATTTAGTGCAATGCCTTGCTTAAGTGATTATGGTTTGTATCTTTGCACTCCCCTTTTTTAGGGGTATAGTTTATTTATTAACAAACATT
>CALQOD010000023.1 GCA_943332105.1 Chitinophaga pinensis | reverse complement strand
TTGTGCAGCGCTGATGTGACAACGAAAAATGAATTCAAACAGAAGAAATACAGATCGAACTTTGAATTAGTAAAACAAAAACTGATTGAAGTTGAAGAGAAGGATAATATCCGAAACTGGCAACCACCAATTACTGGAGAATATATTATGGAAACCTTTAATTTATTGCCAGGAAAAGAAGTTGGAATTATTAAAAATGCTATTCGTGAGGCGATTTTAGATGGTGATATTCCCAATGAATTTGAGCCTGCCCTGCAATTTATGATGCTCAAGGCGATGGAACTTGGATTAACCCCTGCTAAGAAATAAATTTGTAATATTGATAAAGGATTTTAAATTTGTAGGATAAATTAGATAATATGCCTGTTGTATACCGTTTTAAAGCAATATTCGAAGATCATGATGATGTGGCTCGTTATATTGAAATAACTAATCTTCAAACATTCGAAGAATTTCACAATATTATTCAATCATCAATAGGATTTGATGCCTCAAAACCTGCCTCCTTCTTCATTTGTACCGATCATTGGATAAAAGAACAGGAAATTGTTTTAGAAGAAAAAAAAGATTCAAAAGGGAACCATTTACCCTTGATGAAAGATTCATTGATTAAAAATCATATCAATGATCCACATCAAAAAATGATTTACGTTTTTGATTATGATGCAAACTGGAGTTTCTTTGTAGAGCTTTCAAAAATAATTCCTGCTGCGGATGAAAAAAGGATGTATCCTGTTTGTGTTAAATCGGTTGGTGACGCACCGAAGCAATATAAATCTATACCAGTAGGTAAAGTCAAGTTGTCTCCTGAAGATACTCTTGCCAGTCTACTCCTTGCTGAAGAAGTGATCGATGATGATCCTGAAGAAGATGATTTAGTAGATGATATCATTGGAGATACTGAAGACGGTGTTGAAGAAGATGAAATTCTGGGCATGAGCGAAGAAGGGGAAGAAAGCGAAGAAGAAGAAAAAAATTCAAATGAAAGTGAGGATGATAGCCCCAGCTTTAATGATAAACATCAAGACGATTATTAGTGCTAGTAAAGAAAATTATAAAAACCACAAAGGGTGCTTTGTGGTTTTTTTGTGAAATAAATAGCAATGTCGCAACCTATTCTAATTATTGTTGGCGGTCCTACTGCATCAGGCAAAACTGCGTTAGCTATTGAAGTTGCAAAGCATTTTAATACCGAAATAATATCTGCCGATTCTCGACAATGCTTTCGAGAAATGACTATCGGAACTGCTAAACCGTCCGAAGAAGAACTAGCTGAAGTTAAACATCATTTCATCAATACACTTTCTGTTTTCGAAGAAGTAAATGCAGGTGTTTTTTGCGATTATGTACATCAAATAATAACAAAACTTAGTCCGACAAAAAGTCACATTGTTGTTTCAGGCGGCACTGGCTTATACATTAAAGCTATGCTTGAAGGTCTTGATGACTTACCTCCTATTCCAGAAGATTTTCGTAATGCGCTTAAACTAGAATATTTAAATAAAGGACTTGCGTTTTTTACGGAAGAGTTAAAACAAAAAGACCCTGCTCATTACGCTATAGTTGATTTAAATAATCCTTCGCGCGTATTAAGAGCAATTGAATTGATCCGTTTTACTGGACAGCCCTTCTCTAATTTAATCAATAAAAAAGAAGCAAGTAAGAAATATAATTCAATTACCTTATGTATCGACCTTCCGAGAGAAACGCTTTACGAGCGAATCAATCGGCGAGTAGATAAAATGATTGAAAATGGTTTGGTAAGCGAAGTAGAATCATTAATGGCATTTCGTAATCAATCAGCATTACGTACTGTTGGATACGCTGAGTTATTTGATTTTTTAGATGGGAATAGCACGCTCGAAAATGCAATTGAACTTATCAAACAGCATTCGAGAAATTACGCCAAGCGACAATTAACCTGGTTTAAAAATCAAGGTGAATACCAAATGATTCCATCATCATTGGAAAAAGTTCTATCTATCATAGATTCAAATATTAACGTCTAACGTCATTTAAAAAAAAACTCATGAAACTTTTTTTTAGTTTATTATTCATCTTCATTTGTCCACAAATACTATTTGCACAATTACATCCTATCGGAAGCCAGTTAAATAATACTACAGGAAATCTGAATGGTAATTATAGCAAAACGGTTCCTATAAATATTGTGATAAGCGAAACAGATGCTTATGGACGCGAAGTACTAAATGAACTAGCGCGATTATTTAATAAACCTCCGAGAACTACTGCATTAGTATTGGACTTTAACGTTATCATTAAAGCGAAAGGAAACAATCTAACAAAAGAAGTAAAAATAGAAGGAACTACAATTCAGTATAGTGGTGATGTAAACTACAAAGGATTTAATTTAAATGAAGCACTTTCACCAGTGTATTATACTGCTAACGTAAAAGTAGTTTTCCAAAGAGGTATAATGAAAGATTTTCCAATCTCAGGAAATATCAATAATAGCTTAATGAATAATAGCAGCTTTACATTTATTGATTCATTGAATAATGCGAAGGACATTAATATTCATAATTTTCAAATTACCTATAACGCAAGTTGCGTGAATAAAATTCGCGAACGCGCAGAGCTAATCAATAATTACTTTTTGTCGGTTGCACTTGTAGATAATACCTATGGATTACTTCAAAGTATCAATCTGAATGATATTGAAAATTTTCGTTTACATCAGAAAAAACTAGACGATGCAGATTTAAAACTTGCTGAATTAGAAAATCGGAATTATAACAACATACTTCGATTAGCACAGTATGATCCAGCGCAATTAAACAAGAAAATAAATGAATGTCGTAATCTTTCTAACACCATACGACAACAATACAACCAGATGATGGTAAATTTGTATGCATTGTTTTATAACCGTGGCATTGATTTTCTTAGAGCCGGAAATATTCCGAAGGCAGAGCAGTATTTTCATTTCTCACTCGAGCTAAACCCCTCCTTTGCTCCTTCATTGCTGCAATTGGGAATAATTGATTTTAGAAGAGATAACCTAATGGATGCAATTTGCAAGTCAGATGATATCCTTTACAATCTATATCCTGATCCAGAAACAAAACAACGTACCTACGATTTAATTCGTGATGTGTATGAAAAACGAATTGAATTAGGCAATAGCTTTTTGAAAGTCAATAAAAATTATTACAAATCAGTCGACCAGTTTGAAGAAGCGCGACGTATTTGTGAAAAGTATACTGCGGTACGTTGCGATGATGAATTGTTCAGCGGAATACGTATTGCTAAAACTGGAATTTATCAGGATCATATAAATTATGGAAGAATAGCTATTCAACAAAACAATCTAGCCGATGCTGATGAAGAATTAGATAATGCGATTCGCTATCAATCGTTAAATGCTAGAGACATAACTAATAATTCAGAAGCGCTTGCCTTAAAAAAGGTTGTTCGTCAGCGTTATTACGACCGTAAAATTACAGAAGCTAAAAACAACACACTCGTTAAAAATTATGATGCTGCCTTATTGAATTTTGATGAGGCTGAGCAAATGCTAAAGGCTTATGAGCTTACCGCACCTACCGACTTAAAAACAAGTCAGCAGCAAGCCGCTAGGCCACGTATAAGCGAATTGTTTTACGATGGTGATAGATACATTGAACAAGGAGATTTGGTTATTGCAAGTAAAAAAATGCAACAGTCCATTCAGCTTCAACTAAAATATGATTTAACGAACGAAGCAGAATTAAACAAACTAAAAGAGCAACTGCGTAAGAAAATTAGCACGCAGGAATGCATCAATGCACAACGAGATATCACCAATTTGTATAATAGTGGAATGCAAAAGAAATCGAGTAAGCAGTTATTAGAGGCTAGCAACGACTTTAATAAAGCAATGGATATAGCAAGACAGTTTAACAATTGTGCAATTGATGTATCGCAAATTGAAAGCAACGAGTTAGAAATTCGTCCTGCAGCGACTTACTTAGATATGATGCGCGACTTTATAGACAAAGAATACAAACGACAATTCAGTGACTGTATTTCTATTTACAACAAAGCTACCAGCTATTATACATCACAAAATGTAGCCAACTTCGGAATCAACCACGAACCTGATTTTTATAACTATGTAAGCAATCAAGGAAGCAATGGATTGATGCAATATGCAGCAGACACTTACACTGCACAAAACGAACTGGAAAAAGCATTGACACTTTTCAAATTATTGTTATCGAAAAATGTAGATGATAAAATTCTGGAAGGATCGCTTTATGAATTAGGATTTAAATTCGGGAAACGCGAAGCTTTAAGCAATCCTGGATCCAAGGCTAAGAAATTAGTAAAGCAATATACAAGTGATGATAAAAACCTGAAGCGCTTTGAAAAGGGATTTGCGAAAGGGTATAATGATTAAGTGTATTAATTAATTATCCCCAGTACCAGCATAAAAATTACAATCAAAATTCCTACTAACGAAAATACAAATAAATACTCCGACAATTTCTCCATTCCTTGCTTCCTACTTGTTTCATTTGAACGTATTGAGATAAATGAAAACAGGCATGATAACGTAAGTGAAAATGTTACGACAGCCACAAACTCATCTACTAAACTGGATGCAGCTTTATCACTTACATGCATAGAGGTTATTACAAACAAACAGAATCCGATTAGATTTGCGGCCGTTGGTAGTATTTGTTGTGAGGTGCTGTTTTTCATTTATAAATAATTACTGCTGAACTACTGTTAATCTTAAATCAATTTTTACTTAGTCATTGTATCAAGCAGTTTTTCAATATCCTCCATTGTTGTAGGACCTAACCCAGTAGTCGCAAATGCTACCACCGAATTTTTATCGATAATTATATGCGTTGGGAAAGCGGTTACTTGATAATCGCCTGCCGTTTTACTTCCATTAGGAATAATATTATAATTGAATGGTTGTTTCTCTAAAAAAATTTGAAGCTTTGCTTTATCATTTGTAGCAATGCCTAAAAACACAACATCCTTCCCTTTATACTTTTCAACGAGTTTGTTTAATTCTGGAATTTCCATCACGCAGGGTTTACATTCAACAAACCAGAAATTAAGTACCACTACTTTACCCTTTAAAGATTCCAGTGAATAAGTATTACCTATCATATCAGTTACTGTAAAAGGAAGTGCAGGTTTACCAATCATTGCACTAGATGAATTGGGCGCATCACCTTGAAATTGCAACATCTGACTTTTTTCCAATTCGGTTGCTTTACGTAGTAAAAAAAGCTTGACCGCCTTTGTACTGTCAATATATGGCTCGGGAATATAATCCGCCGACATCATAACCTTCATGAAATTTTCGCCCTCCAGCCTTTTCATTTCTTCTGAATAAACAGGGATTGTAATTCCATCTAACATTATTGGTTGACTCGGATCTAAATCTTGGAAGTCAGCTTTGCGCAAACCATTCAATAGAGGATTATTTGTAGTTATCGATTCTTGTGCCTGGCAAATAGTAAATGTTTTGAAAACGATTAATAGCAGAAAGAAATATTTGTATTTCATAATTTTTTATAAGATTAAAGATAACAGGTCGTTCGAAATAAAATAAATCAAAACTTCCGTATAATTATAACACCAACAACAACAAATGCAACACCTACTAAACGATACATAGAAATGGGATTAGGCTGTGTCACTAATATTTTAAAATGCTCTAATAACACAGAGCATGTCATTTGACCTGCTACGATTAATCCGAAAGTAAGTGCTGGGCCAAGCTCCTTAAATGAGAGTACAACAATTGTAACATAGAAAGCTCCAAACAATCCTCCTAACCAAGCATACGCAGGCGCCCCTTTAATACCTGCTAAAGAAAATGTTTGTTTAGTAATGAGAATGTAAAGAACTAATCCGATTAATCCCACAAGAAAAGATATTGCGGTAGCATGCAGTGGACTTTCAGCAGCTTTACCAAGCTTCGCATTTATTCCAGCTTGTATTGGTAGAACTGCTCCGCCTAATAATGCAAGTAGTATCCAGTTATTCTTGTTCATGTTTTTTTCGTTTTATTTAACTATTAGAATCAATTCTTACTTTCATTTACATCATTAATAAATTTAACAACTCCACTCATAAACACTTTCTGATCATCCCACATTGATAAATGACTACCATAAGGACAATAAAGAAATTTTCCATTCTTCACGAGCTTACTCTGCTCTTCCATCGCTTTAGGATCCATTGTATCATACTTCGCACCTATCATTAATGTAGGAACTGTAATTTCATGTAAACGATTTTTAACATCCCAATTTGTTAATCGTCCGCTAACACCAAACTCACTTGGACCTTGCATCATCACATAAATATTGCTGTTCAAATGCTTCATAGAGCGATCTAAAGCTTCTGGCCATTCTTTCAAACGACAAATATGTTCGTTGTAAAAATTCGGAATAAGTAATTCCATGTAACGAGGATTGTTATAATCTCCTTTGGCTTCTAGCGATTTTATTTCAGCAAACACTTCTTGTTTCATCTGCTTCGCTAATACTTCATCCGCATACTTTCCGTACTCGGGCACACTTGCCATCATATTGGATACAATTAATCCTTTTAAATTTTGTTGATATTTTAATGCATATTGCATCGCAAGAATTCCACCCCATGAATTGCCCAATACATAAAAGTTAGAACTATCGGCATGAATAGCCATACGAACTTGTTCAACTTCTTCAACAAATCGATCGGTTGTCCACAGACTACTATCCGTTGGTTGCTCGCTATAATACGAACCTAGCTGATCATATTCGTAAAACTCGAATTCTTCACGCTGAAAAAATGTTTCGAAACATTCCATATATTCATGTGTCATAGCTGGTCCGCCGTGTAACAATAAAATTTTGATTTTAGGATTATTACCAAAGCGCTTTGTCCATACTTTAAATTCGCCTACAGGGGTTTTAATCGGAATCATTTTAACACCCGCCGCCTCCACCGAATCATTGTAAGTGAAATAATCAGAAATACTTTTTGATGAATTAGCCGATGGTTGATTGCATGATAGAACCAACATGCAAAATGAAATGATAATTGCTAACCGCATAAAACTTATTAAAGATAATTTGATGAAGATACTAAATTGTATTTACCTCCGAAAAAACTTCAAATAAATATTTGCCAATAGTACTGTTTCAATTTAGAATAGCTATTGCAATTAACTGTAATGCTAACCCAATTATTTAATCGTTGTAAATCCCATATCTAAACCCATCTTCTCATATACTTGATCATTGGGCTCCCATAATTCAATTTTATTCCCTTCGAGATCCATGATGTGAACAAACTTTCCATAATCAAATGACTCAATCGAATCGACCACGTTAACATTTTTGTTTTTCAAGTCCTGCACTAACGATTCAATATTCACTACACGAAAATTAATCATAAAGTCTTTAGCAGATGGCTCAAAGTATTTCGTCTTCTCATTAAACGGACTCCATTGTGTAAATCCTTTTTTGGTTGAATCAGCTCCATGATGCCATTCGAAAACAGCACCGTAATCGTTAACACTAAAGCCTAGATTTTCTTTATACCAGTTACGTAACTCCTTCGGATTTTTGCACTTGAAAAATACACCTCCGATGCTGGTAACTCTACCCTTGTTACTATCGTAGCTCGACATCATTCCGTTTAATTGAAATCCGATGAAGAAGGAAAACAACATTAAAACAATTGCAGTAAATTTATTTTTCATAATATAAATTTCGTAAATATATTACAAATTCGACTAAGGCACAAAGTCATTTTCAATTGCATTATAACGAAACAAAAAGCATTAGAATAACTAAATAGAATTAAAACATGCCACCTATACTTACACTAAATGTGCGTGCATTACCTGGTAATATTCCAGGACCTGGATAACCACCTGAACGGCGCGTTGCAGTGGCAAGCTTGGCATGTAATATCGCTGAGCTAGTTGAGCAACTTCACCAAACCAAATCAAGTACGCAATATAGAAATATGCAGCACCTGAAATTACGCCCCACATTACACTTGAATCTCTTGAAATCGTTTCTCCAAAGTAACCTGTTACTAACATCACTATTGAAGCAAAAATCAACTTCCATAATAACGAAATTTTAGCACCAGCTTTCTTAGTGATTAAATAGAATTCTACGCACATTAAAGGAACAGTAAGAATCCAGTCTACATAACGGAAAAATGTTGGTGATTCGCCTGTCTCAAGCAAATTAAATTTGCTTGAATAGTTTTGAAAACATAAAAGCCCCTACTAGACTCAGGGCTTTTTATTAGCACAATATATGTTTACGCAAACTTCTGCGCATCAGATAAAAACTTCGCTAAACCAGAATCTGTTAACGGATGCTTTAACAAATCTAATATTGGTTGTAACGGTGTTGTAACAACGTCAGCCCCCACCTCTGCACATTTGATAATATGCATTGTATGACGGATACTCGCTGCTAATACTTGCGTTTCATATCCATACTCGCGATAGATGTGAACAATTTGATCAATAAGTTCAATTCCATCAAATGAAATATCGTCTAAGCGTCCGATAAAAGGAGATACATATGTTGCACCTGCCTTTGCTGCTAATAAAGCTTGTCCTGCAGAAAACACTAACGTACAATTGGTTTTAATTCCTTTATTGGTAAAGTAACGGATTGCCTTTACTCCATCTTTAATCATTGGAATCTTTACAACTATTTGAGGATGTAATTCTGCTAGCTCTTCACCTTCACGAATCATACCTTCATAATCCGTTGAAATCACTTCTGCACTAACATCACCCCCTTTTGCTATTTCACAGATATCTAAATAATGTTTTAAAACTGCATCTTTTCCTTTAATGCCTTCTTTCGCCATTAGCGATGGATTAGTAGTTACTCCATCTAAAACACCTAAATCATAGGCTTCGCGAATCTGATCAAGATTGGCTGTATCAATAAAGAATTTCATGTTTATGAATTTTGAGCTAAATTAAATAATTGAGGGCTTACCTTATTCCATCAATCGAAATATGTTAAAAATCTCTTTGTTACTAATTTATTAAACACTAATAATCAAAGTTTTAGAATCTTCAATTGAAATTAGTCAACAATTTGATTAAGCAAATTTTTGAGGATGACCATAAATTTTTACATTTGTGGCGGGGTAAGTCTTATACGACCAGCTCCTTCGAACCTCCCCAGGACCGGAAGGTAGCAAGGATAAGAGGTTGAGCGGTGCGATGTAAGTAGCTTACCCTTTTTTTATTAAAAAAGGGTTGTTTTTAACTCTATAAATTTACTCTCTCCTACTTGTTATTTTACATTAAATTTGTATCGATGAACGAAAACAAACCTTCGCCCTTTACCCATTTGTTTAATTACGGAGCTATATGTGGCCTTGTAATGTTTTTGATTTTTTTTATTTTATGGATAATTGGAGTTTTTCCACTTGGCACAGAATCAATTTACTTCTTCTGGATTCCATTGGTGTTTATGTATATTGCAACAAAAACATTGCGTGATTATTTCTTCAATGGAACTATTCATTATTGGGGGGCTTTTAAAGCTCAGATGCTTATTGTTTCCAGCTATGCACTGCTTTATGTTTTATTACTTTACATATTTGGCAAAGTCATCTACACTAATTTTACAAATGATTATATTCAAACTTATCTTCACGAATTAGACATTTCAAAAGATGGTTTGCGTCAGCTGCTAGGACAAAAATATAGCGACTACGAAGATCAGATAATTGAAGAAGTTTCTAAAACAACGCTTTCTTCAATCGCATTTAAAGAATACTTTAATAAAATATTGAGTGGAGCATTTTTCGCACTTCTAATGTCATTTAAATTAAAACGTACTAATCCTATACCTCATGTCGCAAGCAAGTCTTGATTTATCGGTTATTATTCCTCTTCTTAATGAGGATGAATCATTACCCGAATTAGCTGTGTGGATTGAAAAAGTTGTTCAAGAACATAAATATAATTACGAAGTGATTTTTGTTGATGATGGTAGCAAAGATAATTCATGGGACATTATTTGCAATTTAGCATCATCCAATTCAAATTTTAAAGGAATTCGTTTTAACCGGAATTACGGTAAATCGGCAGCGTTACAAAAAGGCTTTGAAGCTGCTTCGGGAAAAGTGGTAATAACCATGGATGCTGATCTGCAAGACAGTCCTGATGAAATTCCTGCACTTTATAATATGATTGTGGATAATAGACAAGATTTAGTGTCTGGATGGAAACAAAAACGCTACGACCCTATTTCAAAAACTCTTCCTACAAAGTTGTTTAATTATGCTACTCGTAAAATGTCGGGGATTAACAACCTCCATGACTTTAACTGCGGATTAAAAGCGTATCGTTATGAAGTAGTAAAAAGCATTGAAGTATATGGTGAAATGCATCGATATATTCCTGTGATTGCTAAATGGGCTGGATTTACAAAAATTACAGAGAAAACTGTTGAGCATAGATCTAGAAAATATGGCACTACAAAATTCGGATTAGAAAGATTTGTAAATGGTTTTCTTGATTTACTTTCCATCATGTTTGTGTCTCGCTTTGGAAAACGTCCGATGCATTTTTTTGGATTAATAGGTACATTAATATTCTTCGCAGGATTTGTTTTATCAATTTACCTTGGTGCAACAAAACTTTACGATGTTAGTATGAATATGCCCGCACGATTACTTACCGACAGACCATCATTTTATATTTCACTTACCTGCATGATCATAGGAACACAATTATTTTTAGCGGGATTTGTTAGTGAACTTATAGGCAGAAACAGTACTGATCGAAATAACTATTTAATTCAAAGTACTACTAACCTATAATATCCTATCGACTAGCAGTTATGAATTCAAAAAAAATAATAATTGTTGGTCCTGCAAATCCATTTAGAGGAGGTATTGCTACTTTTAATGAACGGATAGCCGTAGACTTAAACAAGCTAGGACACGATGCAATTATTATAAATTACACAACACAATATCCATCATTTTTATTCCCAGGCAAAACTCAATATACAATTAACCCACCGCCAGAGAATTTAAATATTAAACGATTATTAAGTTCTATCAACCCAATTACTTGGTTTAAAACAGCAAAGTATATTCGCACTCTAAATCCTGATTTAGTTCTTTTGCGATTTTGGATTCCTTTTATGGCGCCAGCATTAGGAACAATTGGAAGAATATTAATCAAAAATAAAAACACAAAAGTTATTGGATTCGTCGATAATTTAATTCCTCATGAAAAAAGAATTGGTGATACAATTTTATCTAAATATTTTATTGCTTCCTGCGATGGATTTATTACTTTATCCAATCAAGTGAAAAATGAAATTGAAAATTTTTCCTCAAAAAAATGTCTAATGTCGCCACATCCAGTGTATGATCATTACGGTGATAAAGCATCGAAAATAGAATCTTGCAAACAATTAAATTTAAACCCAGAGGTGCACTACTTATTGTTTTTCGGATTTATAAGGAAATATAAAGGGCTCGACTTATTAATAAAAGCTTTTTCAGAGAGCCAACTCAATACTAAAAATTACAAATTATTAATTGCAGGTGAGTTTTACGAGGATGAAAAAACTTATCTTGATCTAATAATTTCGCTTGGTTTAAAAGAGAGTATCGAACTACACTCACATTATATTGCAGATGCAGATATTAAATTTTATTTTGGAGCTTGTGATTTAGTAGTACAACCTTATAGAAGCGCGACACAAAGTGGAATTTCTCAATTAGCTTATCATTTTGAAAAGCCAATGGTTGTAACCAATGTTGGTGGATTACCTGAAATTGTAAAACATGAAGAAACAGGATTTGTAACCGATGTTAATCCTCGCAGCATTAGTGATGCTTTAATTGCTTTTTTCAATGCTGATATAAATCGATTTGATACTGCCATACGGCAAGAAAAAAAGAAATACAGTTGGACTTATTTAAGTGAAACGATACTTGATTTTATACAATAACCCCATAAACTTATCTTTGCAATACTATGGCTACTGATATTAAAAAACTGATAACCGATTCAATCGCAACCAAGCAATTGGTTTTAGAAGACCAAAAATTATTATCAGCAATTGAAAATGCCGCGCAGGCTTGTATTACTGCTTTTAAGGCTGACAAAAAAGTTCTTTTCTGTGGCAATGGAGGAAGCGCTGCCGATGCACAACATATCTCAGCTGAATTAAGTGGTCGTTTTTATACTGATCGTCCGCCTTTGTATTCAGAAGCATTGCATGTAAATAGTTCTTATATGACCGCTGTTGCAAATGATTATTCGTATGATGTTGTTTATAGTCGCATGGTAGAAGCCTGCGGAAGAAAGGGAGATGTATTGGTAGGAATCACGACTTCCGGCAACTCAAAAAATATTTTAGCAGCAATGGAAACTGCCAAAAAACAAGGTATGATTACAATTGGCATGACAGGCGAATCAGGAGGCCAAATGATCGAATTCTGTGATATTATGTTACGCGTACCTAGTACTGATACACCTAGAATACAGGAGTCTCATATATTAATCGGACATATAATATGTCAGTTGATAGAAGAAACAATTTTTCCAAAATGAGCTACAATAAAAAGTGGACACTTTTTTTAGATCGTGATGGAGTAATTAATAAAGAACTTCGTAATGATTATGTAAAACACTGGGATGATTTTATTTTTGAAACAGGGGCATTAGAAGCCATTTCCAAACTATCCAACATTTTCGGAAAAATAATTATTGTTACCAACCAAAGGGGAATTGGTATTGAAATCATGACGGACGAAGACCTTTCTTCGATACATACTAAAATGATATCTGCAATAGAAAAAGCTGGAGGAAGAGTTGATGCAATCTATTATGCTCCTGCCGCTGACAGAAGCGATATTCGCCGAAAACCAAATCCGACCATGGCTTTAGAATCTAAAAACGATTTTCCTGAAATTGATTTGTCAAATTCAATTATGGTGGGCAATTCAATTTCTGATATGGAATTTGGAAAAAATGCTGGGATGAAGACGGTTTTTATAGACGAAAAAAAGAATTATGCTGGAACAAAAACAGAAGTCATGGATGATATATTTGACTCCTTGGCTAATTGGGCAATTACATTATAAAAGAAAAAGGGAAGCATTCGCCTCCCTAATTCCCAAAACTAACATTTACCAATATTTTTTCAACCATTCATATACTTTAAACTTCTAATACAATACTGCAAAGAAAGAGCAGCAAGGTTAATTAGGTATAATCTTACGGTCAATAGATTATTATCAAATCCAACATAGAACATTAAGAAGCCAAAAAAAAATAATCACTTCTTAACATTAAAATACATTCTAATAAAAATTTAATGACGCCATTAATCGAGCATTTCTAGCTTTTCTTCAATCTCATCAAAGTCGGAATCTTTAGCGAAATCCACTCTTATTTGTTGAATTAATGTCTGCGCTATTTTCAATTCCACATTTCGTACAGCATTGTACTTTTCTTCATCAACTTTATTTATGCGCATTGCTATCTCCTTATAAGCATCACCAATCTCAGTTAAAAAACTACGACAAACCAATTCCATCATCGTATATAACTGATATAATTCAATGCGTTTTAAAATAATTTTATCGCCATCGGATACTGTTGCAAAACGAGATGCCAACTTACTAACCTCTTCATGCTCGATTAATTCAAGCATATCGGCGCGCTTTACAAAATCGACTTCCATCTGCTGAAAAATAAAACGATAAGATGCGGCCATAGAACGTACAAATAGTTTTAATTCTTTTGCTGCGGTAATTTCTATTGAGTCTTTAAAATGAGTTGCTGACATATTGCAAAAGTAAGAATAAAAGCTAAAACCAAAATAATATTATAATATTGAACTAGCATAATAATATTTACACTGTTTAACATCATATGGTTCATAATATTTAAAATACTAAGGCAAAACCCATAAATACAAAAACTAATTTTGTAAATCACACCCACAATTTTATTTTACATTATACGTTAGTCTTCAGATCTTTACTATTCAATGAAAAAAATAATTACAAGCACTCTTTATATTTCTACTTTCTTATTACTTACAATAGGATGTTCAGGTAAAGAACCCGTTGCCGAAACAATTCAAATTAATCCTGGCAAATTTGATTCATTACTCATTAAAAAAGTAGTTGCAACCAACAATGATACTAGCAAGATGGCCTTTGTTGATGTTCACCAACTCAAAACCGAAAGATGGGACCAATTGGCACAGCCTGCATTCTGGAAAAAAATTATTTGCCTTAGTCCCGATTCATGCATTGTAAACATTGCAGAAACAAGAACTCCAATTGAACAAGTTCCATACACGGATTGGAAAACTATAGTTGAGCCTGAATTATCTAGAGAGAAAGGTAAGGTCAGAAACAAATATAATATCGCTAATGATAAAGAAATTTACATCACAAGTGGTAAGCGCCATTTCTTCGAGCATCGTAAAACAATTCCGTATTTATCAAAAGCGGTTCAGTATTTTATAGATAACGATGTTGATCCCTTTTATGCACAGGCTATTTTACTGATTGAAAGTCCAGGCAAAAGCAAATCGATTTCTTATGCTGGTGCTGGTGGTCCTTTTCAATTAATGCCTTACGAAGCGCAGAAATATGGATTAGTAGTGAATAGTAATCGCGACGATCGCAGTGATTTGAAAAAATCAGCTTATGCATCTTCGATGTCATTGAAGAATAATTTTATTCCATCAGTACGCAAAATACTAAACGAAAGAAATATTAAATACAATGAAACTGATACATGGTTCCGCTTATTAGTAATGCATGCTTATCATGCAGGTCCTGGTAATTTAAGATGTGCGATTAACAAAATTAATCCTACTACAGGTGGACAAGAGTTAATAGTTAAACTATGGACAACTGAAGCATGTGGATTTAAAAATGAGAGTCAGAATTACTCACAAATAGCATTGGCTTCACTTTTAAACTTCGATGATCTGATCAATTCAGATGGTGATAGCGTGTTTATTGTTTATGGTGCGCGTTATGAGTCGAAGGTAAACAGAAAGCAATTGAAAAATATTTCTGAGAGCGATCAGATTGTTACATGCATTGAGAAATACGAAAGGGATATGATTGACGGAACAATTGATTTTACTACTTATCAAAACAAAACTACAGCATTAAAAAATCGGCTTGCAAAAATCAATACTACCTACCCACTAAAAGAATCGCATTATATTTCGTTGGCAAGCGAGTTAATGATTAAGCGAATGAATGAGGAGGCTGCTACGTTACTTCAAATCAATTTATTGGCATTTCCTGATTCAAAGGCCACTACCGACTCGCTTTCGAAAGCCTATAAGAATTTAGGTAAATTAGAATTATCGCAGAAGTACGGCAATCAAGAAAATAAAGTGAATTAAAATTTTTATAGTGCATTAATTTCCCTTCTTCTTCCTCGGTAAAAACTTCGATTTTTTCTCTTCTAAAGGAGCTTGTTTATCGGTATTCGTTATCACTTCATTCTTCTTCTTCGGATTATTTTTGGGATGCTGTTCTTTTTTCTTTTCTGTCTGTATCTTAGTCGTAACAACTCCTGTTTCTTTAGGCATGTCTGCTAATAATACGCGAGAAATATCTGCCGTGGTTTTCATATTGCCAAACACGATAATAATTTTATTTCCATCAACACTCTCAACTACTCCTTCTACTTTCCCATCACGTAAAAACACTTTCTTGCCAGCTTGTATATGCAGTTGAGTGTATTTTATCTGCTCTTCAATAATCAACACCTCTTTCTCACTTAGTTTACTTTTCCGATTTGATAAGCTCGAGTTATAGCGCTCTAACACGGCCTTTTTGTTTTTCGATTCTTTCCAGTCTTTCACGAAGCGCTTAAACTTTTCTTCTAACTGATTGGCTAATCTTAATTCACGCTGTCGAATACGTTCGTCATCCATTTCACTTCGCTTTTCCTGACTAGCTACGTTACGCTCATATTTATTAATTAACTCTTCTAATTTTTGTTCTTGCTTTTTATTTATGTCTAACAAGCGCGCAACTTCTCCCTTCTCGTGCTCCATTTTATTCAACAACTCTTCTAAAACTAAACTATTCTTCTTTACTTTTTTTCTGGCGCGATTAATCACAGATGGAGGTAATCCGCTGCGTTCAGCCACAACAAATGTATAAGAGCTTCCTGGCTTACCAACTTCCAAATAAAAACGTGGTGATAGTTTCTGTGCATCAAAAGCCATAGAACCATTAATAATCCCAAGTGTTTTATCTGCCAATACTTTTAAATTCATATAGTGCGTAGTGATAATACCAAAAGCTTTTCTGAAATTCATTTCTTCTAAAATCGATTCGGCTAATGCTCCACCTAAAGCAGGATCAGTACCTGTACCAAATTCATCAATTAAAAACAATGTATCGGGATTAGATTGTTGCAAAAACACTTTCATGTGTTGCAAACGAGAACTATACGTACTCAATTCAAACTCCAGCGACTGCGAATCGCCGATATCAACTAAGATCTTTTTAAAAAATCCAAAGCGACTATTACCGTCGCAGGTTGTTAAAAATCCCGACTGTAATAATAGTTGAAGAAGACCAACTGTTTTCATACAAACAGTTTTTCCTCCTGCATTTGGTCCGCTTATAACCAAAATTCGATGCTCTTGATTTAATTTCAGACTGAAAGGAATCGTTAGCTTCTTGTTAGCTTTATTCATCGCATACAACAAGGGATGGAAGGCATCTTTTAAATCGACATTAGGCTTGTTCTCGATATAAGGAAGGTGAGCATCTAGATAAATCGCCAATCGCGCTTTCGCAGCAATCATATCAAATCGCACAATGCAATTTAAATAATGCTTCATAACGCCATGGTATTTACGTAATGTCTCTGTGAGCTCTTTCAGGATTTTACGAATCTCTTCCTGTTCATCGTGCTCCAATTGAATTAGCATTGCATTAACAGCAAATGTTTCTTCGGGCTCAATAAAACAGGTTTTACCTGTTGCACTAATATCATGAATAATTCCTTTGGCTGTTCGTTTTTGCTCGGCTACAATCGAAACCACCCTCCTACCGTTTCTCCAACTTTCTTCTGCATCGCTCGTTAACCAACCACTTTTTCGAAACTTGGCAATTACACTCATGTAAATCTGATTAGCTTCTATACGCTTTCTGCCAAGCAGCTTACGAATGCGCGCCAAATCAGAGGATGCAGAGCTTTTAATGGAACCTGTTTCATCGATTACTTCTTCAATGGAAGTAATAATTATTTTTTCGAATGGAATATCTTTCAATACACCCATTAACAATGGAAATCGTATTGAACGTTCTTTAAAAAAATCATACATCGCACG
This sequence comes from Chitinophaga pinensis, assembly GCA_943332105.1. Lineage (GTDB taxonomy): Bacteria > Bacteroidota > Bacteroidia > AKYH767-A > OLB10 > CAINEC01. The sequence continues at coordinate 17,323 of CALQOD010000023.1, read as the reverse complement.
AGCATGATTCATCACTTTAAAAATCAGCACAAGCTGACTTAACGACAAAACAGAATTACGAATTCCCAGCAATTTTAATTCGGCAGAAATATCTGGATATACATCAAATGGAAAGGGCTCACCACTAGAAATAATTTTTCTAAATTCTTCAGTCTGCTCTAACCATGTAATAACCTCTGTAAAATCATCAGAAGGAATAATTTCACTAATCATTTTACGACCAAGATTTCCCGCACAATAATCAGCCGCCATTTGTTTGATGCGCTCAAACTCTTCGACTAATAGGGAGTGATCAGGGAATAATTTCATTGGGTAAATTTACAATATACTTTCAACAGCGTAAACTAGAACACTTTTACCTCGAATTTGTTTCTACCCATCCAGCTCTTTATAATATGATCCGCATCGGGATGATAAATTGTTTCTAAACATGCTTCCTGTATCGCATCTTTACTTGAATATGCAATATCTTTCAGTAAATAACCATAACCAGCATAACGATTATTTAAAATAATTACAAATGAATTTTCATCAAGCGCTCGACCCTTTCCTAGTATCATAAAATCAGCATTCACATATGTAAACTGCTGCACAATTCTTTTCGCTCTAAAATTATAATCTTCAACGGATTCTTCACCTGCACAAATCCCGTTGCATTTTTTTATCTGATGATTAAAACAAATAGCATCTTCCGAAGTGAGTGAACAATAGCGCAAACATAAATTGTGTTCGTCTAGTAAATACTCTAGCTTTTCACGCGCCGCGCCAATTGATGTAAAACTTAACAATGGATTTTGAGCATCATCATACGGAACAATTTTAAAAGTCACAATGGATTCATTATTCAGAAAGTAATCAATAGCATGCGTAAAAACATCCGCTTTCTGGCGTGTGTTAAATTGAGGTTTATGGGATTTAATTTCTTTGTTTTCGTGCAACAATGCTATAAGCTCACAGCCGGTCTCAATAAAATCCACATTGAATAATTCATTCAATAATTTCTTTCCTTTATTTTCTGCAGGATTAAAATGATTGATTGCTCGGTTATACATATTAGTGCTTTTACCGATATAAAGAATCTCTTGCTTATTGTTGAGGAAATAATAAACGCCTGTCGTCCCAGGAATTTTATTTAAAATATACTGTTTAATTTTATCAATTCGGCGTATCATCAATTCTTCAGCTCCTTGATTTTTATAAACTGGATGAGTTGCTTTGGCTTCTAATAAAAGATCAAACAATTTAGCAGTAGCTTCTGCATCACCCAACGCACGATGGCGATTTTCAATTTTAATCCCTAGTGAATCACAAAGCTTTCCTAGACTATACGAATCCTTACCAGGTAATAACTTCCTACTTAAACGCACTGTGCAAATGGTGTCGCGGTGATATTTATAGCCCAAGGAAGCAAATTCATCTCGAATAAACGAATAATCAAAGCTCACATTGTGCGCAACAAATACACAACCTTCCGTAAACTCCAAAATATCTTTAGCAACCTCATGAAACTTAGGTGCATCAGCAACCATTTCGTTAGTAATTCCTGATATTCGCGTAAAATTAGGTGCTATAAAACACTCGGGATTTATCAGAGATGAAAATGATTTCACGACTGATAGCCCATCGTGAACAACAATAGCAATCTCAATAATCCGACCTTTCTGATATTCGAACTTCCCCCCGCATGTTTCTATGTCAATAATCGCAAACATTTGACAAATATCGGAAATAGAAATGCCTGCAATATTTTGTATTTGAATAGCCGACATTTATTTTATTCACAAAATGCATTTTGATGTTCATAAGTGAATATGACTCTGCTGACATCTGTTATTTTTGCCGAGGAAAATATAATGATCATGGATACTGTTTCTACAATAAAAAATATGGTTCCGCAGGTGCGCCGCGATATCGTTCGGATGGTGCATGCGGTACAAAGTGGTCATCCTGGTGGTTCGCTTGGATGTACAGAGTTTTTATGTACGCTTTACAATGGCGTAATGAATCATACTCCGGGAAGATGGGAAATGGATGGAAAAAATCAGGATGTATTTTTCCTTTCCAACGGACATATTTCTCCTGTCTTTTACAGTGTATTAGCCCGTTCAGGTTATTTTCCAGTGGCGGAACTAGCAACATTCCGAAAATTAAGCTCGAGATTACAAGGACATCCCACTACACATGAAGGTTTAGAGGGTGTTCGAATGTCATCTGGCTCTTTAGGCCAAGGGCTATCTGTTTCTATTGGAGTTGCATTAGCTAAAAAATTGAACAATGATAAGCACCACGTCTTCGTTTTAATGGGTGATGGAGAACTTCAAGAGGGACAAGTTTGGGAAGCAGCCATGTTTGCAGCAGCCAAGAATGTAGATAATATTATCGCAACAATTGATGTAAATGGTCAGCAAATAGATGGAAGCACGGAGCAAGTATTAAATACTGGCGAATGGGGGTCGAAATGGGAAGCATTCGGATGGATTGTATTAACGATGAATGGAAATGATGTTGATGCTGTTATGAAAACGATGCAAGAAGCGAAAACAAAATCTGGTCAAGGTAAGCCTGTAGTAATACTAATGAAAACAGAAATGGGCAATGGTGTTGACTTTATGATGCACTCGCATAAATGGCATGGTATAGCTCCTAACGATGAACAATTAGCTACTGCACTAGCACAGAACCAAGCAACTTTAGGCGATTATTAAAATCCAAATAATTTGAAGAATTTCAAAAACAGTACTACACTTTTAAAAAGCATTCTACTTACTGGATGTTTGCTTTTAATTACATTTAGAAGTAATGCGCAATTTTCGAAAGATCAGCCCACGCGCATATTATTTTTGTTTGATGCATCCCAAAGTATGATTGCCAAATGGGAATCGAATACAAAGTTTGAAGTAGCTCGTCGATTATTAGGTAATATGGTTGATTCGCTTCAACGATTAGACAACTTAGAATTAGCATTGCGTGTATACGGTCATACGAAGCATTATCCGCCGCAAGATTGTGATGATACACGATTAGAAGTTCCATTTGGAAAAAAGAATGGAGAGCAGATAAAAAAACGCATGGATGCAATTAGTCCGAATGGTACCACTCCCATTGCAATGTCTTTAGAAAAATGTGGTGGTGACTTTCCTTCTACCCCATCAAGAAATATCATCGTCTTGATTACTGACGGAATTGAAGAGTGTGGCGGCGACCCATGTGCCGTTTCGGCTATCCTTCAACGTAAGGGCGTTATATTGAAACCATTTGTTATTGGCCTAGGTGGTAATAAAGATTTTTTAAAACAATTTGAATGTGTAGGAAATTATTTTGACGCTTCTAACGAAGAACAATTTGAGTCGGCATTAAACATTATCATATCACAAGCACTTAATAACACAACTGTTCAGGTTAACTTGATAGATGCCTTTGGAAAAGCTACAGAGACCAATGTGCCCATGACATTTTATGATAAATATTCAGGCGATGTACGATATAATATTATGCACACGATGAATGTGAAAGGCAATCCGGATACGATTAATATTGATCCATTAGGATCTTATAATATTGTTGTGCATACTGTACCTCCTGTTAGTAAAGATTCAATTATTCTGATACCAGGCATACACAACATTATTGGTATTGATGCTCCACAAGGTGATTTGATTTTAAAGATTGACGGTAAGAATGATTACCGTGAATTAAAAGCTATCATTCGCAAATCAGGTGAAATGAATACAGTGATTGCACAGAATTTTAACACCTCTCAAAGATTAATTGTTGGAGAATACGATTTGGAGATATTATCTAATCCTCGAATTTATGCCAACCATGTCCGTATCGACCAAAGTAAAACAACTACGATGCAAATTCCGAGTCCAGGTATTGTAAACTTTCAATATAACAATCCTGGGTATGGATACATTGTTCAGGAAGTAAATAACAAATTGAATTTAGTTCACACCTTATCTAATCAAGCAACAAGAGAGTCGGTTGTTTTACAACCTGGCAACTACCGCGTTATCTACCGTCCAAAGAATTCTCAATCATCGCAATACACCATCGAGAAATCATTTAACATAACCTCTGGCACAAGCGCAAGTGTCGTGATAAATTAATTACCTAATGAAAAAATATACCTACACTGAAAAGAAAGATACACGTTCTGGATTCGGAGCGGGATTAAGTCAGCTTGGAAAAGAAAACGAAAATGTTGTAGCACTTTGTGCCGACTTAACAGGATCATTAAAGATGGATGCGTTTGCAAAAGATCATCCTGAACGATTTATTCAGGTAGGAATTGCAGAAGCAAACATGATGGGTATTGCTGCGGGGTTAGCGATTGGAGGTAAAATTCCATTCACCGGAACCTTTGCAAATTTTAGCACTGGCCGCGTTTACGATCAAATTCGTCAGTCGATTGCTTACAGTGATAAAAATGTAAAAATATGTGCATCGCATGCAGGATTAACATTAGGAGAAGATGGTGCAACACATCAGATTTTAGAGGACATCGGCTTAATGCGCATGTTACCAGGAATGGTAGTAATCAACCCTTGTGATTTCAATCAAACGAAAGCCGCAACTATTGCTATTGCAAAACATCACGGACCAGTTTATTTGCGTTTCGGTAGACCGTCCGTTCCAAACTTCACACCTGCCGACCAACATTTTGAGATTGGAAAAGCAGTGTTGTTAAATGAAGGAACCGATGTTACCATTATTGCAACAGGACATTTGGTTTGGAAAGCTATTGAAGCGGGAGAACAATTAGCAGCAAAAGGTATTTCAGCAGAGATTATCAATATCCATACGATTAAACCAATCGATGAAGAAGCAATATTAAATTCGGTTGCGAAAACAAAATGCGTAGTAACATGCGAAGAGCATAATCGCTTTGGTGGCTTAGGTGATGCAGTGGCACAGGTAATTATCAAGAACAATCCTGTTCCACAAGAATACGTTGCTGTAAACGATAGCTTCGGAGAAAGTGGAACCCCTGATCAGTTAATGACCAAATACGGATTAGATACGATCAACATTGTAGAAGCAGCGGAGAAGGTATTGAAGAGAAAGTAATTAGTTTCTAACAATAACAATTCTTTTTGTCATCATTTGATTTCTACATGCTATTCTAAGGAAATAAATTCCTGGTTTAATTTTATCTAATAAAAATTGAATAGTAACCGAATTTGAAGTGTTTATTCGATGCAAAAGCAGTTTGTTATCTGATGAGAATAACTCAATCCATTCAAAAGGGTCAATGGATTCAATTGTAACAACTCCATCCACTAACGGATTCGGATATACCCTTACCTGATTTTCAGAGTATAGATCCTCCACTCCACTAACCGCGGGAGATAGTCCGCAGATCCAAACATCGCCCATACCAAGTGAATCTTGTGTTTTATATCCGCCTGTACTACACGAAGAATTAATTGCACCGATGTAGGTCCCATTATTCATTTCTACTACCAGTCCATCTTCATCGTGACCAGGAGAAAAGAATGTTTTATCAAATAGTTTCTGTCCACTTGTATCCGCCACAACCAGCCAGATTTGTTCAACACCGAGATTACTTTCTGTTTTATCATTATTAACTGGCGAATAAGAACTTCCTCCTAAAAGCAATTTCCCATTCGAAGTAAAATCAATCTGACGTAACTCGTCCACATCACTACCTCCAAACGTTTTATCCCACATTTTAATTCCAGCATCTTTCACTTTAATGACCCAATAATCACAGGCGCCTTTATTCGCAGCTGTTTTATCGAGTCCTGCGGGTGAGTATGAATCGCCACCGACGTAATAATATCCATCCTTATAACGACAGGCGTATCCGTAATCTTCAGCTGTACCTCCTTGAGTCATATCCCATAATTTCTTCCCTGTACTGTCAATTTTCACCATCCAAAAATCGTTAACTCCTCTGGCATTTTGCGATTTAGTAAAACCAGCAGGACTATCACTTAATCCAGCGAGCAGAAATCCTCCACTTCCATTATAGGCTAATCCGTAACAATTATCATTCTGTGTAGATCCATAGGATTTATCAAACAATAATTGACCGTTTAAATTAAATACGGCCATGACAAAATCGAAATTACCATATGACGGTGAAGTTTTATCTCCACTTACTCCGCTCAAAGTGGTGCCTACGGCGAATATTTCGCCTGTAGCAGAAACAGCAATGTCACTTAACTGATCAAACGAATTTCCACCCCAAGTTTTATCCCATACAAGCTGGCCTGTTGCAGAAATTCGCAGTAACCAAAAATCAATATTGCCTCGACAGCTTTCCGACTTTTCTCCAGACACGGGTGAATCAGAGTAACCACCAATTAAAAATCCACCACCAGACAGCTCGATAACGGTGGTAGGAATATCATTTCCTTTTCCGCCAAAAGTGTGTTCCCAAAGTATCGATCCTGATGAATCGAAACAAACCACCCAGTAATCATAAGTAGAAAAAGAGGTGTCACGATTATGTTCCGACTTAAAGAAAGATGTATCCGAAGAAGAAGGAGCAACGATTATAAAATTATGGTTATTGGTTCGAATTAGTTTTTTAGGATATTCGCTACCGTTACCTCCGATGGTGATGTCAAACTTACGTACAAGCGACTGACTAAATGCAGCGTGATTACTTAGAACAAATGATATAATCACAAGAAAATACCGAACAGCAATTGGAAAAGTTTTAAGCATATTCAAATTTGAGAATTATTTTCTAATGTTTTTATTGGCACCTATAATTTTATTGAAAAAAATCTCAATCTAAAGGAAATAAAAAACGGAGACCTATCAGCCTCCGTTAACATTGTAAATGGTTAAATTATGCTTTCTGCATGTACATCACTTCTTTTACTGCTTTGATAACGCGAGCAGGATTTGGAAGGTATGCTTCAATTAATGTTGGAGCGTAGGGTAATGGAACATCGCCACCCATAACACGTAACACAGGAGCATCTAAATAATCGAATGCTTCGCGTTGAACTTTAAACGCAACCTCTGTAGCGATAGCTGCTAGTGGCCAACTCTCTTCCACAATTACCAATCGATTTGTTTTCTTTACAGAGTTAATTACGGTTGCATAATCAATCGGACGAACAGTTCTTAAATCGATTACCTCTGCATTGATATTTTCAGCTGCTAATTCCTCTGCAGCTTTCAAAGCAATTTTCATCATCTTTCCAAATGAAACAATCGTAACATCTGTACCTGCTTTCTTAATGTCAGCAACACCAATAGGCATTAAATACTCTCCATCAGGTACCATTCCTTTGTCGCTATACATTTGCTCCGACTCCATAAAAATCACTGGATCGTTATCACGGATGGCAGATTTTAATAATCCTTTAGCATCAGCAGGGTTTGAAGGAACAATTACTTTTAATCCAGGGCAGTTGGCATACCAGCTTTCAAAAGCCTGACTATGTTGAGAACTCAACATACCAGCAGATCCCGTTGGTCCGCGAAAAACAATAGGGCAACCAAAATGACCGCCTGACATACTTTTCATCTTAGCTGCCGAGTTAATCACTTGATCAATGGCTACCAAGGAGAAGTTAAAAGTCATAAATTCAATAATAGGACGAAGTCCATTCATTGCAGCGCCTACACCGATTCCAGCAAAGCCTAATTCAGCAATTGGAGTATCAATTATTCGTTTAGACCCAAACTCAGCCATCATACCCTGACTTACTTTGTAAGCTCCATTATATTCAGCTACTTCCTCTCCCATTAAAAAGATGCCCTCATCACGGCGCATTTCTTCTGACATTGCTTCTCTCAAGGCTTCACGAAACTGTAGTTCTCTCATGTTTATTGTTTTTTTCGATGCACAAAAATAAAGTTAACCACCTAACAAAAAAAAGAAAAGTGGCAATAAAACCAAAAAACTATTCATATATCGTCGGTTAATTGCAGTAATGCGCCCTTTAATTCTGATTCTGTATGTTTGTTGTGTTGTTTTTGAGCAACCAATATCCCGGCCTTCAAGATATCGATAGCCTCTTGCGCCTTTCCATTTTTCTGAAATAGTTTTCCAAGCTGATAATACAAGGCAAGGTAATCTACATCAATAATCCGAAGCTGTTCCAAATAATTAATAGCGATTAAATCCTCTCCGATTTTAGCATGTTCCAATGCTAATGCGTAACGAGAAAAAGTATCGGCTGGGTCATCTTGAATATATTCCTGAAGCATTTTTATTCTTTCGTTCATAGGTGTATTTAGGATTCAACAAATGTAATATTCATTACTTGATATCAGACCGATTTATAATGTATTATCATTCAAATTTCTTTTTTTAGTGAACTTGGGGAAGTATCTTTGCACCTTTGAAAGACTAGAGAATTATGAAAATTTTAGTTTGCATTAGCAATGTTCCAGACACGACTACCAAAATCAATTTTACTGACGATCATAAATCGTTTGTATCTAGCGGGGTAACTTACATTATCAATCCTTATGATGAAATAGCTCTTACAAGAGCACTTGAAATAGCGGAAGCAAATGCTGGTTCAACGGTTACGGTAATACATGTTGGAGAAGCTTCTTCAGAGCCTACAATTCGTAAAGCCTTAGCCATTGGAGCTACGGATGCTGTTCGCGTAAATGCTATTGCTAGAGATGCGTATTTTGTGGCTATGCAGATTGTGAATTATGCAAAAGACCAAGGCTATGATTTGATTTTAACAGGCCGTGAGTCGATTGATTATAACGGATCTCAAGTTGCTTCAATGATTGGAGAATTGTTAAATATACCTTCTGTTTCTATTGTTAAGTTGTTAACTCTTGAAGGTAACACTGCAACACTAGAAAGAGAAATTGAAGGTGGGAAAGAAGTTATCAGTTGTCCGCTACCCTTAGTTGCGAGTGCAACCGAAGGAATGGCAGAGCCAAGAATTGCAGGTATGCGAGGAATTATGAGTGCTAGAACAAAAACACTTTTAGTAATTGAACCAACAGACACGCCGACCTTACAATCTATCACCAATTATGATAAGCCTGCTCCTCGTAGCCATGTAAAATTGGTCAATGCTAATGATGTAAAAGGGCTTGTTAATTTATTAAGCCAGGAAGCAAAAGTTATTTAATCTAGAATAATTAATCTCTAAAAAAGAATATGTCAGTTTTAGTATATACCGAACACTCCGAAGGGAAATTCAAGAAATCAAGCTTTGAAGTTGTTTCTTATGGAGCTGCTTTGGCCCAACAACTGGGAACCAATCTAGTTGCACTTTCTATTGGAAATGTTGCATCCGATGAGTTAAACAAACTTGCCCAATTTGGTGCGTCCAAAATCTTAACTGTTTCTGCAGTCGCTTATAAAGCGTTTGTGAACCAGGCTTACGGAGCTGTAATCGCTCAAGCTGCTCAAAAGGAAAACGCTAATGTGGTTGTTTTATCAGCAACCTTTTCTGGAAAAGGATTAGCACCTCGTGTGGCAGTTAAATTAAATGCGGCTTATGTTGACGGAGTTATTTCATTACCAAATAACTCAAATGGATTTATCGTTCGGAAAGGTGCATTTTCCGGAAAGGCTTTCGCCGATGTTTCCATCACTAGTGAAAACAAAGTGATTGCAATAATGCCTAACTCCTATAAAGTTGTTGAAAATACACAGCCAGCTAATATAGAGGCATTTGAGCCAACTACTGGAAGTAATGATTTCGCTGCAATGGTTAAAGATATTGTGCGTGCATCCGACAAAGTATCGCTACCCGATGCGGAGATTGTTGTTTCAGGTGGCCGTGGCTTGAAAGGTCCTGAGAACTGGGGAATGGTAGAAGAATTAGCTCAATTATTGGGAGCTGCTACCGCATGTTCAAAGCCTGTCTCTGATGCTAATTGGCGTCCGCATAGTGAACATGTTGGCCAGACAGGGATCGCTGTTAGTCCTAATTTGTATATTGCCATCGGTATTTCAGGCGCTATTCAACATTTAGCTGGAGTGAGTTCATCAAAAGTAATTGTGGTTATCAATAAAGATCCAGAAGCACCGTTCTTCAAAGCTGCCGACTACGGAATAGTTGGGGATGCGTTCGAAGTAGTTCCTCAGTTAATAAGTGCAATAAAAGAATTTAAAGCGGAAAATTCTTAATTTCAATTCAAGTTTCGAAATCTTATGAAAAAACATAAACTCGATATTTTTGGACTAAAGAGTAGTCAGACGCAATCAGGTGCCTATATCCTCACATTAACAGAAATAGATGGTTTACGTCGCTTACCAATTGTTATTGGTAGAATTGAGGCAGAAGCGATTGCTGTTGAAATTGAGAACATCAAACCAACACGTCCGCTTACGCATGATCTTTTTCGAACATTTGCAAATGCATTTGAAATTACTATTGATGAAGTAATTATTTACAATTATAAGGAAGGTATCTTTTTTTCTATGATATACTGCACTTCCAAAAAGGATGGATCTCAGCATCAGATTGATTCAAGAACATCAGACGCCATTGCATTGGCAGTGAGGTTTGGTGCTCCAATTTATACTTACGACAAAATACTGAGTGTAGCTGGTATCAATTTAGAACAAAGTGATCTGGATGAAGATGAACAGTATTTAACTGTTGACCAAAACATGCCTAAATTATCAGATAGAAATACCGAAAACCCTTCAGAGAACCATTATCAAGGTATGGATGACGAAGAATTAGAAAATGCACTGAATACTGCGCTTGAAGATGAAGACTATGAGACGGCATCAAAAATCAGAGATGAGCTAACAAAAAGAAAAAATCAATAAATAACGATTCCTGCTATAGCAGGTTTTTTTTTGAATTAAAAAAATTTAATTTGATATCTTCGTACAAACGGCCTCAATATCCATCAAATGAAAACGCATCTATTTGTTAAAGTATTTTTTACGTCAATCATTTCCATCCTTTTCTTGAATCAAACTTCCTATGCACAATGGGAATATCTGCACGCAAGTCCAACAGGCAATAACCTTAGCAAAATTAGTTTTGCCAATATTAATACAGGCTGGATAACAGGTGAAACGGGAACAATCCTAAAAACAGCAGACGGTGGAAACACCTGGAAAAATCAATACACACTTAGCAATAATAACATTATCGATTTATGTGTTGTTGATTCAATCACTCTTTTTATTCTCAACAATAACAATGAAGTACTTGTAAGTGCAGATGGTGGAGATACGTGGACGTTGCGAAGCTTATTCTTTGGGCCTAATACTTCTTCCATTTCTTTTATTAATGCTAACGAAGGATGGGAAGGGATTGGAACCAATATTCAACACACAAATGATGGTGGCGTTAACTGGACCGTTCAATATAATGGAGTTAGTGATTTCATAGCTGCAATAAAGGTTGGAAGCAACGGAAATGGAATTGCGGTTACTACTTTAGGTGATGTGTTGCATACAGCAAACTATGGACAATCATGGTTAAGTGCTTCTAGTATTGGCGGTAATTATAATACTATGGACTTAAATACGAATGTTTCAATAGGACTCGTAATTGTTAACAATGTTTTATATAAGTCGACAGATAATGGCAATACGTGGACAGCTCCTGTAAACACACCTCCTACACTTTCGAGTTCTAATGCAAAATCGGTAAATATTTTTAATACGAATAGTTATTTGATAACTGATGGTGATGGTAATCTTTGGTTTACTTCGGATGGTGGTAATATTTGGAATTACAATAGTAGTTTGTTGGGGAATTCGTTGAATAACTGCATCGCCTTGAGTAATAACCGATATTTAGTTATTGGTGATAATGGTAAAATTGCATTAACTATAAACGCAGGTTCTACATTGAGTTCCTTGGAAACAAGAATTACAAATCAGGAGCTATGGGATATTCATCATTTCGGAAGCACTTATTTCGCAGTGGGTGACGCAGGAACAATAATTAAATCGACCAACGACGGACAAACCTGGAATAATCTGAACTCAGGCAGCACCGTTAATTTAAGAAGCATTACTACAATTAACGCCAATACAGCCGTTGCGGTTGGAAACACAGGAACAATCTTAAAAACTACCAATGGCGGTGCAACATGGTCGCAAATAAGCACTGGCTACTCTGATAATATTAGTATTATTCATCGACTTCCTAACGGAACGCTCTACGCAGTTGGTAATAATGATTTGATTTTAAAATCTACTAACGATGGTACTTCGTGGACGTTTGAAACAACTTCCTTTACTGGATTTCAATACAATTTCACGGATGTATATTTTGCAACTAACGATACAGGATTTATTGCTACCAACAGCGCTGAAATAATCACGACGGATGATGGTGGACAAAACTGGTATTTACGCATGACAGGCCTATTTGCGCCTATGACCTGTTTGAGCTTTTCAGACGGATTAAATGGATGGATAGGAAGCGATAACGGAGAAATATTTTACACCAATGACGGCGGTCAATCGTGGACGGACCGTTCGATGGTTGGATTTACTGGAAATATTCATTGCTTAAAATTTATTAATACTAATACCGGTTGGGCGTTTACAGATCAGGGGATATTCAAAACAAATGATATTGGATTAACATGGACAAAGGAGTTCTCTCCATGCAATGATGTTCATGCTGTTGACTTTTCAGGAAGCTATTCCGCAATTGCACTAGGTGCTGGTCAAGGGAAAATTATTACACGTAATAGTGAAATTGCCTTGTCTGTTGGTGCTGGAACTTATTGCTCTGGAAATGAATATAGCTTTGGCGCATTCACTCTAGGATATTTTAATGCAGGAAACACATTCATTGCACAGCTATCTGACGACTTTGGAAACTTTGATTATCCAACTACAATGGCAACTGTTCAAGCTACAATGATGAATAGTATTACTGCTACGATTCCTGCAGGCATCCCGCCAAGTGCATTGTATCGCATCAGAATTGCGTCTACTAATCCACCAATGTATAGCAACATACCCGTAAACGCATTAGACATTCACGATTCTCCTCAAGTACTAGTTTACGCAAACGGTAATACAACCTTCATTAATGGTGATTCTTTAATTCTAATCAACTTAAGTGGAGCTGTTGGAACCTACCAATGGTTTCGAAACGGTGTACCTATTGCAGGAGCAAATGATGATTCGTTGACTGTTAAAATACCGGGGACATACCAACTTAATATAAACGATGGATTCTGCGATGGTAATTCTAATGCAATTGAAGTAATTGTAAATGGTTTTTCAGGAATTGGCACGAACAATTTCGTAAATCTAAACTACTACCCTAACCCAGCTGCCGATTTCTTAAATGTAGAGCTTGGAAATTATCAATTTGAGCAATATCAGTTGATAGATATCACTGGTAAAGTAATCACGAGCATAAATGGTGATTTTACTAGCACGCTTAGTATTCCTCTTAAAATGCTTGCCAACGGATTTTACATCTTGAAATTAAACGGCAAACAACAATCGACTATAAAATTTATCAAGGAATAAACTGAGCCTAAAATAAATTGCTATATTTGATTAAATAGTTGTTTTATGAAAGATTTTTTCAATGATGCAGTATCGAAATCTTGGGTTTTACTAACCGTTACTGGAATCGTTTTATTGGGTGTTTTAATTCTTCCTTTTTTACTGATTCTAATTTTACTTGTTTGCAGTAAACCATTAACAGAAGAAGAAAAGAAGAAGTATCAGCTCGAACGAAAGAAAGTCGACACTAGTTATCTTCGGTCGCATTGTGGATGCTGCTCAGGTCATCGTTACCAGATTTCTTAATAACAATCGATAAAGTCTTATTCGTTAAGTTTAATTTAACCTATTAGTAAACAGATTAGCAATTATATTTGCAGAAATATAATTGAACCATGAAATCATTTTTAAAATCTGTTTTAGCCGCGATGATCGGAGTTTTATTAGCATCGATAGTTGGCTTCTTTTTATTTATTGGATTAATAGCAGCCTTAGTTTCTTCTGGCGACAATAAAGAAGTCAAAGTAAAAGACGGATCTGTTTTACACATTCAGCTATCTGAAAAAGTAACTGAACGAACATCAAAAAATCCATTTGATAATTTCGATCTTGGAAGTTTAAGCAGCAAAAAAAGTCAGCCAGGCTTAAACGACATTTTACAGGAATTAAATTTTGCTAAAACCGATGCAAACATTAAAGGAATTTTCCTAGATGTTCCATCTGTTGCGATGGGAATGGCTACCATGGAAGAAGTTCGAAACGCACTTATCGATTTCAAAAAATCAGGTAAGTTTATTTATGCTTATGCAGAAAATTATTCGCAAGGAGCCTATTACTTAGTTAGTGTTGCTGATAAAATTTATTTAAATCCTCAAGGCAGTTTAGCGCTAACTGGCCTTTCAACTGAAATTATGTTTTTAAAAGGCACGTTGGATAAATTAGAGATTGAACCACAGATTATACGTCACGGTAAATTTAAAAGTGCAGTAGAGCCTTACATCCGTGAGAGTATGAGTGATGAAAATCGTGCACAGATAGCAGGCTTTGTAAATCCAATCTGGAATCATATTGTTACTAATGTAGCCGCTTCAAGAAAAATTACACCAGCTGCTATTAATCTGATGGCTGATAGCTTAAAAATCAATGAAGCAAAAGATGCGATGGATAATAAATTAGTCGATAAGCTAGCTTACTATGATGAATTCATGGATGACTTAAGTGTGAAGGCAGGAAAGAAAAAAGGCGAAGCTCCAGAATTTATCACTTTGAATAAATACAAAAATGCATCTGTTGTTACTTCAACTGCTTCCGACAAAATTGCCGTTATTTATGCAAATGGTGAAATATCAGGTGGCGAAGGTGATGATGAGAAAATAGGATCAGAAACATTAGCTAAAACAATTGCTGATGCACGCAAGGATGATAAAATAAAAGCAATTGTATTAAGAGTTAATTCTCCAGGAGGAGACGCATTAGCATCGGATATTATTTGGAGAGAAGTAGTATTAGCAAAGAAAGTAAAACCTGTTGTTGTTTCTATGGGCGACTTAGCTGCATCTGGCGGATATTATATTTCATGTGCTGCTAATAAAATTGTAGCAGAGCCTACTACACTAACAGGATCTATAGGTGTTTTTGGATTAATGTTTAATGCACAAAATATGTTTAAGAACAAGTTGGGCATTACATTCGACACGTACAAAACAAACAACTACGGAGATATCGGAACAATGAATCGCCCAATGACTGAAAGTGAACGAGTAATTATTCAGCGTAGTGTTGATCAGGTTTATAATACCTTTACTTCTCGTGTTGCTGAAGGAAGAAAAATGAAACAAGAAGATGTAGATAGTATTGCTCAGGGAAGAGTATGGTCAGGTGTGGATGCAAAACGAATTGGACTAGTGGATGAGATTGGGAATATTAATGATGCATTGCGCATTGCTGCTGATTTAGCAAAAATTAAAGATTACCGAATTAAATCGATGCCTGAACAAAAAGAACCGTTCGAAGAAATCATGAGTGGACTTTCAGAAGAAGCAAAAGTGTGGTACTTTCAATCGACATTAGGAGATCAATATTACATTCTGAAAGAATTACAATCTATCAAAAACAAACAAGGCGTACAAGCTAGAACATTTTACAATCTATCGTTTTAATGCGATTTAAATTATTATTTATCGTCAGCTTTTTATTTCACTCATCATTTGCGCAAGAGCAATTGAAGAGAACAGAATTGAAAGCCGGCGATTTTTTATTTCAAGATTTAGGAGGTGGTGATTTATCAAAAGCTATTAAAAAAGTTACTCCTCATTTTAACGGACAATACTTTTCACATGTAGGAATGTTAACATCCTACAACGGAAAACTAGTTGTAATGGAAGCCTATGATAATGTCGTAGATACAGTATCTATTCAAACGTTTATAAACCGAACAAAAGAGACTATTTATATTGGTCGGTTAGATAGTCGTTATCAATTAGAAATCAGCAAAGCATCAGAAGCTGTAAAAAACTATAGAGGGATAAAATACGATGAAAAATATTTACCCGATAGCAATCAGATTTACTGTGCAGAATTAATCTATTATGTTTTTAAAGAGGTGAATCAGCAACAAGATTTTTTCAAGATGCAACCTATGACCTTTAAAGATCCCGAAACACACGAACTATTTTCTGGCTGGATAAATTATTATCAAAAGTATTTTCAGATGGAGGTCCCCGAAGGACAGCTTGGAATTAATCCTGGTTTACTAATTAATGATAAGCGCTTAACAGTTTTTCGTTTGAAGTGATTGTATCAGAACTAATTCTTTAATTTAACTTTTTTCAATTCATAATTAGAATTCCTTCCACCTTCTTTTGTTTGTTTTAAAATTCCCTTTTGAATTAAATCTTTTATATCTCTTAATGCAGTATCGTTGGACGTCTTAGTGATTTTTGCCCACTTAGAAGTTTGCAGCTTACCCTCGAATCCATCTAACAATTTATTTAAAACTAATCTTTGTCGCTCGTTAAAAGAAGTTTTATCATATTTCTTCCAGAAAACAGCTTTCTGAATAATCCGTTGTGTGGTATGTTCTGTTGCGTCTATCGAATTTTTCAAACAATCCATAAACCAAACCACCCATTCAGTTATTTCACCTGTACTCTGTTGCACTTGCTGCAATATTTGATAGTATTTTTTTCGCTCTTTTAATATTTGGTTCGACATACTGTAAAATCGTTCGCCACTACTCTCAGATCTTGCTAATAACAAATCTGTGATAGCACGCGCAATTCTTCCATTACCATCATCAAACGGATGTATGATAATAAACCAAAAATGTGCAATTGCAGCCTTTAATACAAGATCTAATTCGTTTTCATTGTTTAACCAATTTAGGAATACTTTCATTTCCTTTTTCACTTGACTTGCTTTGATTGCTTCATAGTGAACCTTCTCCTTCCCTATCGGCCCTGAAACTATTTGCATTTCACCTGTTCGATATTTACCAACCTCAATCGAAAGATTACCGCTATAACCAGTTGGAAACAACGAAGCATGCCAACCAAACAATCGCTTTTCAGTTATAGGCTGCGAATAATTTTGAGTAGCATCCAATAACATTGAAACAACACCATCAATGTGACGAGTACTATTTACAAGTCCTGCGGTATTTATACCTAGCCGTCTTGCAATTGATGAACGTACTTGCTCATAGCTTAAAAACTCCCCCTCAATTTCAGAAGACTTAACAACATCCATCGTTAATGAAGTAAGAACGGTTTCGTTTTTATGAGAAAACCCAAGTGCATTCATATGACCAATCAATAAGCCTTGCTTGATTCTAACTTGTCCAAAAACAGAAGAAATAGATCGATGCTCCCAATAGAAATCAGGCCACTGCTCGTATTCATAGATATA
>CALQOD010000022.1 GCA_943332105.1 Chitinophaga pinensis | reverse complement strand
TTTCCTATTTTTGAAATGTCTTTATGACATTTATGAATATGAAAACAACAATTTAATTTTTTTTAATTGAAAGAGGTAATAATTCCAATTGATTTCGCTAATGCAGTTGATTTTTTTGGTGTAAATGATGGAAACATCGAGGTGCTGCGTAGAAAATTTCCAGCGCTAAAAGTTGTAGCAAGAGGTAATGAAATAAAATTAATTGGCGAAGCGAATCAAATCACTTTACTTGAAACGAAGTTACATCAGTTAATCGAGTATTTTAAAGAGCATTCTATTCTTACCCCTACAGAAGTCGACTTTATTCTATCAGGTCGTATTTCTACAGAAAAAGATACAGAGCTATCAAATAAGCCTCATGCACCCCAAGCAGCAGAGCAGAAAGATGTATTGGTTTTTGCACCCGGTGGGCTTATCGTGAAAGCTCGCACTCCAAATCAGCGTAAGCTGGTTAGTGCAACTGAAAAAAATGATATAGTGTTTGCTATCGGACCTGCTGGTACAGGAAAAACTTATACTGCAGTAGCTCTTGCTGTTCGCGCTTTAAAAAACAAAGAAATAAGAAGAATCATTTTGACGCGTCCCGCTGTTGAAGCAGGTGAAAATTTAGGTTTTTTACCGGGCGACTTAAAAGAAAAAATAGATCCTTATTTAAGACCGCTTTATGATGCATTATTCGATATGGTTCCCGGAGAAAAGCTAAAGTCTTTTTTAGAGAATGGTGTAATCGAAGTTGCACCGTTAGCGTTTATGCGCGGACGTACACTCGATAATGCGTTTGTAATATTAGATGAGGCTCAAAATGCAACGGAGAGTCAGTTAAAAATGTTTCTTACACGGATGGGGCCTTCCGCAAAATTTATTGTCACAGGCGATACAACGCAGGTCGACCTGCCAAAATACCAGCCTTCAGGTTTAATACAAGCAACGAAATTGCTAAATAACATTGAAGGAATTGAATTTGTGATTTTAGATGCGTCCGATGTTGTCCGACATCGATTGGTAAGAGATATTATTTACGCATATGAGAAAGAACCTGCAAAGGAAAAAGAAGGTAACAGTGATTATAAAGGTAGAAGAACGAATAAGCGAGATGAGAAAGAAAACACAAATAATGATAATTAAATAAATATTTAAGAATACAATGGATCAAATGGAAATGCATAATCGTTTACATCATTCCAACTTTAATTTTGAACGCACTACATCTGTTTATAATGGTAAAGTGCGCGATGTATATGTGATTGATAATAACTGGATGTTGATGGTAGTCAGTGATCGTATATCTGCATTTGATTATGTTATGCCAAGACCTGTTCCTTATAAAGGACAAGTATTAAATCAATTAGCTGCCCATTTTTTAGAAGCAACAAAAGATATTTGTCCGAATTGGGTGCTATCAGTGCCAGATCCTAACGTAACTATTGGTCTTTTGTGCCAAACTTTTAAAGTAGAAATGGTGATACGTGGTTATTTAACGGGGCATGCTTGGCGTGAATACAGCGCAGGTAAGCGCATTATTTGTGGAGTTGCTATGCCTGAGGGGATGAAAGAAAATGAAGCTTTCCCGGAACCAATCATTACGCCTACAACAAAGAGTAATCACGGTCACGATTTAGATATTTCAAGAGAAGAGATTTTAAAACAAGGTATAGTAAGTGAAGTCGATTATTTAATTCTTGAAAAATATACTCGCGCTTTATACCAGCGAGGAAGTGAAATGGCTGCTGACAAAGGATTGATATTAGTCGATACAAAATATGAATTTGGAAAAGCAGACGATACAATTTATTTAATAGATGAAATTCACACCCCTGATTCATCTCGTTATTTTTATGCTGACGGATATGCACAACGTTTAGAAAATAATGAACCACAACGTCAATTGTCGAAAGAGTTTTTACGCCAATGGTTAATTGCTAATGATTTCCAAGGTAAAGAAGGACAGGTGATTCCTGCATTCTCTGATGAATTCATTCACGAAATCAGCGAGCGTTATATAGAGCTCTATGAAAAGGTAAGTGGTAAAAAATTCATTAAAGACAATAGTGAAAATATTGAAGACCGCGTAATGAGAAATTGCAAACTTGCTATTGAATCTCTATCAAAGTAATAGATCCAACATTTCTGTTTTTGCCTTTCTTGTTTTTGTAAAATGCTGCAATTGTTAGAGTGTCATGCTGGAAGTTTCCAGAAGGATAAAATGGTGGGGCAAAAGAGACTTCTTTCTTTTCATAATCTAATCCTACCATCGCAATTTGAACTTTTGCTTGATAAGCAATCTGGTAAAAACCTGTTTTAAATTTAGGAACAGCTTTACGAGTTCCTTCTGGTGCTAGTGCAAGAGAAAAATGCTTGTCGTTTGCAAAGCGATTGCTAATATCAGTCACTAATTCATGCTTATTGGCTCTGTCAACCGCAATTCCTCCTAGCGATTTCAAGAATATACTTAATGGAAAAAAGAAGAGTTCTTTCTTTGCAAGGAAATGTGGACGAATGCTAAGAATATTTTTTACAGCTAAGCCAATAAAAAAATCATAATTACTAGAGTGGGGCGCTGCTATCAATACATATTGAAATGAATTAAGATCAGGAGCATTAATAATTTTCAATTTGAAAAGCCTGAACAAAAATTGATAGATTGCCTTCTTCATAATATCCACTAAAATAAAAAAAGGCATCCGATTAAAGATGCCTTTTCTAATTTTTTTGTTCGCTTATTCAGCTACTACAACTAAATACTTCGATGCTTTCCAGAAATTTTCAGGATCTGTAATTTCGATAGCAGTTACTTTTTCGTTTTCTTTCTGTATTTTATAAGTGCCGCTAGGGTGTGTACTAACTAATTTCGCATCTTTTTTATTGATAGAAATTATTTTGGTAGAAGTGTAATCGATTTGTGTAAAAGCACTTTGATTAAAATCAGGAACCATTGATTTAGCCTTTCCTATTCCTAAGAACCCACCTTGCTTAGATAATACTTTTTTATCACGTAATTCTTTGTATGAGCCGACTGTGAAAAATGCTGTATGTAGTTTAGTTGTTTTATCAGCAATCTCCGAAGCCTTTTGTTGATTATCGGATTTTACATTGTCGATTTCACCTTGCATGTTAGTGATGGTTCCATTTAAAGTAACCACTTTCTCATTTAAGTTGTTAATGCTCGAATCGCGTTGCAATAACTGATCATTTAATGAAGAAATCAACTTCTCCATTTCAGTAATCTTGACATTCGATCTACGAATTTTAGCTTGTAGATCTGCTAATTTGTTCTTGTTTTCTTCAATTAGTTGCTTAATTGATTCAACATTGTTTAATATATTTTGCTTTGCTGTTGTTGATGCTTCAGGATTGTTAAAATCACTTTTGTTAATCATCGCTTCTTGTTGCGTCAAATTTTCAATGCTAGCTTGAATGTCTGCAATATCTTGCATGTATCCATTAATCATTGAGTCTTTAGCATCGTATTGCGTCATCAGACTGTCGCGTTCTTTCATCATACGCTCTACTTCTGACTTGTAATCTGGGCCACCGCATCCATAAATGATGGTAGCAATTGAAAGGATTCCTAATATTTTTTTCATGGCTTAAAAATTTTAATCAAAGATAACGAAACTTTCACCAACGAAATAACATTGTTTACCTATTTATTTGAACAGTTCAATATTAATAACCTAAAATCTTCATCATGTTTTTGGCGCTTTGTTCTTTTGCAAACAATCGAGTGGTGTATTCGCCATCTGCATCACGATCTATTAAAACATGTTTTGGTGCGGGTATCAAACAATGTTGAATACCTCCATACCCTCCTAAGCTTTCCTGATAAGCGCCTGTATGGAAGAATCCTAAATATTGAGTTTCTCCCTCTGCACTCTTCGGTAAAAAGACACGATTCCGGATAGACTCCATAATATAATAATCATCGCTATCGCAGGTAATTCCTCCAAGATTTACTCGCTGAAAGTCGTGCTCCCAGTTGTTTATAGCCAGTAAAATAAATTTCTGTTTAATACCCCAGGTGTCTGGAAGTGTTGTAATGAAAGAAGAATCAATCATACTCCATAACTCATTATCGTTTTGTTGCTTTTGCCCAACAATGCTAAACAATATTGCTCCGCTTTCGCCCACCGTAAAAGATCCAAATTCAGTTACAATGGTTGGTTCTTCAACTTCTTTGGAGTCGCAGGCTGCCTTAATCTGACGGATAATCTCATCTGCCATATATTGATAATCGTAACTGAAATCGAGCTTAGTTCGGATAGGGAAGCCACCTCCAATATCTAATAATTCCAGTTCAGGACAAATTTTTCTTAATTCGCAGTAGAGGTTAATATTCTTTTGTAATTCTGACCAGTAATAGGCCGTGTCTTTGATTCCGGTATTTATAAAGAAATGAAGTAGTTTTAATTCTACACGAGGATTGTTTAGGATATGTGATTTATAAAAATCAATAATCTCATTAAAGCGAATACCTAAGCGAGAGGTATAAAACTCCGCGTTTGGTTCTTCTTCTGCTGCAATTCGAATCCCAATTTTAACCTTTCCTTCGTAGTTATTTAAATAATAATCTAACTCTTCTTTATTGTCGAGAATAGGAATTATATTCGTAAAGCCATCTTTCATTAAATCAATGATGCCGTCGGTGTAGTTCTCTTTTTTGAACCCATTGCAGAGTACGTATCGATTTTTGTCGATTTTATTGTTCTCGCTTAGGTTCTTAATGATAGATATATCGAAGGCCGAAGAGGTCTCCAAATGGATATCGTTCTTTAATGCTTCATTCAAAACAAATTCAAAGTGTGAACTTTTTGTACAATAACAATACATATAGTTACCTTTGTACCCGGCTTTGGCCATCGCAACGTTAAAAAGTCGCGTCGACTTTTGAATTTGTTCGCTGATTTTAGGCAGGTAGGTAATTTTAAGGGGCGTTCCGTATTGTTCGATAATATCCATCATAGGAACCCCATTAAAGTAAAGAGAACTATCCTTAACCTCAAACCCTTCCTGTGGGAAATCAAAGGTTTGTTCAATTAAGTCAGTGTAGCGATTTTTCATAATCCGAGTGAGTTACTTTGTAATAATTTTGCAAATGTAAGTAACTTACTTTCTTTATGAAAGCAATAAGTTTGATTCATCAGAAAATTATTTCTGATAACTATAAAATAAATTATTAAATTAAATAATTTTTATAAAGCACAGTAAAACAGTAAAATATAAAGTTTATATGCATAAGAAGATTAAGTTTATTGAAGTGAAATCAGAGTTGGGAGCTGGAACCCGAGGTGCTAGTTTAGGTCCTGATGCTATAAAAATAGCTGCGTTCGATTATGGTTCGAGTCTCTTTAATAAGATACCCACTGTATCGATTCCAGTAGATAATAAAATCTTGTTTCAGCCTCAAGGTAGCCCCTATGCAAAGCGTTTAAGTGACATCCTTAATATTTATGAGAGCTTAGGTAAAGTGGTATCAGATACCATGAAAGCAAAGGAGTTTCCTATCGTGCTTGCGGGTGATCATAGTACATCTGGTGGTACTATAGCAGGTATTAAAATGGCGAATCCGAAAGCTCGTATTGGAGTAATTTGGATTGATGCTCATGCCGATTTACATTCTCCTTATACAACTCCAACTGGTAATGTGCATGGAATGCCTTTAGCCGCTTCTTTAGGGGAAGACAATATTTCGAATAAGTTAAATAAGCCAGATAAAGTGACAGTTGACCTTTGGAATAAATTGAAGAAGGTTGGTGGTATGTCACCCAAAGTGCAATATTCTGATCTGGTTTATATCTCTGTTCGCGACGTTGAGCCGGAAGAAACTTTCCTGATGAAGAAAAACAAAATTAAAACATTTACTACAAGTGATGTGAAAAGACATGGCGTGGAGAAGATTGCTCGCGATGCTTTGGCTTATCTTAATAATTGTCAGTTGATATATGTTTCATTCGATGTAGATAGTATGGATAGCTCTATTTCAAAAGGAACTGGAACACCCGTTCGTAACGGAATCACTGAGAAGGAAGCAGGTTCGTTATGTGTTCGACTGATACAAAATGAGAAGGTTTGCTGTTTTGAAATTGCGGAAGTAAATCCTACTCTCGACAAAGAAAATCTGATGGCCGAAAATACTTTTGAAATTTTACAAAGAGTAGTCGCGCAGATTGCCTGATTCAACTTGTTCAATAAAAAATAGTAGATTTAATTATAAATTATGTTATTTGAAGATTCGTTAAAAGAAGCCGTTGTTATTGCATTGCAGAAACTTTATGACATTTCTGTTATACCATCAGAAGTTTCAATTAATAGTACGCGTAAGGATTTTGAAGGAGATCTGACAGTTGTTGTATTCAACCTGGCTAAGTCCGCTCGTATGAGTCCGGATGCGCTTGCTAATGAATTAGGTGCTGAATTAGTTAAAGGCTATGATAAAGTAGATGCCTTTAATGTGGTAAAAGGGTTTTTGAATCTTTCGTTTAAAAATGAAAACTGGCTTTCTGAGTTGAATGCTTTTGCTTCTAATAATTATCCGGTTTCAGTTTCTGATTCATCAAAGAAGTTAGTGGTGGAGTATAGTTCTCCAAATACCAATAAACCTTTGCACCTCGGACATCTGCGTAATAATTTTCTAGGGTATAGTGTTGCTGAAATTCTGAAGGCTTGTGGCTATAATGTTTCAAAGGTAAATCTCGTTAACGATCGCGGAATTCATATCTGTAAATCGATGTATGCCTGGCAACAACTCGGCAACGGAGAAACTCCAGCATCATCCGAAATGAAAGGGGATCACCTGGTTGGTAAATATTATGTAGAGTTCGATAAGTTATATAAGTCGCAAATTGCTGCATTGGTAGAGCAAGGCCAATCCGAAGAGGAAGCAAAGAAAAATGCTCCTGCTATGATGGCAGCTCAGGAAATGCTTCGACTTTGGGAAGCTGGCGATGATTCGACAGTTACATTGTGGAAGACGATGAATGGTTGGGTGTATGATGGATTTGAAAAGACCTATCAAACTATGGGTGTCGACTTTGATAAGTTTTATTATGAGTCAGAAACCTACTTACTTGGAAAAAATATTGTTCAGGAAGGATTGGCAAAGGGTGTTTTTTATCAGAAAGAAGATAGTTCTGTTTGGGTTGATTTAACCAATGACGGACTTGATCATAAATTAGTATTGCGTGGCGATGGGACTAGCGTTTATTTGACGCAGGATTTAGGAACTGCCCAGCTTCGTTATAACGAATTTCATTTTGATAAACTGATTTACGTAGTAGGTAATGAGCAAGATTATCATTTCAAAGTATTAAAACTGGTGATGCAGAAAATGGGAAATGATTGGTGGAATAATCTTCATCACTTATCTTATAATATGGTCGATCTTCCTTCGGGAAAAATGAAATCGCGTGAAGGGACCGTAGTGGATGCCGACGATTTAATGCAGGAGATGATGGATGAAGCGGAGAAGATTACACGTGAGCTAGGTAAGATTGAAGATTTCGATTCTGATGAAGCGGCTAATTTGTACAAAGCCATTGGGATGGGTGCTTTAAAGTATTATATCCTGAAAGTAGATCCTGAAAAACGTATGTTGTTTAATCCTGCGGAGTCCATCGACTTCAATGGAAACACAGGTCCGTTTATTCAATATACCTATGCGCGTATTCAATCTGTAGTCAGAAAAGGAAATTCGATCGAAGAATTAAAAGGAAGTAATTTTGATGTCGTGAATTATACAGCAATGAATGACAAAGAAAAGCTAGTTGTAAAATCGATTTTAGATTATCCTTTCGCTTTACATATCGCTGCCGAAAAATATGCACCTTCTATTATTGCTAATTACGTTTATGAATTAGCTAAAAATTATAATCATTTTTATCATGAAAATCCGATTGTCGATAAGTCGCAATTAGAAACAACTGCTTTCCGAATTTATTTATCGAAAGTAACGGGTGATATTATTAAGAAGTCATTATTGTTATTAGGTATTCAGGTTCCAGAGCGAATGTAGTATGAAAGGCTTTAAGTGGATTCTATTGTTTACTATCGTAGCGAATGCAGCTATCGTCCTCCGACTTGTAGCAATAAGTCAGGCAGGGGTTTCGAGTCTTGTAAACATGAATTCAATTCAAAATGGCGACATTGTATTACGTGATAGTAAAAGCTTAATAGGTTCCCAGTTTAAAATGATGTCGCAACACGATAAAAAGTTTTCTCATGCCGGAATTATCCGCAAGGAGAATGGAACTGCCTTCGTATATCACATGGCGAATGAAAAGGGTCAGTCAGGATTACTCAAAACAAATTTGTGTGATTTTGTAAATACAAAAGTTTGTCGTTCTTACGAGATTATTCGCTATCCGTTGAAAGACAGCAAGCGTATTCAATTATTGCATCAGATTGATTTGCTAGTAAAGGATAAAATTCATTTCGATGATGAATTTAAATTGAATAATCAATCGTATTATTGTAGTGAACTAATTGCTATTTTGCTGAATAATTATAGTAGTATTCATATTCCATATTCTCAAATTGGCGTTTATAAATACTATGCAATCGATAATTTATATTACCATTTACCAATTCAATTGATTTTTAAAAAATGAAAAAAATAATAATGCGCAGTTGTCTTTTATTCACGGTAATCAGTCTTCTGTTTGCATGTACTGCCTCTGAAAATAATAATCCTAAAAGTACAGCCACTCGTTTTTTACAGGCGATTGAAAACAAGAACTACGAGGAAGCAATGAAATGTTCTACTCCTCGAACTCAGAAATTACTTAGCCAATTAAAACGACTGGAAGAACTGACAGGTGAAAACGATGCTATGAAACCTAATAAAGTAACCATTGTCTCTGAGGATATATCAGGCGATAATGCCATTGTTTATTTTAAAGAAGAAGGGAATGAATTACAACAAAGAATTTCTCTTAAACGAGTTGTGGAGGAAGATAAAAAAGTGTGGAAAGTGGATTTGCTAAAAGAAGAATTACAATTAAATCGCGATGCAGGCTTAGAGTCGATGCCTGAATCAAATGTTAATTCAAAAAAACCAGTTTAATATGATAGTAGACTTTAATTTACTTCCTGATACTTCTCGCTTTTGGATTTTTACGGCTAACCAAAAATTAACGCAAGAGCAAATCAATATTTTAAATGCGGAGTTGTCTTTATTTATGCAAAAATGGACTGCACATAAAGTCGACTTAAACGCATCATTTGAAATCGTAGAAAATGCTATTTTGATAATTGCAGTTGATGAATCACATGCTGGTGCCAGCGGTTGTTCTATTGATGCTATGACAAAGGAAATAAAACGAATTACTGATGACTTTGAAGTTGATTTTTTAAATCGTTTTTCAATTGTTTTAAAAATGGAGGATAACGTTCTCGTATCAAATACCAATCACTTAAAATCTTTAATAGAAACACAACAGGTAAATGCAGAAACATTTGTTTCTAATGCTATGGTTGCTAGTTTTGGTGAATTGAAAAGCAATTTGTTTCTTCCAATAAAAGAAACGTGGTTGAGCCGTTATTTAGTTTCATAAAATGAGAAAGTCGATTTTGAAAATAATACAAATCCTAATCGTACTTATCTTAATAATTATGATTGCTGTATTTTTTATTCACAAACTCGAACAGCATTTTGAAATGCAAATTATCCCGTCCTGATTTATTTGTGCGATTTACTTTTCTTTCTGGATTTTATATTCAGTAATTCGACTACAAGCGAAAAGGCCATCGCAAAGTAGATATATCCTTTCTCAACTTCATGATGAAAAGCTTCAATGATTAACATAAATCCAATTAGCATCAGAAATGATAAGGCAAGCATTTTAATTGTTGGATGACGGTTTACGAAATCAGAAACTGGACCTGCAGCGGCCAACATAATTAACATCGAAATGATAACCGCTAATACCATTATTAAAATATGGTTTACTAACCCAACAGCCGTTAAAATGGAATCAAATGAAAACACGATGTCTAATCCGATAATTTGAATAATCGCATTGTTAAGCGTAATTTTTTTAAGATCTGGATTTTTATGGTCTTCTTCGCCTTGTACTTTACCATGTATTTCTGTTGTGCTTTTGGCTAGTAAGAACAATCCTCCGGCTAAAAGAATAATGTCTTTACCAGTAAACTCTAGTCCAAAAGGCAGTGGGAGGTTCTCTTTCAGTCCAATAATCCAGCTTAACGAAAACAATAGCATGATGCGGATAATCAGGGCCATGAATAATCCAATTCTGCGCGCTTTTTTTTGTAAATTCTTCGGGAGTTTATCAGCCAGAATGGAAATGAAAATGATGTTGTCGATTCCAAGCACAATCTCCATCACGATTAGTGTAAAAAGACTAATCATTCCTGCTGCGCTAAATAAATAAGCTGTTTCCGTCATTGCTAAATAATTTCCTTGCAAATTTAAGTTAAAAAACAATATTACGATTTAAATGTTTTTATGCAGGAATCAGATAATATTAACATTAAATCAAATTTGTTTTTCATTTCCTTCTTAATTTCGCCCCATGAAAAAATTGATTGCCCTTTGTGTTTTGTGTTTTTTTATTTTAATCAATAATTGCTTCGGACAAGCACCTGCCACATCAAAAGTTGCTGTCAGCGGTTATATTTCAGATGCTTCCACGGGTGAACGAATGATAGGTGCTGCTGTTTATTTCAAGGAAATTGGTAGAGTGGTAAGTTGTAATGCCTACGGATTTTATTCAATGTCGGTGGTGCCTGGAACTTATACTATCGTTGTTTCTTATGTAGGATTTGTGACCAACGAATCTAAATATACCCTCACAAAAAATCAGTCGCTTAATGTCGAATTGAAGCCTCGTGTGATTGAAACACAGGAAGTAATTATTACTGCACAGAAGAAAGATAGAAATATTCAATCGACAGAGATGAGTAAGGTTGAAGTTGGTATTGATCAGATAAAGGCCTTGCCTGCATTAATGGGTGAAGTGGATGTACTTAAAGCTATTCAGCTATTACCTGGAGTGAAATCGGCAGGAGAGGGTAACTCGGGTTTTTATGTGCGTGGTGGAGGACCAGATCAGAATTTAATTCTGTTGGATGAAGCAGTTGTTTATAATGCTTCGCATCTCTTCGGATTCTTTTCGGTTTTTAATTCGGATGCTATCAAAAATATTTCATTGACAAAAGGTGGTATGCCTGCACAGTACGGCGGACGATTATCGTCTGTGTTGGATATTTCTATGAAGGATGGAAATAGTAAAGAAGTGCACGGGGAAGGAGGTATCGGTTATATTGCTTCTCGTTTTACGTTGGAAGGTCCTATTATAAAAGATAAGGCTTCGTTTATTGTTTCTGGTCGTAGAACGTTTATCGATTTGTTTTTGCGAGAACCAATTGTTCCAGCTAATTCTCGAATTGCAGGGAACAGTTATTACTTCTTCGACTTAAATAGTAAAATCAACTATACGATTTCGAATAAAGACCGATTGTATTTTTCAAGTTATCTTGGAAAAGATATTTTTAATTTCAGAAGTCCTGAAACAGGATTCCAAGTAAAAATCCCTTGGGGAAATGCAACTGCTGCTTTCCGTTGGAATCACTTGTTTAATGAAAAATTATTCGTGAATAATTCACTCATCTTTACAAATTACAATTTTGAGTTTGGTGCAGCACAGCAACAATTCGATTTTAAAATTTTCTCTGGCATTCGTGATTATTCTTTAAAGTCCGACTTTAATTGGTATCCAAACGCACTGCAAATTGTGAAATTCGGTATGAATTATATCTATCATCGATTCACACCTACAAATGTTTCTGCTCGTTCTGGCGATGTACAATTTGACCTCGGAGAAGTTAAGCGTTACTACGCACATGATCTTGCAGTTTATATTAATGATGATTGGGAAATTGATGATCAGTGGAAGGTGAGTGGAGGACTGCGCTTTTCTGCTTTTGAACATGTAGGCCCTTTTACAAGGTATATTGAAGATCCATTATTTCCGTCAAATATTATAGATTCTGTTCGTTATGCTACTGGCGAAAAAGTAAAAATGTACGCGAATGTAGAACCGCGATTTAATGTACGTTATCAGATTAATAACAGTTCATCTATCAAAGCATCGTTTACGCAAAACTATCAATACATTCATCTTGCTTCATTTGGTTCAGTTAGTTTGCCAACGGATGTTTGGGTTCCTTCAACGGATAAAGTGAAGCCGCAATTTTCAACCCAGTATGCTATCGGTTATTTCAAGAATTTAAAGAAGAATACATTTGAGACATCCGTTGAGATGTATTACAAAACGATGGAGAACTTGATTGAATATCGTGAAGGGGTTACTCCTGATCAGGATGTAAAGAACAACGCTGATAATAATTTCGTTTTCGGTAAGGGTAATAGTTATGGTGCTGAATTTTTTATTAAAAAGAATGAAGGTAAGTTAATGGGGTGGGTTGGATATACGCTCTCGTATACTAATCGTCAGTTTGCAGAAATTAACAACGGATTAGAATTCCCTGCTAAATATGATCGTCGCCATGATTGTTCGGTGGTGTTGAACTATCAGAAAAGTAAAAAGTGGACATTCGGTGCGGTATGGGTGTATTCTACCGGGGATGCATTAACCCTTCCATCGCAAAAGTATTTTGCATCTTCTACGCCTCCAATTTCTGTGGGTGCTAATGGAGAACTTAACTTGAATAATAATTTTAATGTTTTGAGTTTGTATCAAGCCCGAAATAGTTTCCGTCAGAAAGCATATCATCGTCTTGATATTTCAGCAACCTACTACGGCAAAAAGCATAAACACTACGAAGGAAGTTGGGTGTTCTCAATCTATAATGTGTATAGTCGTAAAAATCCTTATTTCATTTATTTTAATGTGGATGGTAACTCCGTAGATGGTAACTTATCAGTGCAAGCCAAGCAAGTTTCTTTATTCGGATTGATCCCTTCGGTAACGTATAATTTTAAATTCTAAGCGATGAAACAGTTTTTATATTTGATATTCGCTTCTGTTTTATTTGCTTCATGCGAAGAAAATATTTCTCTCGATTTACCTCGCGAAGATCCTCGTGTGGTAGTTGATGGTTATGTAGAAACAGGATTACCTCCTTATGTAATTTTAAGTCGCTCATCAGGATATTTTGATCCTATTAATCCTGGTTCCTTGAATTCATTTGCCGAAAGTGGTGCTATTGTTACTTTGAATGATGGATTTACTTCTGTTCGTTTGTTTGAGCTGGATACAGTTGTAAATGGAATTAATCTGAAAGGATTTTACGCAGCCTTAGATTCCGTTACTAAATTGCCAACCATGTTTGGTGTTGAAGGTCGAACGTATCAATTAACGATAACTACTAAGTCTAATGAGCAGTTGACCTCTACGGCTAAATTGCAACCACATATTGTCTTAGATAGTACCTGGTTTAAAGTGCAAGAGAATTTAGATTCGTTAGGACTTGCTTGGGCGCGTCTGAGTGATCCTGATACGGTAGGCAATTGTTATCGTTGGATGGCGAAGCGTATCACTAAGGATGATTTGTTTTTAGCACCAATAGGTTCTGCATTCGAAGATAAATTTATCAATGGTCAGTCGTTTGTATTTAACGCATTTCGTGGGCAAATACCGAACTCAACCAAACCAGATGATATAAAAGAAGAGGCGGGTTTATTTAAAAAAGGAGATACCATCATTGTGAAATTCTGTGCAGTCGACAGAGGTACGTTTGAATTCTGGCGCGATGCTGAAACACAGATTTCTAATAATGGAAGTCCGTTTGCTGTTCCTTCCAACATCAAAACAAATATCAACGGCGGACTCGGTGTGTTTGCGACCTATAGTCCTGCCTACGATACGATTATTGCTCAGTAAATTTTAATATTCCCTTAGTAAAACTTCGGTAGGAATGCCTAAGGTGATATGTAGCTTTCTAATCATATCCAAGGTAAGTTTTCGCTTACGATTTAAAATTTCACTTACTCGGCTTTTTAAGCCGATAGCTTCTGCTAAATCTTTTTGCTTATAGCCCAATTGTTCCATTCTGAATTTGATTGCTTCAATTGGATCTGGTAAATCAATAGGATTTTTTTCGTTTTCGTATTTTTCAATTAATAGCGAAAGTAACTCCAATTCATCGGCTGTTTTAGAACCTTTTTTTGAATCAAAAATTTCTTCAAGTCGCTTTAATGCTTCTTGATATTGTTTTTCAGTTTTAATTACTTTCAGTTGCATACGCCTAAATTGTTAAAGCATTTATTTTATCATATTCCGTGTGAGTTCCAATAAATCGTATCCATACAATTGAATAGTCATAATTAATTTTTACAATCAATCGGTAGTTGTTCCCTTTGATATTAAAAACTACTCGGTTATCTGCTAAAAAACTTGCCGAAGGATATTCCTTCTTGATGTCTTTCGGGGTCTTCCATGTAGCTTCTTCTGCTTCTTTGTGCCACGATTTTAATCGTTCCTCACAATCACGGTGCTTAACCCAAAAGTCTCGTAAAGTCTTTTTTGAAATAACTCTCACCCTGCAAATATACAAAGTTCCCAAATGTGGAACAAGTGTTTTTATAAATTTATCATCTGCGAGATATCCATTCATAAAGCATTTGTGCTAATTTCGACCTTGTGAAGCGAATTGAACAACTCATAGTGCAGGGCGAAGGACCGATGCTCGATTTTAAGAAAGAAATTTCTTCAGTGCATCGCATTGCTAAATCGATGGTGGCTTTTGCGAATCATCATGGAGGTACTTTGTTGGTAGGTGTGAATGATAATGGAAGTATCAACGGAGTGAAAGCAGAGGAGGAGAAATTTATGTTGGAAGAAGCGGCTAGGCATTACTGTTACCCTGAACTTGATTTGCAAATTCATGAATGGAATGTGAAAGGTAAAATTGTACTCGAAGTTTTTGTTCCTGATGGAAAAGAGAAGCCCTATTACGCCATTGATGAAAAAGGAAAGAAGTGGGTATATGTTCGTCAGGCTGATCAGTGTTTGCTGGCAAGTAAAGTGGTGGTAGAGGTTTTAAAACGTCAACATGGATCACGACAAACCATCATCAATTACACGGATAAAGAAAAGGCATTGCTCACGTATCTCAGCAATCATCCGCGTATCACGTTAAAGGAGTTTTGCAAACTAGTTAATATTAGTCGTTGGCGAGCTATGAAAATATTAGTGGACTTAGTTAGCGTAGGTGTGATAAGAGTCTATCAAATGGAGAATCCTGAATATTACACGTTGGCATAATCAATTAATCAAACGCATCGAGTAACTGCAATTCAGGATAAGAAAATTCCTGAATGAGCGATTCATCATTCACATAATTTTTACGATCAGTTATTTTTCTTGAAATTGTATGTGCATGCATTAATTGCTCGTCGTAAGGTGTTACCATCGATAACACATCTTCACGGTTAAGGTCTTTATCGAGCCAATGCGTTAAATTGTTTTCTGCAAGAATGAGTGGCATTCGTTTTTTAGTATTGTGAATCTTAGCCAAAAGCGGATTAGCCTCGCAAGTAAGTATTGAAAATGTTTTTAATAAATCGTTGTTTGCCGGATTTACCCATTCATCATACACACCTCCTAAAAAGAAATAATCATCGTTATTCGGAAATATATAATATGGATATTTAATTCCATTTTCAGTTCTCCATTCATAAAAACCAGATACAGGAATTACACAACGATTAGTTCGTATAGGTTTACGAAACGAAGGTTTATCAAAAGCTTCTTCACCGATGCAATTACCTGTCATAGAAGAAATTTTTAGTGCAGCATCCCAATCTTTGATGAAGGATGGAATTAGTCCCCAACGAAAAAAATCAATCTGCCATTCCTGCTCATGCAATAGCACAGGCCAATACGGATGTGTGAACGCAGAGGCATGAAAGAGCGGAGGATGAAAGATAGGTCCGTGAATAGTACCCGCATTAAATCGCTTAGCCAGCTGATCTAATTTCTTTTCGATAAAGGCGATGTTGTAGCACATGAGGAAATGATTGAAGCGAAAGTAAGAAGAAAATACCTGATAGGGTTAAGTGGTTTTTGTTTAATACGTTAAGCCCAATGGGTTTTCTGTCCGTTGCGTTCAGGAATAATCGCGAAGCGCAAAGGATATGCAGTGATGCGGGCTTGACAATTTTTCCAATTGGTCAAAAGTAAATGGCATGTAGAGAAAATAACTTGAAAATTAAATGCATTATTTAGTTCAGACATTTGTTCATACTTAAACGTTTGTAAATGCTTTTCAACCGACTAATTATTTCTAGATGTTTAATTTTACTGCGGGGTGGGGCTGCTGTCCCCCCATGGCGTTGAGAGTTGATTTGATACGTCCTAAAAAAGTTTACAGTTTAAATAATTAATCCTAGTATTAGTTTACAGTTGTTTTTTAATCCTCTAAATTAATTTTATTCGTAATACAGTTCATCAACTCATCAATCCTAATAAACATCGGGACAAATCTTCAAGTTGAATTAATGGCCCCCTTTGAAATTTAGTTGGTTTTTATTTTATATATTTGATAAACATTTAATTAATCACCTATGAAAAATCCTCGCCTAATCCTTTTAATTGTGGCTATGTTAACAACAGTTATTTATTCTTGCTCTGATGATAATTCTCCGGGTGGAAGTAGCAATAATAACGGTGGTGGTGCTAACACTGGAGGTTGTGCTGGCGGCCCTACAACCGTTACAGATATTGATGGGAATGTTTACAATGTCGTCAGCATAGGAAATCAATGTTGGATGAAGGAGAATTTAAAAACGACTCGCTATAAAAATGGCAATCCAATCCCATCTGGTTTAAGTGATGCACAATGGCAAGCAAACACTAGCGGCGCATACTCAGTTTATAAAGATAGTGCGCAAAATGATTCTGTTTATGGTAAATTATACAACTGGTACGCAGTAGCTGATACGAATGGATTATGCCCTATAGGATGGCATATGCCAAATATTGCTGAATGGGATACTCTAATTAACTATTTAGGAGGTGTTTCAATTGCAGGTGGAGCAATGAAAGAAACAGGTTTAACCAATTGGTCAACACCAAATATAGGAGCCACTGATAGTAGTAGATTTACAGGCCTTCCCGGTGGCTTCCGTGATAACAATGGTGATTACCTTTTGTTAGGTAACCTGGGCCAATGGTGGAGTTCTTTACAGTTCTCAACTTTTGGTTCGTGTAGTCGCTATTTGTATTTTAATTCTAACGATATATCTCAGGATTTTAACAATAAGAACTACGGTTTTTCTGTGCGTTGCGTTCGGGATTGACCGTATAGGTCAGTTCCTGTATGGTAAGGTTGTAGCCTTCACGGAGAGGGGCTTGGGGGTATATGTTTTTGGACAAATTGGATATCTAACCACTTACCCATTTTACAATTTGTAAAGTAAAATCCTCACAATTTGTAAAGTAAAAACCTTACAATTCGTAAAGTAAAATCCTCACAATTTGTAAAATAAAATCCTTATAATTTGTAAAGTAAAAACCTCGCAATTTGTAAAGTAAATAGTTGTTAATTTGTAAAATAAGCCTATAGAATATTGGAATTCAATAGTTTATAAGTGTAATAGTAATAGTTTTTTCAGGTCTTCAAGGAAATAATTTTTTATCATTGATAGTCGTCAACCTACATTAATAATGTAATAATGAATTAGACAATTAAACAATATTTTGGGTTTGATATTTTACCCCCATTTTATGTAAAAAATTAATTTTTACTACTTTAAAAAGAATTTTACATTGTATATTTGTGAAGATAGATAAAATAAATTTTCAATAGTGTTGTTTTAATTATGCAATACGAAATATAAAAGATTTTACAAATATGGATTTGCAAACCCGAAAATTGAACTTTATTAGAGACTTTCTTAAATTAGAAAGTGAGAAAGCTATATCCCATTTAGAAAAATTATTGCAAAAGGAAACAATAAGTGATTCTGAAATAAAGCCAATGTCAACAAAAGAATTTCAGAAAAGAATAAATCAATCTACCAAAGATTCTAAGAGCGGAAAATTAATTGAAAACAACAAATTGATTTCTCAGATTGATAAATGGATTTAATAATTTATTGGACAGATTTTTCAAAGAACGAGTTAAAAAAAATTTTTAATTTTTATAAAAAAGAAGCAAACCAAAATGTTGCAAAATCGCTAGTAATAGGAATTGCCAACGAAGTCAATAAGCTTAAAAATCATCCTAAAATTGGTCAACAAGAAGAACTATTAGCAAGTGATATTAGAGATTTTCGTTACCTCGTCTTTAGAAATTATAAAATAATTTATTGGGTAAATTCAGCAGAAAACAGAATTGAGATTTTTGATGTTTTTGATACTAGAAGAAACCCAACCAAGCTTGTAAATAGGAAATAAAATCAAGTTTTTTTTTATGATTTGAAAAATTGTTCCTTGTAATTTATAATCTTTA
This sequence comes from Chitinophaga pinensis, assembly GCA_943332105.1. Lineage (GTDB taxonomy): Bacteria > Bacteroidota > Bacteroidia > AKYH767-A > OLB10 > CAINEC01. Next base: position 17,371 of record CALQOD010000022.1, on the reverse strand, counting down.
TTTAATATTTCGCGATATAACTCCATTTAATATAAGTCGTTTAAGTCGTTTTTCAGTTTGTTCAAAGGCTAAAGCTCGCAATAATGGCATTTTACGTTTTTACCAATTATTTTCCTACTTTTATTCTCTTCAAAACCTTTTAATGTAGCTATGAAATTGCGATTTATTTCTTCGTTTGTTTTAGTATTTCTTTTTGTTGGAAGTACGCTTTCTCTTCAAGCCCAAAATGACGAGGGCAGCAAGGTAAAGTGGATGACACTGCAAGAGGCTATGCAAAAAATGCAAACTCAGCAGCGCCCTGTTATCCTCGATTTTTATACCGACTGGTGTGGCTGGTGTAAACAGATGATGAAAACTACGTATGCCAATGAAGGCCTCGCAGGCTATATCAATCAGAATTTTTATCCCGTAAGCTTCGATGCAGAAAGTAAGGATACCATCGAGTTCCTTGGAGAGATTTATAAGCCTACAGGCACTGAGAAGAGAGCAACGCATGAATTAGCTATTAAATTACTAAACGGAAGTCTCATGTATCCAACCACCATTTTTATGAATGGCTATGAAAAGGATAAAAATAAATTCAACCTGAATTTAATCGTACCCGGTTATTTAGATATTCCTAAAATAGAACCTATCCTCATTTTTACCCTCGAGAATGTTTACAAATCCTGCAACTTTAACGATTTCGAAAAATTGTACGATAAAGCCATGAAGGATTCAACGATAATCGATCAAATAAAATTAACGAATTGGAAATCGGCGACTAATTACCTCGATGGTCAGCATTCGAATAATAAAAAAACAATTATTTTACTCGAAGCAGAGTTTTGCAATAGCTGTAAAATTATGAAGTCAACAAGCTTTACTGATTCGTTAAATCTAGAGTATTTACGAGAGAAATTTAATTGTGTAAACTTTAATGTGGTAGGTAATGATACCGTTAACTTCAAAGGGCAAATATTTGCACCAGGGGTACAACCAGGTTCGTTGCATCCATTTACGCAAACTATCACGCGTGGTAACATCGGATTTCCAGAGGTGGTGATTCTCGATGAGAAGCTCGAAATCCTCGATGTGATTCCTGTTTATTTAAATCCAGAGGTGATGAATAACATTATACGTTTTTACGGAGAGAATATTTATCAGAAAAAACCATGGACGGAATACATCAACGATTTGCAAGCGAAGAAAAATCAGTCAGTAAAATCAGAACAAAAATCAAATGAAAAGAAATAAATCATTACTGGTTAAATTACTTTTCATTCTAATACCATTATTTTCTTGCATCCAGCTAAAAGCACAATCGTTAAAGGTTAGCGGTGTAGTTTTATCAATTGAAGATAAACAAGCTTTGCCTTTCACCGTAATCAATGTTAAAGGCACTTCCATTTCTACTGCTGCGAATGAAGATGGCAAATTTGAAATCACCGTTCCGCATGCTAACGATACATTAGTTTTTGTAATGGTTTCAATGCTGCGCGAAGTTGTTCCTGTGAATGGTAAAACCAATCTTGTTGTTTATCTGAAAAAAGATAAAACGGAATTAAAGGAAGTTGTTGTTACCGCACTAGGAATTAAAAAGGATAAGAAGGCCCTCGGTTATGCTGTTCAGGAGGTGAAGGGAGAGGATTTGCAAACAGCTAAAGATGCGAGCGTGATTAATCAGTTGGCGGGTAAGGTTGCAGGTTTGAATATTACTTCTACCACTGGCGGACCAGGTTCTTCGAGTCGTATTGTGTTGCGTGGTGTTACATCGTTATCAGGTTCGAATCAGGCTTTGATAGTTGTTGATGGTGTGCCGATTGAAAACAATACGAACAATACTACCACACAATGGGGTGGAAGAGATTTTGGGAATGGTATCAGTGATATCAATCCCGATGATATCGAATCGGTGAATGTGTTAAAAGGTCCGAATGCGGCAGCCCTTTATGGTTCACTCGCTGCAAATGGAGTGATTGTTATTACTACAAAGAAAGGAAGCAAGGCTAACGGTATCGGAGTAACGTATAATTCATCTACGAGCTTAGAGCTTCCCTACGTTCATATTAAGTTTCAGGATGTTTATGGTGCAGGTCGTAATGGTAAGTTTGAAGGTCCTTGGGTTTTGCAAAATGGAATTTATACTTACAATACAGCCAGCGCTTCTGCTTATGGTAGCTGGGGACCAAAAATGCAAGGGCAAACAATTAAAGACTGGGATGGACAAGTACGAAGTTTTTCTCCGCAGGCAGATAACTACAGCTCCTTTTTTCAAACAGGAATAACAGCCGTAAATAATGTTTCGTTAAGCGGTGGTTCCGATAAGATGACGTATCGTTTGTCGGCAGGTAATTTTAATACGAAGGATATTGTTCCTGGAACTACCCTTAACAGAACTAATCTAACGGTACGTACAGCCGCTATGATAAGTGATCGTATTAGTTTAGATGTAGGAATTACCTATAGCAATCAGGTGGCAAAAAATCGTTTAGGCTTAGCGAATAGTTTTAGTGCACCTCGTAATTATGTGATGATGCCTCGTAACATAAGTGCTGAATCATTAGAGAATAATCAAATGGATGCAACTGGTCATGAGCAAACATGGTTCACTAACTGGAACTGGATGAATAATCCATATTGGTCTATCAACTACGATTTGAATGAAGATACACGCGATCGATTATTAGGAATTGCCTCGGTGAATTATAAGATTCAGGATAATTTTAGTTTGATGGTGCGTACCAATGCCGACATAAATTTATTTCAGACCAATGATCGCGAAGGATATAACAGTATTTCTAATTCATTGGGCTCTTATTCAAAAGGCTGGTCGAATGAAAAGCAATATCAAAGTGATTTCTTGTTGAGTTATTCAGATAGTATTAATTCTGATATTTCTTATTCTGCCAATGTAGGAGGAAGTACGTTGCAAAAGGAAAGTAATTCGTTTTCTTCACGCACCGATGGCGGATTAGCAATTCCGTATTTTTATTCGATTGAGAATAGTGTTAATCGTCCAACCGTTTCTAATTATATTTCTAAGCGTCGTACGAATGGTTTGTATGCATTCGGACAAGTATCCTATAAAGAGTTTTTATATGTGGATGTAACAGCTCGTAACGATTGGAGTTCTACCTTGCCTAAAGATGCTCGTTCGTATTTCTATCCATCAGTAAGTACAGGATTTGTTTTTTCGGAGTTAATGAAGAATGATAAATCGAAATTCACCTTTGGTAAAGTACGTTTGTCGTGGGCGAAGGTTGGAAGAGATACGGATCCTTATCGTGCAACATTCAGTTATCCAACTGCTGGTTCTTTTAATGGTGCTACGATGTATCAGTTAGATCCAACATTGCCATTATTGAATTTGAAACCTGAAATCACATCCAACATAGAGGCAGGAACCGAGTTGTATTTTTATAATCGTAGAGTGGGTGTTGATTTTACCTATTATCGTTCTGATACAAAAAATCAGATTCTACCGGCAAGTGTATCCGCTAGTTCGGGATTTGTTAATGCTATCATCAATAGCGGAGAGATTTTAAATAAAGGAATTGAGTTGCAATTAAAAACCATTCCTATTGAGAAAACGAATTTCAGATGGAACTTAGATATCAATTTAGCGCATAACAGAAATAAGGTTGTTTCATTGACAGAAGGATTAGAAGCTTATCAGTTATTTTATCAGTGGAATTTAACGATTGAAGCTAGACCAGGACATGAATACGGCGATATTGTTGGTTACGGAATCAAGCGCGATGCGAATGGTAATAAGTTAGTCGATGTAAATGGAATGTACATTCGCGATGATAAACCAAAAGTGCTTGGCAATTATAATCCGAAGATGACGGGTGGTATAAATAACAATTTCACGTATAAAAATTTCTCATTAGGCTTTTTAGTTGATTATCGCATCGGTGGACAAATGTTTAGTGGAACCAATATGTATGCGAGTGGTTACTCTGGGAATCTAGAAAGCACATTAGAAGGGCGTGATGCATGGTACGCAAGTGAAGCGGCACGATTAGCTGCGGGAGTGTCGCCTGAAAATTGGGTAGCAACTGGTGGTTATCTTGCTGATGGTGTAACAGCAGATGGATCTCAAAATACGATGTATGTGAATCCTGAATTATACTGGGGACAATTCTCCGATTGGACGAATGAAATACATGAACAGTTTATTTATGATGCAAGCTTTGTAAAGCTTCGTGAATTCACGTTCAACTATCGATTTAATAAATCAGTAACTGATAAACTACACATGAAAGGATTAAGCATTGCTTTAACTGGTCGTAATTTATGGTTGATCCATAGTGGCGCTCCGAATATTGATCCGGAATCGTCGTATACTAACGGTAACGGACAAGGGTACGAGATATACTCTTGGCCTACAAGAAGAAGTGTTGGTTTTAATATTAAAGTGACGCTGTAAGATGAAGAATATATTTACTAAACGAATAGTTGCTTGCCTGCTTTTAATGTTGCTTGTTGTTCCATTTTCATGCAAGGAATCAATGGATGAATTAAATGTTAATCCGAATTCACCAACCAATACTAATCCTGATTACTTATTTACATTTTCTGTGGTAAAAGGAATGGGCAGTTATATTACCAATGCCAATTTTAATTATTGGACAGTTATGAACTGGAATATGTACTTCGCCACATTGGGGGGAGTAGATGCAGGAAAAGAGTATGATAGTAACGATGGAAAGGACGCCTGGTGGAATGAATTGTATGCGCAAGGTTTGATGAATGCACGCGAAGTTCAAAACCTTACTAACGGGGATGCCTATCTGATAAACAAAAATTCGATTGCGAAAATATGGGAGTGTTATTTGTTCTCACAGCTTACGGATGCCTTTGGTGATATTCCTTTTTCGCAGGCTTTGAATGGTAAAAATCTAAATTTGTCTCCTGCTTATGATCGACAATCGGATATTTATCCTGCTTTGTTGAGTGAGTTAAAAACTGCTTCTGCTGCGCTTGATATTTCAAAACCTACTTTTGCTGGAAATAGTGATCCGATTTTCAAAGGCTCAGTCATTAAGTGGAGACAATTTGCAAATTCATTACGCCTTCGATTAGCAATGCGTATATCGAATGTAGCGCCTTCACAAACACAACAGGTGTTAAACGAATTAGTGAATCAGCCGTTGTTACTTACCAATGCAGATAATGCTTACTTTCCGTATAGTGGTGAAATCAGAAACCCTCTGTTTGATTTAATCAATAGCGGTCAAAGCGGTGGGAGAACCTATCCAAGTAAATTTTTAATTGACTATCTAAAATACACCAATGATCCGCGAATAAATGTTTTTGCGCAATACACCACTGAGTCACTTATTATTGGGATTCCAGACTATGATGGCGTGCCTAATTTAGTTCCTTCAGGTTCGTCGATTTGGAGTAACTACAACAGTGATGCAAGCGATGTTTCAAAAATTGGTACTTGGTTTTTGCGTCAGGATGCTCCTGGTGTATTAATGTCGGCAGCAGAAGTAAAGTTCTTGTTAGCAGAAGCATCATTAAATGGCTGGTGGTCTTTAGGCAGTTCGCAGCAGTATTATTTCGACGGTATCAGTTTAAGCATGAATTCGTATCCTAATAGTTCTATCACAAGTACTCAAATCGCGAATTATTTAAGTGTGTGCTTTCCCGTTACACTCGAGCAAATTATTACTCAGAAGTATATTTCTTATGCTTATCAGAATGGTTTAGAGAGCTATAGTGAGTTTCGTAGAACGGGCTATCCGGTGTTAAAAGACTATTCCAATAATTCAATCAATTTAACTAATTTTCCGAATCGTTTAAACTATCCTGCAAAAGAGTCAAGTTTGAATGGTGCCAACTATAATCAAGCAATTATTCAACAAGGTCCTGATGTACCAGCAACGAAAGTCTGGTGGGATGTAAACTAACTAAGATGAGATTTAAAAATTTACTATTTATAATTCTTTCTGCATGTGCTATTTCAAACGCAAAAGCTCAAACAACGGCAGGCAATAGTTTTTATATTAATTATCCAACATGGAATGCAGGAACAAAGCCTCCTGTCTATTTTAATTGTGGAACCAATAATATTTTAAATACTGGTAACGAATTAACAATGGAAGTCTGGCTAAGAATGTATAACTCCACCTGGAATCAAAAGATCATGGGTAAGGTAACACCTTCATTTGATAATGGTTATTTGATGGCGGTACAATTAGGTCAGAACTATTCTGAAATATGGAATCCAAGTGTGAATACCATGCAGGCAGGTTCATCTCCGATTGATTCTGCTTGGGTGCATTTTGCTACTACATTTGGTTCAGGCGGACAAATGCTTTGTTACATCAATGGAGTTCAAGTGGGTGGTTTACCACTTACAGGAAATGCCATTGCATCTAGTACAAATCCGTTTGTTATTGGAGTCGCTCCTTGGGACTTAACAAATTTTCAAAGTTTCGGGAATATTGATGAAGTTCGTTTATGGAGTGTAGTACGAACGGCTGATGAAATTAAATCGACCATGCATAAACACTTACAAGGAAATGAAATTGGTTTAGTGGGGTATTGGGATTTTAATCAAACATCAGGTACAAACTTACCTGACTTAACGGGTAACGGTAGCGATGGTACGTTGAATGCATCAGCAAATTATTATTCATGGCAACCATCATATGCAGCAGTTGGTAACGATGCAATGTATAACATGAATGATGTGAATGGAGTTTGGTTTGGAAAAGATCCTTCGCTTTATAACTATAGCACTACTACTAACGGATTAAATATTATTGCATCAATCGGATCGAAGAAATTTGATTACGCAGTTTATGGACATAATGATTCGGCGGGTGTTTCTACAAATTATTTACCAGCAAATGCTCCGTTAGATTTTAAAAGAACATCGCGAGAGTGGTTATTCAACAAAGGCGGGAACGTGAATGCTGATTTATATTTCAATTTAAGTTATGCTGCAAATGGTGGCGATTCATTAACGAAAAATCTTCCGGTGCAAAATTATACATTACTTGTTCGAGATTCAATCAATCAAAATTACAATGTGGCAGGAACAGCAATTTCTTTATTAGCGAATGGTACTATTGTTAAATTCACTGGAGTGAATCTTCAAAATAAATACTATGCCATAGGAGTGGGAAGTTCTCCGCTTACATCAATACAACAAGTAATTGGAGATAATAACGAGATTTTATTACTTCCGAATCCTAGTAATGGCAATTTTAATTTATACAATATTGCAGATGCTTCAATTATGATATTTGATGCGAATAGAAAAGTAGTAAAGTCGTTTTATTCGAATGATATTGCAATGGATATTTCTACGGATGATTTGGCGAGTGGACTTTATTTCGTTCAGATTATTCAATCAGGAAAAGTGTCATCAAAAAAATTAATGATTAATAAATAAGAAAATACATCTACACTATACAATGAAAAAAAATTACATCTTACTTTTTGTTCTTGTTGCTTCGCTGATAGGCACAAAAACCAATGCACAGTATCACTTAAATCTTGATGGTACTAACGATTATGTTCGCGTACCAACCTATGCATCCTTGCAAGGCGCATCAGGAGTTACTGTTGAAGCATGGATTAATGCCACTGCTTGGAAAACTCCAATCTATAAAGGCAGTGTTATTTGTACAGGAAATAATGTCGGACAAAATAATGGTTTCGATTTACGTGCTGCTGATAATGGAAAGGCAGAATTTAATTTAAGTATTGCTGGTAGCTGGACTACGGCTACTTCTGCACCAATTATGCAAACAGGTACATGGTATCATGTGGCTGGTGTTTATTCTGGTGATTCAATTATGATTTATGTGAACGGAGTATTGAGAGGCTTAAATATTGTAAGCGGTGGTATGATTCCTTCAACAGGAAATTTATGTATTGGCGAATCTCCAGGTTGGTTAGGTCGTTCGTTTAATGGACGTATTGATGAAGTTCGTTTCTGGAATTATGGAAGGACACAATCGCAAATCACTTCAACAATCTGTACATCATTAACAGGTACAGAACCAGGTTTAGCTGGATATTGGAAGTTAGATGCAACAAACGGAACAACAGCAGCTATCAATTCGGTCGCAGGTGGTAACAATGGTATTTTAATTAATACAACATTAACTTCTGTTTGGCAGGGTGGAGATTACACTTGTACATTAAGTAGTCCTGATGTAGGCGTTAGTGCAGTTGCAGGACCTGCATCTAATTTTAATTTAACCAATGCAGAGCAGATTAGTTTAGTAGTTAGTAATTACTCAACTAATCCATTAACAGGTTTTCCGGTAAGTTATAAAATAGGAAATAATCCTACAGTAACAGAAACGATGACTGGAGCTGTTCCACCTTTCGGAACTTATACTTACACATTTGCTCAAACTGCCGATTTATCCGTTTATCAGAATTATAGCGCTAAGGCCTATACGAGCTTAACGGGTGATGTAGTAACAACCAATGATACTTTAAATAAAGTCATCAGTAACTTTGCAACAGGAACTAACTTCGGCGTCAACTTCGATGGATTAGATGATAAGATTATTATTAATAATTCCCCTCAGTTAAATCCAACAGGAGCAATTACAGTTGAAACATGGATTAATGCATCAGCATGGAAGAATAGTATTTCTGATGGTTCTATCATTGCTAAAGATATGAATGCACCAAACAGAGGTTATATTTTACGTTGTGGAAATAATGGAAGTATCGAATTTATGATTTCTGATGGTGGTACCTGGAAGTCAGCTTCAGCACGATCTATCTTATTAACGAACCGTTGGTATCATATTGCTGGTGTTTATGATGGAAGTAATGTAATGTTATATGTTAACGGCGAGGAAGTGGCTCATACTCCTGCTTCTTCTTTTTCACCATCTCTAACAAACTTATACATCGGTGAAAGTCCTACATACAACGGAAGAACTTTCGCTGGATCGATTGATGAAGTGCGCATCTGGAATATTGCCAAATCAGCAACAGATATTCAGTCGAACATGACAACTTCTTTTTCAGGTAATGAAGCCGGATTAGTTGCTTATTATAAATTAGATGAGGGGTTAGGCAATGCTGTTATAAATGATTTGACGGCTAATTCAAACGCAGGAACATTAACAAGTTTTGTTTTAGCGAATGCTTGGGTTAGTGGATATGAATTAATTCAAAATGATGTTACTGTTTTAGGATTAGATGCTCCAAATAACTTAACTGCATTTACTGGTGCTTCTCGTGTAAAAGTAAAAGTGAAGAATACAGGATTTAATTCGGTATCTAATATTCCAATTTCATATCGTGTGAATAGTGGAACAGCAGTTAATGATACTATCTATACAACGCTACAACCTAATCAGGTTTATACAGCATTGTTTAATAAAGTAGAAGATTTATCTGCTGTAACAACATCAACAATTTCTGCTCGTACTCAATTATCAAATGATAATGATTATAGAAATGATTCATCTTCTATTTCATTAACGAAGCCAGGAACAAGCAATACAATTGTTGCATTCAATAATGTTCAACATGACTTTGCTTCTAACGGACAGACGCGATTTGCAGATGTGATTTTCCCTGAAGGGCCTGAACAATGGAGTCAGATTATTATGCATGTTTCTGTGGCTTGTCCTACTACAGGTTGCGATCCTTGGGATCAGACTGGTAAAGTTTCTGTTTTTAAGGACGGACAAGAATTTGAATTAGGAAGATTTATTACGCCTTACGGAATGGCTTGTGGTCCTTGGGATATAGATGTTACTGACTTTAAAACTTTATTAGTTGGTAAACAAAAATTACAATCGGTCATTCAAGTTTGGGGTGCATCAGGATGGTTGTTAAAAGTTACTTTCGAATTTGTTGGCGGAACCAATCCTTATCCTTTTCAAAAAATAACTCCGCTATGGAATACTGATTATCATATATATGGTGATCCAACTATTCCTTACACTTTACCAAACTTTAATATTCCGTTTAAAGCAAAAACAAAAACTTCTAATATAAGAATGACAATTACTGGTCATGGGCAAGGTAATACTAGTAATGCAGCGGAGTTTTATGTTGCTACGCATCATGTGATGGTTAATGGAGTAAGTACATTCAATCATAATATTTGGAAGAATAACTGCGGACAAAATTCTTGTGCTAATCAGAGTGGTACATGGACGCTTTCAAGAGCAGGATGGTGTCCTGGTCAGGGGGTAACACCTATTGAAAACAACCTAACGGGTAGCATTACCCCAGGATCAACAACTTCTATAGGGTATTTGCTTCAAACATATACTAATACATTAAATACGGGATATAATGGAGGCAGTCATACAGAGCCATATTTCCGTATTCACGCTTATGTGGTTGAGAACAGCGACTCCGCACAAAACTTCTCTGATTACATCAATGCTACAGCAACACGAATCACAGCTCCTGCATTTGCTTCTCAGTTATCAGCTAATGAAGTGGTGAAAGTGATGATTAAAAATTCAGGATCTGTCGATTTAATTCAACCAGAAGTTAGTTGTTTTGTGAATGGTAATTTGATTGTTACGGATACCATTAATACTACAATATTAGCAGGAGATAGTCTAGAATATACATTTAGTCAGACAGCTGATTTGTCGATTGTAAATGATTACACTATTCACGCATTAGTAACTAAAACAGGAGATGCAAATGCGGGTGATGATATTGCTACTAAGAGAATCTTTCAGGTGACAGGTGTTGATGAATTAAATAAGTCGATTAATATTTCTGTCATTCCAAATCCGAATAATGGTTCATTTACCTTGAAAGTAGATGATGCAATCGGTAAGGTAATTGTAACGGTGTTGGATATCCATGGTAAAGAAGTGTATTCATCAAATGAAACAAATACATCAGCTGTTTATCAAACACAAATAAACTTAAACAATGTGGCTAAACAAATGTACTTTGTGAAAGTGAAGACTGAAAAAGGGGTTTCTATTCAAAAAGTAAGCGTTCAATAATGACAGTAAAAGATAGATTTTTAAACAATGGTTATTTAATCCTTCCTGATTTTAATACTTCGGAAGCATGTGATGCATTAATGGCTCAAGCAGAAAAACTGTCGAGGGGTTTTGATTACAAAGGACATGCTTCCATATTTCAAACAGCTGAACAATCAAAAACGAGCGATGAGTATTTCCTTAATTCAGGAGAGAATATTTCATTTTTCTTTGAAAAAGATGCATTCGATGAGAATGGTGAATTAAGAAATGATGTGTTTCATTCATTGAACAAAATTGGACATGCTATGCATGATTTAGATCCGGTCTTTAATGACTTCACGCGCTCACCGCAAATGAAAAAGCTGGCTACCGATTTAGAATTACAAGATTGGTTGATTATACAAAGCATGTACATCTTTAAGCATGCGAAAATAGGAGGAGTAGTGGATGTTCACCAAGATGCAAGCTTTCTATATACCGATCCTGCCTCTTGTATTGGATTTTGGTTTGCGTTAGAAGATGCTACGATTGAAAATGGATGCATGTGGGCAAAGCCAGGTGGACATAAAACATCGTTACGTTCTTGGTTTAAACGAAAAGATGGTGGTGGAACAGAGATGATAATGCTTGATGAAACTCCATACGGGTTAGAAGGCATGATTCCGTTAGAAGTAAAAAAGGGGACGTGTATTGTTATAGATGGTTACTTACCACATTACAGCAAGCCCAATACAAGTGGAAAGTCGAGGCATGCTTATGCTATACATACAATTGATAAAATGGCTCGATACCCTGAAAGTAATTGGTTGCAACGAGAGATGAAAAATGTAAAAGGGTTTTGAATGATACATTAAATTTCGATAGTCTAAATTTTCTATATTTGCCCCTAGTATTGAATGGCAAATATGTTTTATTTAATTAGAAAATCGTTATTTTTTGTATTCATTTTAGTTGGCATTGCATCGTGCCAGCAAGGGCCTAGCAAAAATGAAAAAAGGCAAACAGTTTCTATTGCAACTAAAAAAAGCGAAGCAACACCAATTGACAATAGTGCTACTATAGATTCTCTTGAATATAGAAGGTCTTTGTTCTCGTTTTTAACAAATCCTAAAGTGTTGCCAGACTCATTAATTAAACCCACAGACACAGTGGGGATACCAGGTCTTGATTTAGAAAAATATGCTGGTAAACTAATTAGCAAGAAGAAGAAGGTAAAAGTTAATTTTAAAAATGGAATTTACATCATAGCTAAAACGGGTAAATCACTCACATTTAAAAACGTGAAAGCCGATCGGAAAAAGTCGGGCAAGCAGTTTAAATTTTGCGCTTATGATAATTTGTGCAATACATTATACATGGCAGAAATCAGAAGAGATTCTGATTTTACTGTCTTTGGGGTTTGTTTAAATACAGGAGACATATTTGATGTTTGGATAAATGACACATTGAAATTAAAAGAAACCCAATATTGTTTTTCTTTTTCTCCAAACTATCGTTGGTTATTAAAAACTGGTTTAAACGAAGGAAATAATAGTTGCTTATTGCTTGATGTATCTACTGGGAACGAATTGACTTTTATTGCAAATAACGCTATGAAATACACGCATTTTGCAGTACAGCCCAAATGGTTAAGTAATTCAGAGTTTTCGTTTATTGAAGTTAACTTAGAATATGAAGGAGATGTATATAATAAAGACTTTGTGATATTTCTTGATCTGATAAATAAGAAAAAAGTCAATGGATACAAATTAAAAAATCTGCCTTTAAAGGGAGTTCAATATAATTATCAGATTAGTCGAGGCTATACATCCACGGAGTTATTAAAGAAAACACAGGTTGCATTGTGATTTACAATTGCCTGTTGGCAAATTCATAAAATCCATAGTAATTTTTTTAACGCATGATTGTAAATTAGTCTTGTTAAAATTAATCAAATGAAAAATTGTCAGAAAATAATTTTATTTGCTATTGTTGGATTATTACTCAACTCTACTGGTAGTGCATTCACCGGTAAAAATGAAAAATTTATTGAGCCAGGTGATTCTACTCCTTCAATTGTTAAAGATATTGAAGGAAATGTTTATCATACTGTCGTAATAGGTAAACAGGTTTGGCTTCAAGAAAATTTAAGAACGAAAAAGTATCGTAATGGAAAGTCGATTGCTAAAAATATTACGAAGGCCCATTGGAGCGCTGATAAAACGGGAGCGTGTGCGGTTTATGATAATGACTCAATCAAAGAAAATGCATTTGGTTTATTATATAATTGGTATGCAATTGCTAATCCTGCAGGATTATGTCCTGTTGATTGGCATGTTCCAAAAGATTCAGAATGGAACAAAATGGTTAAGTTTTTAGATGATTATGCAGATACTACTGAACTTAAAAGAGTTCAAAGTGAAATTGCTGGTGGAGAATTAAAAGAAATAGGTATTACTCATTGGACCACTCCAAATACAGGTGCAACCGGTACTTCTAACTTTTTAGGATTCGCAGGTGGTAATAAAAGTGGTGACGGTAAATGTAATGATGTTGGAGCTTATGGATATTGGTGGACTGCTACATCGTCCTCAGCAGCGGAAGCATACGGTCGATTGTTAAGCTATTTTAATGGTAATATTGACCGTTTTAAAACTTCCAAAAATATTGGGTTCTCTGTTAGATGTATGAAAAGCATTAAATAGCGATTTTTGATATTGTTAAAATAATTCTAATTTATGAATGGGGGCCGAGAGCTCCCTTTTTTGTTGGAAAATATTAAAATAGTGACTCAACACTCTCGCATTAAAATGAATAACGTAAGGTTTAAATAGGTTCGGTTAGCGACTTCGTAACAGATTTTTGATGTTTGGTAACATTTATTTCCCTAAACAGCTGTTTTTAAATTTGTTCTAATAAATAATTAAACAAAAAAATATTGTAAAACCGTAATTTTATTTTAAATTGCATCGAACTAATAAAAGCCATTAACAGATTTTTATTAGAGATAAAATCAAGAACCGGAATTTCCACTTAATCGTTAATTAAATACTTTATGAAAATTTTTATTAAAGACCTAAAAAACTGGTCTTCAAAATTATTAGTGCTAACCACTTTCTTCTTGTTAGCCTCTATTAAGGTTTTCTCGCAAGGTCCACCACCAATATCAACGGATACCTTACGATTTGAAGTTGGCACTCCCGGCAGCAGTAGTTGGACAGAAAATGGATATGCTTGGGATGCTTCAGTTGGAAATGGTAAAATAGATGGGTTTGCACCGAATTCATTTGCTGGAAATAAATCATTGCAATTTGGTGCCCCTGGTGGTACCTTAAGCACTTGCAGAGTTTTTGATTTAATGAGTCTGAAAATTTTTGTTCCTCAAAACTTTAATGATTTATCTTTTTTTAAGATCTATGGCATTGATTCATTAGGCAATACTGCTGACAGTTTAAATCTTACCGACTCATTATTCGTTTTAGGTAGTGGTTATTATACGGTCAATGTTTTATGGCAAAACATTTCAAAAATTCAATTTGATTTTAATGGAAACATTGGTTTGGGACCATTTGCGCCTAATGGTGATTATTTTGATGTGAATATTGATGAAGTGGTTTATACCCCACATCCATGTGCGCCACCAATAGTGAATCCGTTGGCTCCTCAAATAGTTGCTTCCTATAATGTTCCTCAATTAATCTCTGCTCAAGTTCAAAGTCCACCAAATTGTACAAGTTTTATTTGGGAACTAAATGATGGAACCGGTAATGGTTTTACGACAATTTTTGATGATGCTATGTATAGCGGGATGAACACATCAACGCTTACTATAAACTACCCTGATACTACTATGAATGGATATCAGTATCGTTTAAGAGTTATTGGTATGTGTGATACAGTTTATTCGACCAATGTTATATTGAACGTATTGCCACCTTGTAATTTCAATCCTGAAATCATCGCTAATTCGCCAAATAATAATTACTGTGCCGGCGAGCTAGTAACTTTATCAGTTGTTTCTATACCTAATGCAACTTATACTTGGTCAACAGGAAGCAATTCTAATGTTATTTCTTTTAATGCGGATCCGAATGCGATTTTTGAGGGTAGTCCTTCATATAATCAAACTTATACTGTTACAATTGATAGTGCTGGTTGTATTGCAACGCCTTCTATTTTTATAATAACTCATGATAACCCAATCGTTACAATTTCTTCAGAGGGAGGAGGTTGTTATGGTACATCATTTTCTGTAAATGTTTCAGCATTTATTAACGAAGAAGTATCGTTGTCAGGAAATGGTGATTTCCCTGGTATAACATTTACAGGATTTGATACTACACTTATTTATGTAGTTTCTTCTAGTCAAGGATGTTCAGCTACTGATTCAATTACATTAACGCAAGCCGCTCCAGTTAATATTGTCAGTGTAATTGCAAATGATGAATCGTGTGCTGGATTACAAGATGGTGTAATATCTATTTTGAGCACAACAGGAGGAGATACACAAAATGGTGGATATAATTATAATATTTCTGGTCCTGATGGATATTTTAATCAATCATCGGACCCACTTTTCAATAACTTGGGGCCAGGAAGTTATCAAGTAGTTGCTACCGATTTTAATGGTTGCTCAAGCAATTTTTACGAGGTAACAATTAATCCTGGATTTATTCCAATATCAATTAATGCCAATGTCCAAAGTTATTCTTTGTGCGCAGGTACAACTACCAATGTTTCATTGCAAATAAATGGCGGGTCGAATAGTTATTCAATTAGTGGCGACGACACAAATAATATTTCAATTGGTATTTACAATTATTATGTTACTGATTTAGGTGGATGTCAAAACACCGATACTGCAACAGTAGAAATCACATTGGATACTAATTGTCCTTTGCCTTGTAATTTCAATCCTGAAATCATCGC
Organism: Chitinophaga pinensis; assembly: GCA_943332105.1. Classification (GTDB taxonomy): domain Bacteria; phylum Bacteroidota; class Bacteroidia; order AKYH767-A; family OLB10; genus CAINEC01. The sequence goes on along the minus strand of CALQOD010000022.1, from coordinate 1,520 downwards.
TAATTCGGCAAATAATAATTACTGTGCCGGCGAGCTAGTAACTTTAACAGTTGTTTCGATACCTAATGCAACGTATGCTTGGTCAACTGGAAGTAATTCTAATGTTATTTCTTTTAATGCTGATCCGAATGCGATTTTTGAGGGTAGTCCTTCATATAATCAAACTTATACTGTTACAATTGATAGTGCTGGTTGTATTGACACGGCTTTTATTACAATAACAGTACATGAAAATCCTTTAGTGAATATTTCTTCAGAGGGTGGTGGATGTTACGGAAGTCCTTTTTCAGTTAACGTTTCAGCATTTGTTAATGAAGACGTATCGTTGTCAGGGGCTGGAGATTTTCCAGGAATAACTTTTACTGGATTAGATACAACAATTATCTATGTTGTATCAAGTAGTCAGGGATGTTCTACAACAGATTCAATTACATTAAACCAGTTCAGTGCAATAGATTTAGGAACATTAAATGCTACCGATGAAACTTGTGAAGGTTTAGCTGATGGAGTAATTAATATAGTAGGTACTAGTGGAGGGAATAGTCAAAATGGTGGATATAATTATAGTATCAATGGGCCTGATGGATATACTAATCAATCAAGTGATCCTGTTTTCTCTGGATTATCGCCTGGTAGTTATTCGGTAATAGTAACAGATGCTTCAGGGTGCTCAAGTAATGTGTTATCTGCAACAATTAATGCAGGTACTATGCCAATAGCACTAACCGCTACGCCTATACTTCCTTCGCTATGTCCAGGTAATACAACCTCTGTTACATTACAAGTAAGTGGTGGTACTAATAGTTATTCAATATTTGGTGATGATACATTAAATCTTTCTATAGGAACATACAATTATAATGTAACAGATCTAGGAGGATGTCAAAATACGGCAACTGCAACGGTAGAAATTGTTGAAAGTGCTGAATGTACTGTTCCATGTTCTTTTACACCAGTCATAATATCAAATTCAGAAAGCGGTAATTTTTGTAATGGTGATTTAGTCGAGTTGACTGTTGATTCAATCGAAAATGCAACATATAGCTGGTCAACAGGTGATACACAAACTCAAATTACATTTAATGCAAATGCTTTAGAAGGAAATACTCCAGGACCTCAAACAATAACTGTAAATGTTGATAGTGCTGGTTGTGTTGTTGCAGCTTCAATTACAATTAACGTTCACGAAAATCCTAATGTTAATATTACATCATCTGGTGGCGGATGTTATGCATCACCATTTACGGTTAATGTTTCTGAAGCTTCAAATAATAATTCTATTATAGTTGTAGATCCAATTGCATCACCAGTTACGCTTGATGCAGCAACAAGATATATTACTTATACAGGTGTTTCTATTAATGGCGGATCTAACGCTGCTAATGTATCTCCGGGTGCAACAATAACACTTTCTTACAGTCTGTCGGTTGTATTTGATAATATTAATGGGGCATGTCCTGGTTGTGTAGAACAATCTTATATTGGATTGGGAGGAACGTCAAGCACAATTCAGTGTGAAC
>CALQOD010000021.1 GCA_943332105.1 Chitinophaga pinensis | reverse complement strand
TTAAAAATGTAGGTCATCAGCGTGCAATTGTATTGGGCCTCTGTTATATTAATGATCATTATAATTGCAAATATGTTGTAGTAATAGATGCAGATGGGGAAGATAAGCCGGAAGATATTATTGTTCTTTTAGACACGGCAATAGAACAAAATGGAAAAATCGTTTTTGCAAAACGATCTAATAGGTTTGAAGCAATATGGTTCCAAATATTTTATTTCTTCTATAAAGCTGTTTTTAAAATTTTGACAGGGAAGCAAATTAATTTTGGAAACTTTTGTGCAATACCTTTTAAGCGACTTAAAAATCTTATTTATGTGAGTGAACTATGGAATCATTTTTCAGTTGGAATAGTTCGCTCTAAAACGCCTTTTGATACTGTTCCACTTTCGAGAGGGAAACGGTATAAGGGAAAATCTAAAATGAATTTTATCAATCTGGTAATGCATGGGTTAAGTGCAATTTCAGTTTTTACCGATGTGTTGGCCGTTAGAATACTGTTGTTTTCAATTATTTTAATTGTTAATGCACTATTGGCAATTTTTATTGTAGCAGGAATAAGATTGTTTACCGATCTTGCTATTCCAGGATGGGCTTCATCAATAATTTTGGGCATGACCATCGTAATTATTCAAGCATTCTTAATATCGTTGTTTTTAGTTTTTTCTGTACTCAATTATCGAACGCAACAAAGTTTCATTCCTGCGTATGAATACAAAAAGTACATAGTAGAATAAATGTTAAAGAATACGGTTTATGTTGGACAAGAGTTAGATTTATTCGCATGCGCTAATAACTGGAATAATTATCTTAACTCGCTTTTAAAAAAACACATAAAGGGCAGTGTGCTTGAAGTTGGCGCAGGTATAGGAACAAAAACCAAATTTTTATTTAATAATAATGTTACTTCGTGGGTTTGTCTAGAGCCAGATGCAAAGTTAGCTGCTTATATCGATGTGATGATTTCTGAACATCAAATTAGCAATTGTTGCTCTGTTCAAGTAGGAACAATCGATGAAATATCGAAGGATGAAAAATTTGATACGATTTTGTATGTAGATGTAATTGAACATTTGAATGATGACAGAGAAGAACTAAATAGAGCTATTAACCTTTTAAATAAGGATGGCTTGCTTATCGTTTTAGTTCCTGCGCATAATTCTTTGTTCAGTCGTTTTGATAGTGCAATTGGACATTTACGTAGATATAATAAATCAATGTTTGAGAAATACCAGTTTGAAAATGCAACTGTAGTAAAATTAATTTATCTTGATTCTTTCGGCTTGATTGGATCGTTTTTTAATAAGATATTAAAACAAACATATCCTACCGCTAGACAGATTTGGATGTGGGATAAAATATTGGTTTCTTTATCTCGTATTTTTGATAGTTTGATAAATTACAGTGCTGGCAAAAGTATATTGGCAGTTTGGAAAAACAATAATTAAGAAGACAGAATATCAAAATTTAATTCAATCGCATTTTTTCAATGGCGATTAATTTAAAATTGAACAAACGATGGTTGGAAATATAGTCTTGTTGGTTTAATAAAATAATCCACTGCACCTTATCGCATAGTTTCAATAACCACCTCTAAATTGTCTTGCCCAGAAACTATAATTACTCTACCTATCGGATTTATTTCTTTGATATGTATTAATATAACTAATCCATTCGGTCCATTACCCTTTCAAAAATCATAATCTAGAATAATTATTCTGTCATCCCCAACTTTGTACTCGCTAAAAAATTAGTCCCATTGGTGTATTTCTGCCAGTGTAAATTACATTCATCCAAAAGATAATCGCTTAAGATTAAACTGAACGATTGATTATCATCAAGAATAGCGATTAGAGAGTTAACCACTTCTTCGGTTGCTACTTCTTATTATAAAGTATCAACTTCTAAATTGTTTTAGTAGGAACTTGTAAAAATAAAAATTGTTTGGACTTTTATTATTCGTTGCTTTAATGGTGTTCAGTATTTTGTTTTCAAGATTTTTATTTTCAATATTGGATAAATCAACAAAGTGATTTTAGTCTTCAGAAAGCGATTTGTTTCCATTTTTATTAAAGCACATGCTTACAAATCTTTGGTATATAGCGCAACTCATGAATTAATATCTATCGATAAAATTTCATGTGGTGTACTCATCTTAAAACTTGATTTTGCTGATTAGCCTTCGTTACTTACTCCGTGACATTTCTTGTACTTCTTCCCACTTCCACAAGGACAAGGATCGTTTGGAAGTATCTTTGCTTGATTTCGAATCGGTTCGTTTTTCTGTACAGGTTGATTTTGCGTCATTCCGTCACCGTTAGAAGAGCTTCCTTGATTCTCATCGCGGGTAGTTTTTAATTTACTTAAATCCTGACGCACTGGAGCTGTAGCTTGTTTAACCTGACTCTGGTCTTGTGCTGTAATATTGCCTCTGAACAAAAACGACATGGTATCTCTGTTTACTTCGTCTACCATTTTCTTGAATAAATTGAAGGACTCTAACTTATAAACTAAAAGCGGATCTTTTTGCTCGTAAACTGCATTCTGGACGCTTTGCTTTAAATCATCCATATCACGTAAATGATTTTTCCAAGTATCATCAATAAAAGCAAGTGTAATATTTCTTTCGAAAGCTGCAATGATTTCTTTGCCATGCGATTCATACGATTTACGCAATGGTGCCAATACCTGAATATTACGAATTCCATCGGAAAATGGCACTACGATATTTTCATACTGCTGTCCTGGTTGCTCGTAAACATTTTTAATGACAGGAAATGCGCGTTCAGCAGTAGTCGAAGTTTTAAATCGATAATGCTCATCTAACTTATCATAAAGAATTTCATAAAGTTCTTCTCCATTCTTAGCATTCAGGAATTCATCTGGTGTGATAGGATTTTCAATTGCGAAAATACGTATCAATTCAAAATTAAATCCATCGTAGTCTTTGTCTTCATGATACTGATTAATTACAGACTCACTCAATTCGTAAAGCATATTTTGAAGGTCAAGCGACAAACGCTCTCCGTATAATGCATGACGACGTTTTTTGTAAATCACTTCGCGCTGTGCATTCATCACATCATCGTATTCTAATAAGCGTTTACGAATACCGAAGTTATTCTCTTCTACTTTTCGTTGCGCTCGCTCAATTGATTTAGTAATCATTGAATGCTGGATTTCTTCACCTTCTTTCAATCCTAAAGTATCCATCATTTTTGCGATACGCTCAGAACCAAACAAACGCATCAAGTTATCTTCTAATGATACAAAGAACTGTGAGGAACCTGGATCGCCTTGTCGTCCCGCACGACCACGTAACTGCCTATCCACTCGGCGCGACTCATGACGTTCAGTACCAATGATAGCTAATCCACCCGCATCTTTAACCCCCGGGCCTAATTTAATATCGGTACCACGCCCAGCCATGTTGGTTGCTATTGTCACCTGACTAGCTTTACCTGCCTCAGCAACAATCTCCGCTTCGCGCTGATGCTGTTTTGCATTCAATACATTGTGCTTGATTTTACGCTGGGAAAGCATGCGACTTAACAATTCCGAAACTTCAACAGAGGTAGTTCCTACTAGTACCGGACGACCGGCTTCTGTTAATTTTACGATAGCATCAATTACCGCATTGTATTTTTCGCGCGTCGTTTTATAAATTAAATCTTCTTCATCCTTTCTTGAAATCTTACGATGAGTAGGAACAACAACAACATCTAATTTATAAATCTGCCATAACTCACCTGCCTCTGTTTCTGCTGTTCCTGTCATACCCGCTAACTTGTGGTACATACGGAAATAATTTTGCAGCGTAACGGTTGCATATGTTTGCGTAGCCGCTTCTACTTTTACATTTTCTTTTGCTTCAATTGCTTGATGCAAACCATCACTATAACGACGACCATCTAACACACGACCTGTTTGTTCATCAACAATTTTTATCTTTCCTCCATCAATAATATACTCAATATCTTTTTCATATAGTGTATAAGCACGCAACAATTGATTTACAGTGTGTATTCGTTCTCCTTTAATTGAAAAGTCGCGCATCAATTCATCTTTCTTTTGAAGCTTTTCTTCAGCAGGCAAATTTGATTTTTCAAGATCAGCAATGATTGATCCTACATCTGGTATTTCAAAGAAGTGCGGGTCGTTTAGATTACCACTAATTAAATCATTACCTTTTTCTGTCATCTCAATTGTGTGATTCTTTTCATCAATGACGAAAAACAATTCCGGATCAACTTTCTCACGCATATCACGACCATGATCAGCCATGTTACCATTTTCTGTTTTTTGCATTAATGCTTTAGCCCCAGGCTCACTTAATAACTTGATAAGTGCACGGTGCTTTGGCAAGCCGCGATACGCTCTTAGTAAAGCTAGTCCAACTTCCCCCTCTTTTTCTTTAATACCCAGATTCTTCTTTGCATCTGCAATAAGCGTATTTACATATGCTTTTTGTGAGTTTACTAATGTTTCAATGCGAGGCTTTAATTCAAAAAATTCTTGCTCATCGCCTTTTGGAGTAGGGCCAGAAATTATTAGAGGAGTTCTAGCATCATCAATTAAAACGGAATCAACTTCATCAACAATTGCAAAATGATGCTCACGCTGTACAATATCTTCCGTACTTCGCGCCATGTTATCACGCAGGTAATCGAAACCAAATTCATTGTTTGTTCCGTATGTAATATCTGCCAGATAAGCTTTCCTTCTGTCGTCGCTGTTTGGCTGATGCTTATCAATACAATCAACAGTTAATCCTAAGAATTCAAATACAGGTCCGTTCCACTCAGAGTCACGCTTTGCTAAGTAATCATTTACTGTAACAACGTGAACACCTCTTCCTGCAAGTGCATTAAGGTATATAGGAAGTGTGCCAACTAATGTTTTTCCTTCACCCGTTGCCATCTCCGCAATTTTACCTTGATGTAAAACTGTACCTCCAATTAACTGAACATCGTAATGCACCATGTCCCAAGTAACTTCATTACCTGCGGCCATCCACTTGTTTTGATAATATGCTTTATCATTACGTATGATAACATTGCTTTTCTTAACAGCTAAATTTTTGTCGTGCTCAGTTGCGGTAATTTCTAACTCTACATTTTCTTTTAAACGACGAGCAGTGTCTTTTATAACAGCAAAAGCAGCTGGTAAAATTTCTAATAAAACATCTTCTATTTTTTGATTTCTTTCTTTCTTAAGCTCATCAATACGAGAAAATATTTTTTCTTTTTCTTGAAGATCCGTATCTGGATTCTCTTCAGCTGACGAATTAAGTTCGCTTAATTCATTTTCAATTTCTTGAATATAATCTTGGATTTGTTTTTTAAACTCGAAAGTTTTTGCCCTTAACGCATCGTTGCTTAGCGCTGACAATTCATCAAATTCCGAATTTACTAGTCCAACAAAGGGACTTAATTCCTTTAAATCTTTTTCTGCTTTGCTGCCAAAAAACTTTTTTAACAGTCCGTTTACAAAATCTAACATAATATCTATTGCAATAGTCTGCAAAGTTAATGCTTATTCACGAGACCATTGCCTACATTTTATTTAATAAATTCTACGGATTTTATAATTGTTAGCAAGTTTATTAGTACCCTTATTGACTCGTATAGTTTTACAGCCTTACATTTGAAAAAAGCGAAAGACTACTTCATAGATGGAATATCATAGCCAAGCGGAATTGAATACTTCGGAAGATTTTAGCATGTTAAAGCTAGCAGGTAAAGAAGCTATTCGTGCAATTCTTTCTGAAGATGCCCGTGTTCAGGCTTTACCCATTATTCAAAAGGCAGGTTTGATAAATGATTTAATCAATTCTTGTTCTGAAACGTTAGGTGATAGCACCATTGAAAATCAATATAAAAAAGTTTTAAAGATTGCTTCTTTCGAGATGTCAAATAAGTTAGTGGTTGCCGAAAACAGTCCTTATTATAACGAGAAAATAGAGAATTCAATACTTGTAAAAATAGCAGCCAAAAAGTTGTTGAATCAACTGGATGGAATGGAGGTTATCGGTATTATTAACCTAGAATATAGCAGATTGATTCGCGAGGAAATTGAAGGGTTTAGGATTATGTTTTTGGAATGGATTAAATCTTTCGATAGGAAAACATTTCTTAAAGACGGCTGGGATGCAGATTAGATTGTTAGTTTTTTCAAAGCGGGTGCCATTTTTTGAGTTATAATTACTACTACTAGCGTAATAATTCCTCCAAAAATTACTGACGGTACTAACCCCATGAATCGAGCAGCTAAACCTGATTCGAATGCTCCGAGTTCATTACTACTTCCAACAAAAATGCTGTTCACTGCTGATATTCGTCCTCGCATTTCATCGGGCGTTTGCGATTGTAAAATAGTTGACCGAATTACAACACTTACATTATCAAACATTCCACTTAGCAAGAGAATAGTAAACGATAAAATAAACGATTGTGAAAGGGCAAATCCAATCATGCAAAATCCGAAGCCTGCAACACATAACAGCATTTTTTTACCTGCATTATGGTGAGGTGGATAAAATGCCATGATTAGCGACATTATCACAGCTCCAATCGCTGGGGCAGATCGCAAATACCCTAATCCTTCGGGACCTACATGCAAAACCATATCAGCAAATGCAGGCAAAAGCGCAACTGCACCACCAAATAATACTGCAAATAAATCGAGCGAAACAGCAGAAAGTAAAATTGGGTGCTTAAAGAAATAGCTGATTCCATTTTTTATACTTACTCCTACAGATTCATTAATTAATCTACTTGATACTGGGGTTGGCCTAAAAAAGGTGATTAATAACGACACTAGAATCATAAATACCAATACTAAAAAACTGGAAAAAAATGCACCTGTTTGAGCAAATAAAATTCCGCCTAAAGCAGGGCCAACAACTACACCAATTTGCCATAAACTGCTATTCCAAATTGAGGCATTAACATATTCTTCTTTTGGTAAAATTTGAGCCCAGTATGCTGCCTGTGCAGGAACATAAAATCCTCGAGCAATACCTACAATAAAAATTATGGAATATAAAGTTGTAGTGCCTGTAAAAAATACGTCATTCTTAAAATAATTTGAAATTTGTGGATTCGTATAAATACAAAGTACTACAGACCCAATTACGATTAATAAAGTAGCTAGCAACATGATTTTTTTGCGGCTAAACCGATCGGCAAGTAATCCCCCAGGCAACGCTAACGATATTGCAGGTATTGCTTCTACCAAACCAATAAGCCCTAAACTGAATGGATCTTTGGTTTTTTCATAAATGAGCCAACTAGCAATGATAGCTTGCATTTGCGTAGCCACTGTAAAAAGTAATTTAGCAGATAAGAATAGTCTGAAATCTTTTATTCGAAGTGATCCGAAAGGGTCGTGAGGCTTCATAATTTGTATTGCAAAGTTAATAGGATTGATGGATTTTGTAAATTTGGAATCTCATATGAATACAGGACTTAAAAATGCCATCAAACCATTAAAGATTTTCATTGCTGAAGATGATGTTTGGTATGGCGAACTTTTACAACATCACTTATCTGCTAATCCAGATAATGAAGTGCAGCGATTTGTTAACGGAAAAGAATTGTTAAAGGAATTGTATTTACAGCCTGATGTAATAACGCTCGACTATACATTGCCAGATATTATGGGCGATGAACTGTTGAAGCGCATCAAGCAAGAAATACCACATTGCCAGGTAATTGTTGTTTCTGGGCAGGAAAATATTTCTACTGCGGTAGATATTTTAAAAGTGGGTGCTTACGATTATATTGTAAAAAATGATGAGACGAAAGAACGACTGTGGAACTCAATCAATAATATTCGCAAGAATGTAACTCTGCAAAATGAGTTACAGGAATTAAAGCAACAAATCTCCGGAAAGTATCATAGAAATAATTTGCTTATTGGTAGTTGTGATGCAATGCAACATGTTTATCGTTTGATTGATAAAGGAACTATGACGCAAATTTTAGTTTCGATTTCAGGCGAAACAGGAACTGGAAAAGAATTAGTTGCTAAAGCAATTCATTATAATTCAAGCAGAGCGAAATCTCCATTTAATGCGATTAATGTAGCTGCTATTCCTCATGATTTATTAGAAAGTGAATTGTTTGGCTATGAGAAAGGAGCCTTCACAGGTGCAAATACAAGACGAACTGGGAAATTTGAAGATGCTAATGGCGGAACATTGTTTTTGGATGAAATAGGGGAAATGCCTGTATCGATGCAGGCAAAGCTATTGCGTGTACTTCAAGAAAAAGAAATTACGCGATTAGGAAGCAGCGAAGTGATACCGGTTGATGTAAGGATTATTGTTGCTTCGAATAAAAATTTAGGAGAAGAAACGGCGAAGGGTAATTTTAGAGAAGATTTATATTATCGCTTGTTAGGTTTGCCTATTAATTTACCTCCATTGTGTCAGCGTGGCAACGATATTTTAATTTTAGCAAAGCACTTTTTAGATTCATTTTGCCTAGAAAATAAATTTCCGCGTAAGTCATTAACATCAGAAGCAAAAGATAAGTTGATGTTCTACAGATATCCTGGTAATGTGCGCGAGCTAAAAGCTGTGATTGAATTAGCTGCTGTAATGGCCGATGGCACACAAATAACTCCTATAGATATTACCTTTACTGCAACGAAAACACCAGCTGATTTGTTAGATCAAGATTTGTCACTTGCTGAATACGATACTAGAATTATTCGTCATTACCTTAATCGTTTTGATCATAATGTTATTGAAGTTGCCAAGCGACTCGATATTGGTAAAAGCACAATCTATCGAATGATAAAAGAAGGAAAAACATAGTATATTGCATTAAATAATTTGATTATTGATTATGTCATTCAACGAACATTTTTTTGAATCGTTATTATCTCAGTTTCCAGGCGATTTTGTTGTTATTGACAAGGATTTTCGTTATATATATGTTAATCCAAAAGCAGTAAATGATCCAGAAATTCGTCAATGGATAATTGGTAAAACAGATTTGGAATATTGTGAATTCAGAAATGTTCCTGTTGAAATTGCAAAAGGAAGGCGTAAGATGCTTGAAGCAGTTTTAGAATCTAAAACCCCAATGGAAATTGAAGAACGAATAGCTGATAAACATGGTAATGAGCGTTATTATATTCGTAGAGTAAATCCTTATTTTGATGAGAATGGAAACTTTACACATTTTTTGGGATATGGCATTGAAATAACAGAGCAAAAGAAAAATAGAGAAACATTAATTAAAAGTCAGAAATCATTATTTGATGCTGAACGGTTAGCAAAGGCAGGCAGTTATGAGTTTGATTTTATTGAAAATAAAATTTCATGGTCACCAGGTTTGTTTCTCATATGGGGCAGGCCAGAATCTTTAGGAGCGCCTTCCTTTGATGAATTTATTTCTTTGGTTCATGCCGATGATGTTGAGATGGTGCAAGAAAATATGCAGCGCATTATTAATAATAAATTACCGCATGATATAGCATATCGAATAATTTGTTATAATGGTGAAGTGAAAATGATTCAAACAAATTCGCAAATGAGAATCGATAAGGATGGTAATCTAATAGGTTTATTCGGTTCCTTATTAGACATCACTGAACGAAAAATTGCAGAAGACGAATTAATAAAAGCAAAGCAGCTAGCAGAAGAGTCGGTGCAGGTAAAAGAGATGTTTATGGCGAGCTTAGGCCATGAAATGCGCACGCCTCTAAACGGTGTGTTAGGTATGTCTCGTTTATTACAAAAAACGCAGCTATCATTAACGCAGAAAAAATATATTAATGTTTTAAATTCTACTGCAGAAAATTTATTGGTTATAATAAATGATTTGCTGGATATAGCTAAAATTGAATCTGGCACATTAAGTTTTGATCGTGTTGTATTTGATGTAAATCAAGTTGCAGATACTGCTGTTCAAATAAAATTATTAATTGCCGAAGAAAAAGGGTTAATTTTAAAACATCTAATAGATGTAGATACTTTACCGAAAGTAGTTGGCGATCCATATCGGTTAAATCAAGTATTGTTAAACTTAATAGGTAATGCAATTAAATTCACGGCTGAAGGAGAAGTTGTAGTATCTAGTAAAATTCATAAGGAGGATAATGATCGTATTTGGATTGAGTTTTCTGTGAAGGATACAGGGTTAGGTATTGAGGAAAATAAGATTGATAAAATCTTTAACAGTTTTACTCAATTAAATCCATTACATCAAAATACTTCGGCAGGCATTGGGCTTGGATTGTCTATTGTAAAAAGTATTGTTGAGCAAATGGATGGAACTATTTCTATAATAAGTGATGTGGGTAAAGGAAGTGAATTTTCAGTTATTTTACCTTTTGAAAAAAGTAAAGATGAGTTTTTTGATAAACCCGATTATTCGGAGCGTTTAATGATAGGATCACTTCGTGTATTACTAGCAGAAGATAATTTAGTGAATCAGTTTATAGTTCAAGCAATGCTACAAGATTGGGGTTTAAAAGTAGATGTAGCTTCTAATGGTCAAGAAGCATATGAATTATTCAAGAATAACAATTACGATATAGTATTAATGGATATTCAAATGCCTGTTTTAGATGGGTTGCAAACAACAGCGTTAATTCGTAATTATAAGGATGTAAAGAAATCTAAAACACCAATTATCGCCTTAACAGCTAATCCTGCAAAACAATTTCAGAAAAAGTTTTTAAGTGCTGGAATGGAGGATGTAATTGTAAAGCCTTTTAAAGAGGATTTTTTGTATAAAAAAATTGTTTCATTATGTATTGATAAAACAGAACTTATCAAATTTTCTAAACGAAAATACCCTGCGCGTAAAAAGCCTCAATTTGAAAATAAAAAATTATATAACTTAGATAACTTATCAAAAGAGCTAGGTACTAGTACTGATTTTATACAAAGGATGCTTTCAATTTTTATTGAAACGATACCTGAAACAGTTATGAAAATGAAGCAACATTATATAAATGGCGAAATGGATTCGGCAGCAACTTTAGCGCATAAAATAAAACCAACAATTGATGGCGCTGGAATAAAATCACTTTATACTACTATTAGAAATGTAGAAGGATACAGAGATTTAAAAAGAACATCATCGCAATTGAAAAATGATATTGCTGAGATTGAATATACAATTGCTTTGGTAGTAGATGATTTTAAATCTGAAATAGAATTGCTTAATGACAAAATTATTGTACTAGACTAAGATGCTTAAAATATTTGCAAGAATTGTTTCTATAGTTTTTCATCCTTTACTGATAATTAGTATATTTTCATTTACGTATATTAGAGAAATATATGGATATGAAATTGCGAAAGCAGTATTAATATTGATAAGCTTAACTGCAATAATACCGATAATTGTTTTTAACAGTATTCAGGTTTTTCGTGGTAAAATTTCCAATTTCGATTTGAGTAATAACCAAGAACGAAGTAAGTCGTACCCCAAACTGCTCTTTATACTAATGTTGCTTTTAGCAGAAAGTGTTTATTATAATTTTCCGATAGGGCTTGTTTATCTATTACTGACCTATTCAATAATGATTTTTGTATTTTATTTTTTTAGGAACAAATTTAAAATTTCGCTTCATTGTGCTACCGCTTTTTTTCTAGCAGCCTTAATGTTATATGATTTTCTCGTAATAGGGTTAATTGCTTTAGCGGTTAGTGCATTTGTGGGGTTGTCGCGTGTAATACTTGGCAGGCATACAAAAATGGAAGTAATTATTGGTAGTATTAGTGGAATAATATTAGGCCTAGTAGCTCAGCTAATTCATTAAAAGCTGGTTTATTTTTTCAACGTTTTCTGTCCAGTTGAAATTTTTTAAAATAAATTTTCTTCCGTTAGTAGTTATCGATTCATATAAAAAATGATCGCTCAGCAACCGGTTAATTTGAGTAATAAATTCTTCTGGAGTATCTGCGATTAATACTTCCTTTTCTGCTATTGCACCCAGCGCATTATTAGCCATGCTGGTAATTACACAAGGTATTTCCATCGACATCGCCTGTAATATTTTATTTTGCAATCCTATGCTTATAAACATCGGAGCAATCATAATTTTCGATTCGTTATATGCATCTCGACTATCATCAACCCAACCAATAATTTTAATGTTCGCCGATTGCAGTTTAAATATTTCACGATTAGGAGTAGCACCTACAATAGCTAAGGTAAGCGACTTTAATTGTGGCATGATGTGCTCAGCAGCATAGTTGATAGCATAGATATTTGGTGCGTACGAAAGATTTCCAATAAATAGTAAATCGTGTTTTTTCTCGCTAGACTTATTTTGATAAAAATCTGCATCAACTCCATTAGGAATTATTTGAATAGTTGTATTGTTTGGATGCGGTATATAAGATTGATCTTGACTAGATATTATTATTTTGTGCTTAAACAAATCAAATAATTTATTTTCGTATTTCAATAATCGTCTGTATTCAATCTTTGCGGGTATTCGAATTAATAAATTTCCATTTTCAGCATATCGTTTCATTCCAATGGAAAAAGTATCCATGAAATCAAGTATTGAATTTTCTAGAGATAAATATTTGATGTACTCTCCCATACGAATTAAATGACAAAAAACAGCGTCAGGTTTGTTTTCTTTAGCATATGCTATTAATTTATTTTGAGCATTGTGCGAAGTAAAATAAGCAGTTTGGTATGGGATTTTAAATTGAAAAATTGCTTTAATTAAATTTGCTAGCGATTGCAGTTTAGAGATTTTTACAACTTCAATTTTCTTGCAAAATGGCGCTAGTTCATCAATTAAATTCTGGTCAGGTATATTTTCATTTATTGCAAATAAATAAATATCATGCTTTGTACTTAAGTACTTAATAAAGTAGTAAGCTCTTAATTTATCGCCTTTTTCAAGCGGGTAAGGGAATCGCGAGGTAAGGAAAAGTAGTTTCACTATTTTGATTCTCTTTTTATTTGGCCAGAGCCTTTAATTTCAGATTTTATTTCTGGAGTTCCTCTATAAAAAACATCTCCACTTCCGTCAATAGTTGCCTTTAATAATGTGCTTGGACTGCATCTAACATTGCCAGCGCCATTAATTTCAAACTTGCATTTATCAGCAATTAAATCATAAGCATGAATATCGCCTGATCCATTGAGTGTTCCTTTTAAAATAGCTGATTTCCCTGATAAAACAACATTACCATTATCGTTAATTTTTACCTCAATAGATTCTGTATTGATTCGGGAATTTATCTTTCCGCTGCCACTCAGATTAATTTTTAATTCGCTTTGATAAACTACAGGGTTGTAATCTACCTGTCCTTGTCCAGCAATGTCAATATAATAAACTTTTGGAGTAGTTATTATTATTTCTATTGGTTTTTGACTGTTGAATTTTTTGCTTGATTCAATCAATAATTTTTTGCCAATATTGTGTATAGTTAGCTCCTGTAAAATATTATCTTGGCAAGCAATTGTAAATGTAGAAGTGTCACTATTTTCAATAACAATATGAGCTGGTATCTCAAGATATAGTTTATCGAAGTTGCTAATTTTTACTTCATGTAAATTAATTGGACCCTCTCCTTCAACCTTAGATCTGCAAGAGGAAATGAAAAAGCATAAAAGAATAATTGTGCTTATTATTGGTAATGCTCTCATGATTGTAATTAATTGTTTAGCGAATATAATAAACATTTATTGGTTTCTATTAAATTTGCTTCCAACAAAAATATTATGAAAATTAATCTGTCAGAATTCAAACATAAGTTAGCTATTCAAATTCGTTTTAAAGATATTGATCATATGGGGCATGTCAATAATGCTAATCATCTAACTTATTTTGAGTTAGCTAGGATTCATTATTTCAGCGATGTAATAAATGAAACTGTTAACTGGAATGAGCAAGGTGTGATACTAGCAAAGACTGAGATTAATTATCATCGACCAATTTTGCTGTCTGATAATGTATTTGTGTATTCTCGTGTAAGCAAATTAGGGAATAAAAGTTATGAAGTCGAATACGCAATTACTTCTGAAAATGGACAGGAGGTGTTTATTTGTGCCTCTGGGATGTCGGTGCAGGTATGCTACAACTATCTCAGTAATTCAACAGTAGAAATACCTAAGTCGTGGAGAGCAAAAGTAATAGCTTTTGAAGATGGACTAAGCTAAAAAGGTGTTGCGCATGTTTTTGTAAAAGAATTTCCAAAACGTAAATCGTTTAGTTCTTCTTGTTGCGGTAAGTATTTTATCGAGTAGTTTATTCTCGCAAGTGAATCAAGTACATTTTTATTGGTATAATAACCATATTTCACATAAACATTTTCATACCCTTTTTGAAGTACAAGAATGTCCGACAAGTACCATCCTGCGATTATATACGTAGGCTCATGAATTCCTTTTGCTTTATCGATTACTTCATTTGCAAACGCTGTACGGTTTATTCGCTTTGTAATATCAGCAGTAAAAATGCCTGATAAAACATCAAATACAACTTTTTGATTGCTTACTTCAAATGAATAACTAAGTTTACTTTCTTTCGATCCTCTTAGTGGATCAGATAAATTAATTCCGAAGAAAAAACAAGAAATAACTAATAAGATGGATGCCCATTTTTGAATTTTTTCATCGCACAATACAGCTGTCATCAAAAACAAATAGGGTAAAATTGGAATAATGAAAGCTGATTTAAGTGGTAAGCTAATAAATGCAATTTTAAACAAAGTGACACCTACAATTGCGACTATAATTATTGGCGACTTAAATAAATTTAGATTTTTAATTAATTTTTTAAAACTATAAAATACTAGCATTAAAACTCCGACATAACCAGTGATTCCAAAAGCACCAAAACTTCCCTTGTAAAAATTCTTAGCAAATGAAGGAATCGGAAAGTGCTCATAATAAGTGAAAAAGGTTAAACCATATTCTTTTAATACTGGAATAAAAATTAATATTGTAAAAACTGCAGTGAACAACACAATTTTAAATAGGCTCTTGACTAATTGTTCGTTTTCAGTGATCATCAAAAAAATAATTAATGGAATTATTGCAGCGCCTGAAGTAATACGGCATCCAATGGCCATAGCGAGAAATAATCCACTAAAGAGAAAATTATTTTTTAGTAGATGATAAAGTGATATGATAATAAAGCTGCACGCCCATAGATAGTCCATGTTATTGGTGCAGTTGATAAAGAAAATAGGGGTGAAAGCAAGACTGATAGCAGCCCATTTCCATTCTAATTTAAGGTGCTGTAAAATTTTAATAAAAAAGTAAATTCCGAAACTGCTTATGAATACAGTAAATAAATTATAAACTATAGGTCCTGTATTCCATATGATTGTGTATAATAATTCCTGAAAGGGGTGACCTGGCAAGCGCGACACTTCATATACACCAGATTTTGCAATCCGTTCTGCTACTAACGGTAATGCCCATGCGTCTTCTTCCGATCCGTAACCAAAAAATAAAAAAGGCAGCCTTGTAATTGCAATTGCTAATGTAAATAGTGTCGGCGACTGACTTATTTTATTAAACCACTTCATTTAAATAATTCAACTGCTTTATTGAAGGTAGCATCATTTTCATTTATTGTACGATAAAGTCCCTCGTCATCCCATGCAATGCGTGCAAATAAAGATTTCAATTGGTTTTTAATTTCTGGTTTACTACGATTATATCCTTTTTGGTCCATTGGTACACCATGGGTTGTAGCATAATGGATAAAGTCGTTCAACAGATTATCGGTAATAGTATAATTAGCAACAAAATCTAAAGGGCCTTCGAAGCTTTTCAGTTTTACCATATTATTATCAGCGTAATTATAGCAGAAATCGCTAAACGAATTCATTGCAAATAATTTATTCAAATAATAACTTGAAAAAGAAGTATCTAGTGGTACAAAATAATCAGGGATAATTCCGCCACCACCATATACTGTTTTACCACTTGCTGTTTTAAATGCTTTACTCTTATCTATTTTCATACTGTCTTTTGAAAATAGTTCTCCATGATTTTCTCTATCAGAAAAGTCTTCGTAATATTTTTCACTACCACCAGCATAAGATTTTTGAATGCATCTTCCAGATGGGATATAATACCTAGCAACGGTTAAACGAATTGCAGAGCCATCGTTGATTGGAGTTTGTTCTTGTACTAGTCCTTTACCAAAACTTCTTCGTCCAATAATTGTAGCTCTGTCCCAGTCTTGTAGTGCGCCAGCTAAAATTTCTGCTGCAGAGGCCGACGATTCATTAACTAATACTTCTATTTGTATATCTTCGAGAATTCCTTTTTTTGAAGTTTTATATTCTTGCTTCTTGCGATTTTTTCCTTCTGTGTAGACTACCATTTTTTCACCAGCTATCATCTCATCAACAATATCAACTGCAGTTTCCAAATATCCTCCTGGATTATTTCTTACATCAATAATCAGTTTTGTCATCCCTGATTTTTTTAATCGCTCAGTAGCTTCAATAAACTCATCGTATGTATGTTCCGCGAAGCGATCAACTAAAATATATCCTATTTCTTTATTATACATGTAAGAAGTAGTAACGCTATAGAGTGGAATTTTTCCGCGTTTAATATCATAGCTTAACGACTTACCAGCTGCTTTTCTAAAAACGGTCACTTTTACTTTAGTGCCACTTTCGCCTTTCAGTAATTTCATCACATCTTTATTAGTGATTTTAATACTTGCAATGTTTTTATTATTAACTTTTATTATTCGATCTCCATCATGTAATCCTGCTTTTTCACTAGGGCCGTCAGCTATTACTTTAAGAACTACTATTGTATCATTAATTATTCTGAACTCAACTCCAATTCCTTCAAAATTCCCTTCTAAGTCTTCATTCACATTTTTCAGATCTGCAGCAGGTATATAAGCTGAATGTGGGTCAAGCTGCTGTAATAAGGCTTCGATAGCTTTATCCTGCGTATCATTAATATTTAAAGTGTCAACATAATTTGAATTTATAAAATTTAGGATCTCCTCCATCTTATTTACACCACTCAATTCATGTCTGGAATTTAATTTATCTCCTATGTAAATTCCTAATGCTAATGCAATTCCAAAAACAAATGGTGTCCACGATCTTGAATTAGATTTTTCGCTCATAATTGTTTACGTTGATACTGTTCTACTGTAACTCCAAACCTCGTTAAAAATTCTACTCCTTCTTCTATTGTTATTCCTTTAAAGGCAGCATAGGAGTCGAGGTAAATAACTTTTTTAATACCAGTAGTGTAAATTATTTTTGCGCAGGCTAGGCAAGGGGAAAGCGTAACATATAGTGTTGCATCTTCCATGGTAATTTGATTTTTTGATGCATACAAAATTGCATTTGCTTCTGCATGTAACGCTAACGAGCATCCGCCTTTTCGATCTCTGGCGCATCCTTCTTCAGGCCATTGCTCATCACAATTATGTGTTCCTGCTGGCGGTCCATTATATCCTAATGAAACAATTCGGGTATCTTTCGAAATCACGGCACCAACCTTTGCTTTCACACAATGCGATTTGCGTGATAAGTTCTGGGCGAGGTCCATGTAAATATCATCAAAGCTTAAATTATTCATGTCTCAAAGATAATAATTGTTAAGCAGTGCTTTTACCAATCTCCACTTAAGTTTGGAAAGAATGTTTTGATAACAGCTCCAGGAAAAATTTTTATTCTGATTGAATATATTGGAGAGCTAACTTTTGTAACAATTTCGGGATTATTAATAAGTAGGTATCTGTAGCCAATACCTATACCAAGTCCAATCCATTTAAAAACTTTTACCTGGCCGGTTATGCCTAGCTCGGTAATTAAAATCGAATGATTAAAAATTTTTCGACTATTATTATTCTTATCGTAGTAGCTGAAGTAGGAGTTGCCGTATCCTAGAGTAAATGGAAGAGAAACTTGCCAGGGATCTTTATTATAAAAAACATATTCGGCAAGAACGGGATAGTAATTTAGGTAAAGCTGACTTTTTACACGATTTGTATCAGAATAAGATCTTTCCTCCTCAGGAAGTAGTTTCCATTCAATAATGTCTGACTTGATTTTGTTATATCCAACGCCAAATCGCCATTTCTGATTAAGCTCAATACCCGCTTTGAATCCTTGCACATCTGCTTGCTCATTACCAATAAAAGAATAATAGCTGTCTAATTGAAAAAATGGTCGAATCTTTTTTTTGTTTTCTCCCTTTTTAAAGATTTCCACTGGTGTTTCTGCATGCAAATAGGCACCATAAAATAAATCAAATAAAAGGATTGAGAGCGCTAAAGCTGATTTCAATTTCATTGTACAAATTTAAGTCAGATTTTTCGTAAAATCCGAAATTAAAATCAATAATGAGTAAATAAATAAAGTGCCATCCATTAATATTGTAAAAGTTGCTGACTTGCTATGTGCTTTCAAATATAAAGTACACAGCATAAGGATAGTTGCTATTAGCAATTCAATTTTATTATCAATAAAGTTCAAGGATAAAAAAACTATTAAGCTTAAATTCAATAGCAGCATTATTGCTTTCAGATTTTTAAAGCCAATTAATGTTGCCAGGGTTGTGGTTTTCGCTTGCAAATCTTTTTGAATATCTCTTAAATCTACTCCTAAGCAGATCAAAAAAATCATTAAAAATCGTATAAATACAATTTTTACGAGTGCTAGGTTGCAGCCTAATTCATTTAGTTGGAATAAGAATCCGATGATAGTCCATAGTAATGCAAGGTGAATAGTTTTTACAATGGGAACACTTCTTAATCCTTTAAATTCAAAAGAACCGATTTTAATATTTGTGAAATAAGCAATGGATAAAATTCCCCAACTACTAAAAAGTATTATCGTTTTAATCTTTAATAATAAATAACAGAAAAGAATCAAAACAAAATAAAATAAAAACTCATAAATGGTGGGGTTAGTTTCAAACATTAAATAAGGATTCTTGAAACTTAGTATAGGTACCCAAACGGATAGTCGATAAATTAAAAGAGTTCCAATGAATACCGACATTAAGGCTGGAAAGGTATTCTCGCTATTTGAAGCAGATAACGAGGGAGCAAAGAAAAAGGCGGCGGTTATACCAAGTAATAAATGGTGAATAGCTTTGTTGATTTTCATCAATGACTTACTTCGTCAAAAATACAAGCATCGTAAGACTGATTCCTAAGCTAACATAACCGAATTTCAAACTTTGTTTAAGCTTAATATTTCTCGCCTCTCTATTATATCCTAATCGAAACGCTTCGTTGCCTTCATAACTTTTGAATTCGGCTGGTAGTTGTTTGGGATTTTTACGACCTAATGTCATACTGTAAAGAAAGGGTAAGGGTATAGAATAAAAACCTAAAAATCCTGAAGCCGCTCCAACATAAATAGATGAAATACTAGACCCCGATTTGTCGAAGTGTTTTGTAGCCGCTCTTTCACCTTCCATATAAACCTTTGCCTCGTCAATTGTGAAGTCTAAACTGTCTGCAGGTTTGTATAGTACCACTTCCTTGTTATCTGTATTTGTTACTGAGAATACATCATATTTATCAACTATTCGAAGTTTTTTTGGTGAATCGCCTGTCAGTTTGTAATTAACAAACATCTCTCCAATAGAATACGATGTGACATTTATTTCTTCTCCGTTTAACAAAGTTATTTTTTGCTGGGCACTGATGGTAGCAATTCCCAATAAAAAACAGCATATTAGTACATAAATCGACTTTTTTATCATAATCAAAACTACATAATATCTAAAGGTTAATTACTATTTTAGTGGGATAAATCAAGAAGTTTTCAGCTAAGTATTTTTAATAAAAGGGCGTTATTGCGTTATATTTTTAAGATTAAACCATTGGGCCTTGAAAATCAGCTCATTTAAATACAAATATTTTTGTATTTCGAGCCCCTAAACATGAAAATTCAAGCATGCATTTTATAAATTTGCAAACTTAAATACTCACTATGTCACTTTATTCATTTTCCGATCGTCACATTGGACCAGACAAGCAGGAAACAGCAGAAATGTTAAAATTAATTGGAGTTAATTCAATTGATGAATTAATAAATCAAATTATACCATCTGATATTCGTTTGAAAGAGAGATTATCAATTGGCGAAGCTGTTGATGAAACCACATATATTAATAGTTTAAGAAAGCTGGCGGCTAAAAACAAAATGTTTCGTACATATATCGGATTAGGTTATTATGGTACTGTAACACCTCCTGTAATTTTGCGAAATGTTCTAGAAAATCCAGGTTGGTATACTGCATATACACCTTATCAGGCTGAGATAGCTCAAGGAAGATTAGAAGCTTTACTTAATTTTCAGACCATCATTTCTGATTTAACGGGCTTGCCAATGGCAAATGCTTCTTTGCTTGATGAATCTACAGCAGCAGCAGAAGGAATGACGATGTTATTTCATACAAGAAGTAAAGAGCAAGTAAAGAATAATGCAGTTAAGTTTTTTGTTTCCAACGAAGTTTTTCCTCAAACTGTAGATGTATTAAAAACGCGAGCAGAGCCTATAGGAATTGAGTTAGAGTTTGGGGATTATTCCACATTTAATTTTGATGATGATTTTTACGGAGTAATACTTCAATACCCTGGTAAGAATGGGGCAATTTATGATTATAGTGGGTTTGCTGCTAAATGCAAAACAAAAAACATTAGGATTGTTGTTGCAGCTGATATATTATCACTGGTATTGTTAACGCCACCGGGCGAGTGGGGTGCAGATGTTGTTGTGGGAAACTCTCAGCGCTTTGGCGTTCCAATGGGCTATGGCGGACCTCATGCAGCCTTCTTTGCAACTAAGGAAGATTATAAAAGAGATATTCCTGGAAGAATTATCGGTTTAAGTGTTGATGCGGCTGGTAAACCTGCTTTGCGAATGGCACTACAAACACGTGAGCAGCATATAAAGCGTGATAAGGCAACATCAAATATTTGTACTGCTCAGGTATTATTAGCGGTAATGGCATCGATGTATGCAGTGTATCATGGTTCAGAAGGAATTAAAGATATAGCATCTTCAGTACATAAAAAAGCATGTAATCTTGCAAATGCTCTTACTAATGCCGGATACGAAATTGCACATGAGGCATATTTTGATACCATTACAGTTGTGGCTAACGGTATGGCAGCTACGATAAAAGCAAATGCGCTTGCAAAGGGAATTAATTTTAGATATGAAGATGATGCAATTGTTATTGCGCTAGACGAAACGACTACAAATAATGATTTAAAAGACATTGTAGCTGCTTTTGCAAATGCTAATGGAAGTGATGCTGAATTTGCATCCACAAATGAAAGTATTATCAATAGCGACTATTTTTTAACTAGAAAATCTGCTATTTTGACGAATATTGTTTTCAATAAATACAGAAGTGAAACGAACATGTTACGTTACATAAAGCATTTAGAGAATAAAGACCTTGCATTAAATCATTCAATGATTGCATTGGGTTCATGTACAATGAAACTAAACGCTACAAGTGAAATGATACCTTTAAGCTGGCCATTGTGGAACAGCATTCATCCTTTTGCTCCATTGGATCAAACACAAGGGTACCAGTATATAATAAAGGAATTGGAGAATTATTTATGTGATATTACAGGGTTTGATGCAATTTCGTTGCAACCTAACTCAGGTGCGCAAGGTGAATATGCAGGACTTATGGCTATCAGAGGTTATTTGCAAGCAAAGGGGGAAGGTCATCGTAATATTGTTTTAATCCCTCAGAGCGCGCATGGTACTAATCCTGCATCGGCAGTAATGGCTGGTTGGAATGTAGTAGTTACGAAATGTGACGAGCATGGTAATGTGGATATTGCAGATCTGAAAGAAAAAGTAGAGAAGCATAAAGATAATTTAGCTGCCTTGATGGTTACTTACCCAAGTACACATGGTGTATATGAAGAAGGTATTCGCGAACTAACACAAATCATTCATGATAATGGTGGTCAGGTTTATATGGATGGCGCTAATATGAATGCTCAAGTTGGTTTAACTAGTCCTGGGATGATAGGAGCTGACGTTTGCCATTTAAACTTACATAAAACATTTGCAATTCCGCACGGCGGCGGTGGCCCTGGAATGGGCCCTATAGGAGTGAGAAGTCATTTAGCACCTTACCTTTCTAATCATTCGATAATCAATATCAGCAAAGAGCGTATAGGCACAGCAGTTAGTGGAGCTCCTTGGGGTAGTGCATCAATATTATTAATCAGTTATGGTTATATCAAAATGTTAGGAAGCAAGGGTGTGACTGATGCAACTAAATATGCAATTCTGAATGCGAATTATATGAAGGTGCGTTTAGAAGGACATTATCCGATATTATACAAAGGTAATCACGGACATTGTGCGCATGAAATGATTTTAGATTGCAGAGCATTTAAACAATCTGCAGGAATTGAAGCAGGTGATATTGCAAAGCGTTTAATTGATTATGGTTTCCATGCGCCAACGGTAGCATTCCCAGTAGCTGGGACTTTAATGGTTGAGCCTACCGAGAGTGAGTCAAAGTCTGAGTTAGATCGTTTCTGCGATGCTATGATTTCTATTCGTGACGAAATTCGCGCTCTTGAAAATGGAGAAGGTGATAAGCACAATAACGTATTAGTAAATGCACCACATACAGCAGAAGAATTAACTTCTGACAATTGGAATTATCCTTACACCAGAAAGCAAGCTGCTTATCCAGCATCTTGGTTGTCGGAGAATAAATTCTGGCCTACTGTGAAGCGCGTAGACAATGCATATGGAGATCGTAATCTCGTTTGTACATGTCCCGATATAAGTTCATACGAAGAAGTAGAATCTTAATAATAAAATATGAAAAGTCCCGAGTTTTACCTCGGGACTTTTTTTAACGCATGAACTATTTAGCTCACCTTTATTTAAGTGGGAATAATCATGAAATTATGATTGGAAATTTTATTGCCGATCATGTAAAAGGAAAGCAAATTGAGCTCTTTGATGAGGAGATTGTAAAAGGTATTAAACTGCATCGCATGATTGATGAATTTACCGATACTCATAAAGTAGTTGAGCAAAGTAAAATAAGGTTGCGCAGTGAGTTTGGAAAATATTCACCAGTGATCGTTGATGTTTTTTACGATCATTACTTAGCTATTAATTGGGAACAATATCATCACGAAGAGTTGTCGGTTTATGCAAATAACTTTTACTCGTTATTAAACGATAATCATCATCGATTGCCCTTGCGCACGCAGCAGATGATTGAATATATGATTCCTCAAAACTGGTTGATGAATTATAAAACGGTGGCAGGAATAAATAAAACACTCACGGGTATGTCGAAGAGAACAAAGTTTGATTCACGTATGGATGAAGCTGCTATTTACTTAGATAGATACTACGCTGATTTTGATCAGGAGTTTAATAAGTATTTCGAAGAGTTAAGAAGGTATGTGAGTGTAGTAGGAGGGCAAGTGTTATTATAATTATTTTCTCTTGATAAAATCAATATTCAATCAATTTTAATGTAATTAAACAAATGGAACAACTTTTTGTACAGGATAAAGTCTTTGACAAAATCGATGTGTTGGTAATCGGGGAATATGATAATTGTAATTTTAATAATTGTAATTTTTCAAATAACGATTTGTCTCAATTTAGTTTTGTCAGCTGTAAGTTTAATGCTTGTGACATTAGTTTAACAAAATTGAATAAGACTGCTTTTAGGGATGTGCAATTCAAGGATTGTAAAATGCTCGGACTACGATTCGATATTTGCAATGAATTCGGACTTTCATTTTCGTTTGATAATTGTCAGCTTAATCATTCTTCCTTTTATAAAACAACCATTACAAAAACGATTTTCAAAAATTCACAGCTGCAAGATGTAGATTTTGCAGAGGCCGACTTAACAGCTGCAGTGTTTGATAATTGCAATTTAATCCAGGCCATTTTTGATCGAACAATACTTGAAAAAGCAGACTTCCGAACATCTTATAATTATTATATAGATCTAGAAAGTAATCGAGTGAAAAAGGCAAAGTTTTCAATCGATGGTGTTGTGGGTTTGTTAGCCAAATATGATGTTTTAATAGAAAAATAAAAATCTACACATTTAATTAAAATATTTTTTTATTTTTATAATCTCAAATCTATTATTATGAAAAAACAACTACTTACTCTTATTGCACTATTCGCAACTAATATTTTATTTGCACAAGTTCCATCGTATGTTCCTACTACAGGACTTCTAGGATGGTATAACTTCAATAATAGCGGGGCAAACGCGAATAATGCATCTTTAAATACATTAGCGAATTATGGAGCTACGTTCGTTCCTGATCGTTTTGGAAATTTGAATGCTGCTGCATATGTTGATGGTCTAGGTAGTCAATGGATGCAATTGTCAACTCCAACTTTTACCTTTTCGCAATCGGGTGCTTTTACCTATTCTTTATGGGTGAAAAAAAGCGTGCAGCCATCTTCGGGAGTTGTGATCATGTCGGGTAATCTTAATTCAGGAAACTTTATATCAAATATTCAAGGTGGTGTCGGTGTTCAGTTTGGTGCATGTAAACAACAATCAGCATGGACTTGGTTAAATTCTACTGATACAATTGGTGCATGGATGCATTTAGTAGGTACTTATTCAAATACTAAAATGAAGTTGTATCGTGATGGAGTTTTGATTGATAGCACTACATTTACTGGAACAGGATCATCCGCTGTTAATCAACCATTATGGATAGGAAGAGGTCCTAGTGGAAATTATTATGCAGGTGTATTTGATGATATCGGAATCTGGAATCGTTCGTTAACGCAAACAGAGGTAACAGCTTTGTTTAATTCACAAACAACAACAGGAATAAGTAATCAGGATAAAAATCAAACAATCATTTATCCAAATCCTACAAAGAATACTGTTTCTATCAAATTAGATCTTGGAGAAAATAAAATGTATATCATTACTAATGTAGAAGGTAAAAAAATGAGCGAAGGCATGATTAATAGTAATGACTTTAGAGTTGACTTGACAGAGTTTCCAAGTGGTGTTTACTATCTGAGTGTAGTTGATAGTCCAATGGGCGCAATTCGATTGGTAAAACAGTAATTCATCGATTGAAAAAATAATTATTAGTAGAGGACAAACTTTAATTCGAAAGGGGGCCACATTATCAATTTGAAAATTTGGCAATTTGCTAATTTGAAAATGTAATTAAGTTTAGATTTTAATAAGTATTTTAAACTTAAAACATTTGAATCAAGTGTTATGAGTTAGTAAATGAATCTCGGAAAACACTTAATAAATCTACCTACATCCTTCGCAAATAAGTCTATGCTCGTACTAATAAATGGATTACCCTTGTTCAGCAAACGACTAGCAGATGATCTCGGACGATTTGATTCCAAATCAAAATATGTTTTTTGTGATACCTATAATTCAAAACTGCAACAACTAAAATTTTTATTGTTATTGCCTTTTGCAGATGTTGTTATATCAATGAATGGTGTAACGGATAATAGCGGTTCTTTGAATGCAGTGTTGAAGCTCAAGAAGAAACTCATTATGCAATGGCAGGGCACAGATTCCTTGCTGGCCATGGAGCGATATAAAAATGGAACTATAAAGCGTGATTATATCAACCGTGCTTTTCACTTTGTTGATTCACCTTGGTTGAATACTGAGCTAATCTCTGTTGGATTAAAACCTGAATATGTTCCGTTTAAATTTGCCGATGTGAAAAACGTGATTGAAAAATATTCTTCGATTTCTGCAATGACTTATATCGCAGATAAGCGTCAGGCGTTTTATGGAATTCATCAGTTTAAAGCAGTAGCAGAAAAATATCCATCCATCGAATTTAAATTGTTTGGCGTGGTAAATTCGGAGGTAGAATTACCCGCTAATGTAAAATTATTTGGTTGGGTGCCTTCCGATGGTTTTCAAAATCACTTACGTGAAACGCCAATATTTTTCAGACTTGCAGAGCATGAAGGATTTCCTGTTTCTGTTATTGAAGCAATGAGTTTTGGGTGTGAAGTAATTATGACATCTCCCTATAAATATTCTCATCAAGCCAAAACAATTGATGAAGTAATCGTTGCTTTCGAAAAGGTAAAAGAGATTGTTTCTAATAGAAATTTAACTCCCAACCATGAACTCATAAATATGGTTAAAAGTGATTACAATAAGGAAACAATTTTAAGCAACTATATTGATAAGATTAAATCGATTGTTATAACTCAATCTTAATCTACTTTTACAAATCGAATTGTTTTACTCCAACTGCTGCCATTCACTTGCAGATAATACACTCCCGATTCCCAACTTTCAATATTGATTGATTTTTCTAGAGATGAATTTAATTTTTCTTCTATTAAATTCAGTAATAGTTGTCCACTTGTATTTAAAATCTTAATCTCGAATTTGTCTGTTGTTTCTGACTTGATGTTAACAACAATTGTATTGCTTGAAGGATTCGGATTTAGACTGATTGTCGAGATAGATTCAGTTGTGGTTATTCCTTGTATGTTGTTTACGATTACCGTCACAGAATCACTATTAAGGCAGCCATTACCATCTGTAATAGTTACATAGTAAGTTGCAGTATTATTCGGACTTGCTGTCGGATTACTTATCAATGAATCGTTCAGGTTGCCTCCTGGTGTCCACTGATAAATAAACGGACCAAGTCCCGTTGCTGTCGGATTGCCTCCTAACTGTAATGTAGTACCGCTATTTATCGAAGAATCGGATCCTGCATTTACAATCGGCAATGAATTTACAACGATAGAATAATTAGTTGTTGAGGTGCATCCGTAGGTATTTGTTCCCGTTAATGTATAAATAGTGTTTGAGGTAGGATAGAAAACTGGAGAATTACTATTTGCATTGGATATGTTTGAATTAGGACTCCACTGGTATTGATTTGCTCCCGTCGCTAAAATGCTAATACTTTCTCCGAAGCAAATTGTGTCTGCTAAACTTGATAAGACTGGTGGAGGAGAGTTTACATTGTAAATGTGAATCGTATTACTTGTTCCCGCACATCCATTGCTATCAGAATAAGTTAGTTGATAACTACCTGCCTGTGAAACAAAGATATTGGCTGTTGTGTCAGATGTAGACCAGCTATAAATTCCACTCACTTGGTTACTATAAATCGCTATTGAATCTCCATTACATAGTGTAGTGTCATTGCTGCTTATCACTGGTGTTGGAGCATTATTAATGATTAATGCAATAATAGAATCATTCGTACATCCGTAACTGTTAGTAATTGTTAAGCCAATATTAATTGTTGTGTTAGCATTTACAGAGATTGCACTTGATGTGTTTCCTGTACTCCAGAGATAGGATGAGCCTGCCGTATATGCATTTAAATAAAATGTTCCTGGTCCGCATTTGCTGGCAGTGCCAGTTACATGAATAGTAGGTGGTAAAACGTAATTATGAATTGTTGCTGTGCTTGCACTACATCCATTATTACTGGTAACTGTCACCGAGTAAGCCCCCGTTGGTGTATTCGGAGGAATGGTAATACTTCTTGTTGTATCTCCAGTGCTCCACAAATAACTATTGCCTATTGATGCTGTAATAATTGTGCTTTCATTTTCACATGCATAAAAATCACCTGTGATACTTGCGGTAGGTGTAGAGTTGATATATACTGGGAAACTATGTGTAGCACTGCAAATATTGTTATTGGTTACTGTTACGGTATATAATGTATATTGAATAGGACTAACACTTATTGAACTACTTGTAGCACCTGTATTCCATAAATAACTAGTTCCTCCTGTTGCGCTTAAATTCAAACTTGTGTTTGAACAGACAGTCGAGTCTCCTATAAAAGCAACTGGGTTATTAATCACATTAACTGTATAACTTCCTGTTCTCGTACATCCGTTGCTGTTACTAACTTGCACTTGATAGGTAGTGGTGCTCGTAGGACTAACAATTAAACTATCTTTAAATCCGAAGCCCGTCCAATACGGATTGCTTCCTCCAATTGATTTTAATGTTGTAGTCCCACCTTTACAAAGCTGATTGTTTCCTGTAAATGTTATAGCAGGAATTGAATCTACAATAATGGTTTTGGTTGCTGTTGTTGTACATCCGCCAGGCCATGTAATTGTAATTATATAGGTAGTTGTTTGTTGCGGAGTTACAGTAATATTTTTTGTTGTTGCACCCGTACTCCATAAATATGTTGATCCATATGGTGCATCGTTATTACTTAATGAAAGTGATGTGCTTTTCCCTTTACAAAGTAAGGTAACACCTGTTATAATCGGTTGATTTAAATTCGTAGTTACTTTCGCCGATGACTCGTTACTACATCCATTGTTTCCTGTTACGGTTACATAAAAAGTAGTATCACTGTTTATAGTAGCATTGATGGTTGTACCTGTTGCCCCATTCGACCATAGGTAATAATAATTATCATTGAAGCTATAGCTATTAGCAGCACAAACAATCTGTGCAATTTGTCCGCTGCAAAAACTTTTTGGTGCATACATGGTAACCATTGGTATTCTTGAAACATTCACGAATATGGAATCAGTGCTGCTGCAACCATTATTATCAGTAGCTGTAACGGAATACCAGGTACTAACAAATGGTTGTACTAACGTTGAGGCAGAGGTGTAGCCGTTTTCCCATAAATAAGAGGAGCCTCCGTTAGCAGTTAGTGTAGTTAATTCCTCTTGGCAAATAATTGTATCGCCAGTAAAGGTTACATTCGGTTGCTGATGTACTGTTATTGTATATTCTTCTCTTGCAACGCATCCTCCTAGCAACGTGATATCTACAAAAATAGTTGTATCATGTAATGCAGTTAAAGTTATGCTTGAATCTGTAGCGTTGTTATTCCAGCTGTAACTACCACTTAAATGAGGAATAATAGTTATTGGATTATTATTGATACAAATACTGGTGTCGTAATGATTGATTTGAGAATTGGTTATTGCATGAACAATTAATGTATCACTGCTTATATAGCCACATTGATTGGTGTTAGTTAATACAATTGATTGGTTATTGAAAGGAAATAGAGTAATCGTATTGTTGGTAGATC
The DNA here is from genome assembly GCA_943332105.1 of Chitinophaga pinensis. Classification (GTDB taxonomy): domain Bacteria; phylum Bacteroidota; class Bacteroidia; order AKYH767-A; family OLB10; genus CAINEC01. The sequence goes on along the minus strand of CALQOD010000021.1, from coordinate 7,011 downwards.
CATTCGACCAGAGCAATGAACCGGTATTATTGGTTGTAAGTGTAAGCGCATTCCCTTGACAAATTAAATCATTGCCAATTATTTCTGTATTTTCATTTTGAATAAAATGAAGCGGATAACTTAAAGCAGAACTGCAGTAGGTAGTACTGTTATAAATACTACCATATACCATTATGTTTCCGCTAGTTGTTGGACTAAAATAAATACTATCTCCACCTACATTATCGCCTAATCCATTCCACCAATAATTTAAATCAGTATTGCTTCCAATTAAATAAATCGAGTCCCCTTCGCAAACAACACTATCTCCAATTACTGAAAATGTTTGTGGTGCAATGGTGTAAAGTGTTTTTGTTCCGCTAATGTTACATCCTCCTGGGTAAGTAATAGTAACTGTATAATTCTGGATGGGGTTTGTAGGATTTAATCCGCCAGAATAACTGCCCGTAGCTCCGTTACTCCATAAATAGGATAAACCATTATTCAATGTTTGAAATCCGACAAATGATGTATTGCCTGAACAAATAGTATCAACACCCGTTATTGGTGCTACAGTATCTGAAAGAATATTTACGGTATAAGATATTGTTTGAATACAACTATCCAGAATCATTTGAACAGTATACGTAGTGGTGGTAGTTGGAGAAACTGTTATGCTTCGTGTTGTTGCGCCATTACTCCAGATATATCCTGTTGGCTGGGGATTCGAAAAGTTATTTGCGGTTAATGTTGTTGAACCTCCTAAACAAATTGTATTATTACCACTTATATAGGGCGCATTACATCCACATATTGATGAATCAATTGTTACAGATAAATGCATTTCGTCACATCCATCATGATTTGAAATGGTTAATGAATATGTTCCAGCGGTAGCAGGCACACTGATGCTGGAAGTTGTTTCTCCTGTAGACCATAAGTAATATAAACCACTTGAGTATTTTGCAACCAATGCAATAAAAGGATTGCAATTTGGAATATAATAGACGCAAATTTGTCCGTTGTGTACTCCTTGGTTAACTGAAACAACAGCGGTATCGGATGCAATACAGCCATTCGCAGGATTCATAATCATGGCGGAATAGATGCTCGTTGTCGGTGGGGTTACTGCTATCGATTGTGTAGTGTCGCCGGTGTTCCAATAAGAGTTAAAGCCCGTATTTGAAACACTTAAAATTGTTGTATCACCTTTGCAAATATTTTGGTCACCGCTAATATTCATCTGAAGCGGATTCAAAACAGTTACTTCAATAGTGTCTGTGTTTGTTAAACATCCACTGGAATCTCTTGCATAAACACTATATACCTGACTTGAAATAGGAGATACATGAATCTGATTAGTTAATGCTCCTGTGCTCCAATAATAATTCTTACCATAGTTACCATTAAGTGTAGCTCCCGCACCACGACAAATTATACTATCGCCAGTAATGTTAATAATAGTTGTTGGACGACTTGTAATAGTTATCGACTGGTTTTTCGTACATCCATTACTGTTAGTAATAGTTGCAGTATAGGTACTTGTAATTGCTGGGTGTACCCATATCGTATCATTTGTTGCTCCATTCGACCATTGGAAAGTAGTACCACTACCAGGATTTAAAATTATCCTCGCCGAATCTTCTTTGCAAATCGTAACTGAATTGCTGATTGAAGAGTAAGGCATTGGCTTAATATAAACTACTTTGGTGAGCGATTTATAGGCTCCATGAGGTGTGGTAACATAAACATAAATGGTATAGTTACCACTTGATGTAATTGTTCTTGTAACGCTAGATGTTGTTTCTTGTCCCGGACTCCATCGGTAGGTTCCGCCACCAGTTGCAGTTAATGTGAATGGAGTATTCGCACAAACCGAGTCAGGTCCGCTGATTATTGGCAATGAATCTACATATACAATGGTTGTATCTGTACTAGTACAACCACCAGGGAAAGTAACTGTTAAAATATAACTGGTCGTTTGGCTAGGCGTAACCGCTATACTGCTTGTTGTTTCTCCTGTACTCCATAGATATCCAGAGCCAACCACATTGCTGTAAATAGTCTTCGATTGCCCTTGAATTATTACGGAGTAAGTGCTTAAAACCGGATAGCTAGGTGTATCAACACTTATTTTGAAATTGGATGAATAATGACAGCCACTCGATGATGTTGTACTTAACGTATAGTTGGTTGTTGTAGTTGGCGATACCGTAATTGAATTAGAGGTACTCCCATTACTCCATAAATAACTGGTTATAGTTGAAGTGGTATCACTAATAGTTGTAGTTTGTCCTTGGCAAATAGTGGTGATATTATTACTTGTATATAAATACGGAATTGCACTATTGTCGTATATGATTTGTACCCATTTAGTAGTGGAGCATCCCAAAATAGATGTTCCTGTAACATAGGTACTGCTATAATTAACATATTTAGTGGTGGCTATTGTATCTCCATTTGACCATACATAATTCCAGGCCCCATTCGCAGTTAGGTAGGCTGTATCTTGATTACATAATGTTGTATCACCACTTATTGTAATGGTTGGGTATTGACCCACAGTAATTGTTTTTGAAATTTTTGCAGTGCATCCATACCAATCTGTTACTGTTACGATGTAGGTTGTTGTGTTTGTAGGCGTAATAAATATTCCTCCAGAGATTGATCCATTGCTCCATAAAAATTGATTCCCGCCCGAAGCACTTAAAGAGGTGCTTTGTCCACTACAAACGCTATTAACTCCAGTAATCGTAGCTGTTGGTACATGTACGTTAATTGTTACCTCTGCAAAACTACCACACATACTACCTGACCAATTTACAACACTATAGTTGGTAGTAGAATAAGGACTAACGTTGATGGATGTCCCCATTTGTCCATCACTCCAGTAATAAGTGGCATTGGGGTCCGGATTATCAATAGTTAATGTGGTTGATTCTCCTCTACAAATATCTAAGTCGCCTGAAATAAAAATCGGATTTACATAGGTGATAAAGGTATTCGTGTAAAGCGGAGTGCTACAACCATTACTATTGGTAATTATAACGCTTCGTTGAAAATTTTTGAGCCATACAGAATTACCAGTACTTCCATCATCCCACATATAACTTAATCCAAAAGTGTTTCCCATGATGGTAACGAGTCCTGAATCGTTTTCGCAAAGCTGATAAGGATTATCTAAATAAACACCAGTCGGATTTGATTTTACGATAACTTGAATTGAAGATGCATTACTAATACATCCTGCAGAATCATAGTAGGCACTATAGTTTCCTGAATTTGAAACGGTAATCGCAACTGAGTCTGCTCCGTTACTCCAATGTAATGTGCGCCCATGACTATCACTTAGTGTAACTGATCCACCACTACAAAAAGTTGTAGGTCCACTAGAAAGTAGAGTAGGAGCGGTTGTATTACATGGAGTAGTCAGGCTATTTCCTTTTGAAGGAGTTTGAAATAATGAAAAACAAACTATCCAAAGAAAAACCTGAATAGCTTTTAATGAACTATTCATGCTATTTATTTATTAATTAAAAGTATAAAAAATAATTTAATAAGCAGCTCTGATTAATCAGTACGGTACTTATAAAACTTTTTCACGAGCTGCTCTCCATCAGATATAACTTGTAAAAGAAAAACGCCATTCCCTAAATAATTTAAATCTAAAGGAAAAAGATAAGCACCGCCAACACTTGCAGCATCAGGAATAAAAATCTGATATTCGAATTCGCGATACCCAAGCGTATTAAAAACCGTAATTAAAACATTGCCACTTGTTTTTTTATATATCTCTAAATTTAATTGATAAGTAACTGCATTGGGAGTAATATCAAAATCAAAATTTCCACAACAGCCATCTGTCGAATACAGTAAACCAGCTCTATTTTCTGCATTACATTTATTACGATAAGTTTGTCCATCACATCCACAAACAGGTTCGTACTTAACAGGACAAGAATACGTTGGTTGTGGTTGGCGCAATGAATCCTTGCATACACCAGGTGTTTGCGCCTTCACATTTAATGTGGCTACAAATAGCAAAGAAAGAATAAATAGAATTCGTTTCATTATTTACAAATATACAACCTCAGTCCCCAAATAAAAAACCCTCCTAATGTTTTTAGAAGGGTTTAAAATAGTATTGCTGTTTTTTGAAATTATTCTCCTGATACCATCGATGAGATATACTCTCTGTTTAATCGTGCAATATTGCTTACAGAAATTCCCTTCGGACATTCAGCTTCGCAAGCTTCTGTATTTGTACATGCACCAAATCCAGCCTCATCGTGAATCTTCAACATATTTACTACACGTTGTTTTGCTTCCACTCTTCCTTGAGGTAATAAAGCATATTGTGATACTTTAGCCGATAAGAATAACATCGCTGATGAATTCGTACAAGCTGCTACACAAGCACCACAGCCAATACAAGCCGCTGAGTTAAATGCTTCGTCCGCATTAGCCTTCGGAACAGGAATGCTGTTCGCATCAGGTGCAGATCCTGTATTCACACTTACGAATCCTCCTGCTTGCTGAATTTTATCAAATGCTCTTCGGTCAACTACTAAATCTCTTAGTACCGGAAATGCAGATGCTCTCCAAGGTTCAATGATAACTGTGTCGCCATCTTTAAAGCTACGCATATGCAACTGGCAAGTAGTTACTCCCTTGTTTGGCCCATGTGCGCGACCGTTAATATACATACTGCACATACCACAAATACCCTCACGACAATCGTGATCAAATGCAATAGGCTCTTTTCCGCCTTTAATTAAGTCTTCGTTTACAACATCCAACATCTCTAAAAATGACATGTCTGGAGAAACACTTTTTGCAGTATATGTTTCAAATTTTCCAGATGACTTTGTGTTTTTTTGTCTCCAGACTTTTAAAGTTAAATTCATATTTCCACTCATGATGATAGCTATTTTTTATTTGGTGGGTTAAATGTTATTTATAAGAACGTTGTGAAAGTTTAACATTCTCGTATTTTAAATCTTCTTTGTGTAATTGATGCGCTTGTCCGTCGCCTTTGTACTCCCAGGCTGCAACATATGCGAACTTGTCGTCATCGCGTAATGCTTCTCCTTCTGGAGTCTGGTATTCTTCACGGAAGTGACCACCGCAACTTTCATTACGATCCAAGGCATCTACCATCATTAATTCACCAAGCTCAATTAAATCTGCAACACGTCCCGCTTTCTCTAAATTCTGATTTAATTCTAAAGCTTCGCCAGGAACTAATAAGTTATTCCAGAAGTCGTCTTTTAATACTTTGATTTTATCAATACCTTCTTTCAATCCTTTTTCGTTACGTGCCATTCCGCAATGGTTCCACATAATTAAACCTAACTCACGATGAAAATCATGAACTGTTTTGCTTCCTTTAATAGATAATAATTTTCCTAAACGGTCTTTCACTTTCGCTTCTGCTTCCATAAATTCAGGAGTGTCATTAGCAATAGGCTTGCGCTCTACACCAGCTAAATAATCGCCAATAGTATATGGCAATACAAAGTATCCATCTGCTAATCCTTGCATCAAGGCAGATGCACCTAAACGGTTTGCACCATGATCACTGAAGTTCGCTTCTCCACATGCATATAAGCCAGGAATTGTTGTCATCAAATTATAATCTACCCATAAGCCACCCATAGTGTAGTGAACCGCCGGATATATCATCATTGGTGTTTTATACGGATTATCTCCTGAGATTTGTTTGTACATATCGAACAGGTTACCATATTTCGATTCTACTGCTTTCTCTCCTAAACGATTAATTGCATCGCTAAAGTCAAGGTAAACAGCTAAGCCTGTATTGCCAACTCCGAATCCTTTATCACACATATCCTTTGCTGCACGTGAAGCAATATCACGAGGTACTAAGTTTCCGAATGATGGATATCTTCTCTCTAAGTAATAATCTCTTTCTTCTTCAGGAATGTCTTCTGGTTTTCTTGGATCTCCTTTTTGCTTAGGTACCCAGATACGTCCATCATTTCGTAACGACTCCGACATCAACGTTAATTTCGATTGATGATCACCAGATACTGGAATACATGTAGGATGAATTTGTGTAAAGCAAGGGTTGCCGAAGTAAGCACCTTTTTTATGCGCTCTCCAGATAGCTGTTGTATTCGAACCTCGCGCGTAGGTTGTTAAATAAAATACATTACCGTATCCACCAGTACATAAAACTACTGCATGCGCACTGTGTCTTTCAACCTCACCAGTCACCATATCTCTCGCAATAATTCCGCGCGCTTGTCCATCAACCATTACTAGTTCTAACATCTCATGACGAGTGTAGCTTTTAATCTGGCCTGTTCCTATCATGCGATTCATTGCGCTGTATGCACCTAGCAATAACTGCTGACCAGTTTGTCCTTTAGCATAAAAAGTTCTTGATACCTGAGCACCGCCAAATGAACGGTTATCTAATAATCCACCGTACTCACGTGCAAATGGAACACCTTGCGCAACGCATTGGTCGATGATGTTTACACTCACTTGTGCTAAACGATGTACATTCGCCTCTCTCGATCTGTAATCGCCACCTTTAATAGTATCATAAAATAAACGGTAAACACTATCTCCATCATTACGATAGTTTTTCGCAGCGTTAACTCCGCCTTGTGCAGCGATACTATGCGCACGGCGTGGACTATCCTGGAAACAAAATGTTTTTACGTTATAACCTAGCTCTGCTAATGAAGCAGCAGCCGATGCCCCCGCCAAGCCAGTTCCTACGATGATAACATCATAGCGACGCTTGTTTGCCGGGTTAACTAATTTTAAATTGAATTTATGGCTATCCCATTTATCTGATAATGGGCCTGCTGGTGTTTTTGAATCTAAACTCATATAATAACTTTCTGTTTAGTGTTTAATGAATAAGAAATAAAGTGGCATTGCTGCAAATAATGCAGGGATGATAATTGCGAAGAAAATAGTTCCTATGCTCTTGATTATTTTTTCGTAATTCTTTCTGCGAATTCCCATAGTTTGAAATGCACTCTGGAATCCATG
>CALQOD010000020.1 GCA_943332105.1 Chitinophaga pinensis | reverse complement strand
TGTTATTATTAATAAAAAGATCATAATTTCTATCATTAAAAGAAATTTTAAGCGTATTATTTTGATTGTATTTAATTACATCTTTTAATGCAATCCAGCCATTTGATTTAATATCTCCAGTTACATTTTTATAGATACCGTTCTTAACTTGTCTTAACCTGTAATTTTGATTTGGTCCAATTTCAAAAATAAACCCGCCCACACTCGATTCTTGAAGCATAAATAAAAGACCAATAAATCCGTCAGGTGCAATTGCAATTGGATTCACAATAACGCTTATCTGATAAGCAGATAAATTTAATGTCTTGGAACATATCAATGCATAGGGATCACCTTTGACTTTTCTATTAAGATAATAACTGCCATTTTGAGCCATGAACAGATTATTAAAATTAGAAATGGTAGGCCAATCCACAGACGAAGAATCAAATTCTTCTTTATAAAATTCATTATTAAAATCAACATTTACCAAAGGTGTATTACTAAGCTGCACCTGCGCAAATAAAAATTTGCTTGATAATAATAAAACGATGAATACTATAAATTTACGCATAAATGAAATAAATTTTAAAGTGATTTCATTGAATTTTTAAGCTTACCAGCAAGTGATTTACTAATTTTAATAAGTGGAAGTCGTACCTGATCTTCCATGATTTTTAAATCTTGTAAAACAGATTTTATTCCACCTGGATTTCCTTCAGCAAATAACAATGGAATAAAATTGTGAAATGGATAATATAATTTCTGAGCCGCATGGTAATCATTATTCAATGCTGCATTAACCATCAGAGAAAACTTCTTAGGATACGCATTGGCTACGACTGAAATGACTCCAGCAGCACCACAAGCAATTAATGGAAGAGTAATACCATCATCTCCAGAAATAACTAAAAAATCTTTGGGCTTGTTTTCAATAATCGACATTGCTTGCTCAATATTACCACTTGCTTCTTTTATTCCGATAACATTTTTACACGATTTCGCAATTTCAACAACCGTAGCAGGCAGCATATTTGACCCAGTACGCGAAGGAACATTATATAATATAATTGGTACAGGACAATATTTGCTTACCAATTTATAATGTTCAATAATTCCTGCTTGTGAAGGTTTATTATAACAGGGAGAAACAGATAATATGGCGTCTATTCCATTAAAATCAGTTGACTTAATTTCTTCTAATAATTGAAGCGTATTATTTCCTCCAAGGCCTAGTACAACGGGTAATTTACCATTATTGCTTTTAACAACCGTCTCAACTACTTTGTTTTTTTCTTCAATAGTAAGAGTAACGCTTTCACCAGTAGTACCTAAAACAACTAAATAATTACAACCGCCTTTTACAATATGTTGAACTAATTTATTCAGTGCTTTGTAATCAACCTCTCCATTATTTTTGAAAGGTGTTACAATTGCTACTCCTGTACCAACGAACTTATTTAGATTTTTCATTTTTTATCAGTTTTAAGTAATGATTTACCTGTTCAATAAATGCAGGTAATTGTGTTTGTTCGCCAACGCTCAACATAAAACTATAATAGTTTTCTGCATTCTTTGAATATTTTCCAATTTTAAATTTCGCATTGGAGGATGCAGCTACATATTTTAATGGAATTTGATTATTTAAGTGTAAATCAATAAGAATATCAAACTCCTTGTTTACAAATCGTTTTACAATTCCGGAAATAGGCTTATAAACCCAATTCAAATCTTTGAGTGTAAAAAAATCAAGACCTAACTTTGAAAACCGAAGAGTCGGCAATTCTTTCTGATTATAATAGCCCAAAGCCAAAACATCTTTATGATGAACCTCTCTTAACTCTTTAACATATTTTCTAACAATTTCATAATGCGCTTCATTACTTGAATCATATAATATCCCTATTGAAGTTGCTTGATCGAAAGGAATAACATTGCATTTAGTAACCTTGTTTCTGAATTCATTCAAAAAAACGAAGTGAGCAATTTTATGTCTTAAATTATTTTTCATAGTTGTATGCCAAGTAAATTTAAAGTTTATTTTGATATCATTAGTTCAAAATCATACTCACTAATCACTTTTACGCCCATTGAAGTAGCTTTTTCTATTTTGCTTGGACCACTATCAGCACCAGCTAACAAGAAAGTTGTATTCTTTGATACAGAACTACCATTTTTACCTCCGTGTTGTTCTATCATCGCTTTAAGACCTTCTCTTGAATTCCGCTCAAAGGTTCCTGTAACAACTAGAGTCATTCCTTTCAGTTGATTTCCTAATTGAGTAGGTAAGGCATCATGAGCTAATTCAAATTGAAGCTGATTAGCTTTTAAGGCTTCAATGATTTTTACGTTGGATTCTTTTCTAAAAAACTGATACACGCTTTTTGCAATTATTTCACCCACCTCAGGCGCATTCATCAATTCTTCTTCAGTTGCATTTATAACAGCATCAATCGATTTAAAATGACGAGCAATTTTTTTTGCAACTGTATCGCCAACATAACGAATTCCAATAGAAAACAAAACTTTTTCAAATGGAATTATTTTGGATTTCTCAATACCAACAATAATATTTTGTGCTGACTTATCTCCAAAACGATCGAGATTAATTAGTTTTTCCTTTTTTAAATTATAAATATCCGCAATCGTATGAATCAGGTTTTTCTCAACTAAAAGGTCAATTGTTTCACTTCCTAATCCATCGATATTCATTGCTTTTCTTCCAGTAAAATGTTCTAACTTTCCTTTTATCTGAGGCTTGCAATTTTCTTCATTCAAACAATAATGTTGTGCTTCGCCTTCTTTTCGTATTAATGCTGATCCACATTCAGGACAGGATGTAATATAATGAATAGGGGTAGCCGATTCACTTCGCTTGTTTAAATCAACACCTGTGATTTTAGGAATAATTTCTCCGCCTTTTTCGACATAAACAAAATCGGCTTCATGCAAATCGAGTTTAGCAATCTGATCAGCATTATGCAAGGAGGCGCGCTTTACAGTTGTACCTGCTAATAATACAGGCTGCAAATTAGCGACAGGTGTAATAGCTCCTGTACGACCCACCTGATAAGTAACTTCTAGCAATTGCGTAGTTGCCGATTCTGCTTTAAATTTATAAGAGATTGCCCAGCGCGGCGATTTAGCTGTAAAGCCCAATTCTTGTTGTTGCGAAAATTTATTGACTTTTATTACTATACCATCAATATCAAAAGGTAATGCATTTCGTGCATTATCCCAATGATGGATATATTCCATTACCTCTGAAATAGAATGACAAACCGTTCTGTGCTCAGAAACATGAAAACCGAATTTAGTCATGGCATTTAACGACTCCTCATGCGTATTAAAAACTGATGGACCATAATAGGCATATAAAAAACAATCTAAACTTCTTTTTGCTACTTCTCCGCTATCTTGCATTTTCACAGTTCCAGCAGCACAATTTCGTGGATTAGCAAACGGTGCTTCACCAATAGCAATACGTTCTTCGTTAATACGATTAAAAACTTTGTGAGGCATGATCACTTCACCACGCACTTCAAATTCATCAGGGAATTCTGTTTCATTTAAATTTTTTAGATGAAAGGGAAGTGATTTAATTGTTTTAATATTAGCTGTTACATCATCACCTTTAATTCCATCGCCGCGTGTAACAGCTTGAAATATCTTTCCATTTTTATACGTAATACCAATTGCAACACCATCAAATTTCAATTCACAAGCATATTGTACATGCTCATCAGTAATTATCTTTTTAATTCGACTATCAAAATCGATAAGATCTTCTTCTGAATAAGTATTGCCTAGTGATAGCATTGGATACTTATGTTCAACAGCAATAAACTCTTTTGTAATTTGTCCGCCTACGCGTTGTGAAGGACTATGCAGAAAACAATACTCTGGAAATTGCTTTTCAAGCCCACTAAGCTCAATTAACAAATTATCAAATTCAAAATCTGTAATTAATGGAGCTGCATCCACATAATATCGATAGTTGTGTGATTCTATTTCTTCACTCAACTGATTTATTTTTAACAAAGCTTCTTCTTTCGTCATAAAGAAGTATTATTGAACTCGTGTAAACTTATAATTATTCGGAGGAGAAACAATCAGCGGTACTTTTTCAATTGTAATATTACTTGTATCAAGGCCAAAAGCTTTCTCTTCTGAGATTGTATACTTTTTCATAAAAAAGTAAATATTCAATATTACTTTAGTGTAAACATTTAGTGTGTTTTCGTAAGACAAAAATTTCTCCATTACAACAAATTTAAAATCACCAATTAAGTGTTGCTTATTTAATGAAGCATAACGACTAATAATGTCAACTTCTTTATTATTAACTAACTCTTCTACTACCTGACGAAACATTAAATTAATTCTTGGTGCAACGCGAAATCCTAATTTAAATCGGATATGAATAATTTTATCATTCACAAGTTCACGAACTTTGTATTCCATTTTGTAAGGCTCATCCACAACATCTATATGAACAAACCAATAAATATCTGCACGCTTAGGTTGTTTTTGAAGGATACTATAAATCACTTTGTTTTCTACTTCATCATCATGTGAGGCACTGGTTAGATAAACCAGATGTGTGGAGTATTTAGGAATTGAATCATCCATACTAACATCACTTATTATTTCATAATAATTTGAAAGCTTAACAAACTCCAATAACGATGTTCTAATTTTTCTTGCTTCACTCCATACATACATAACAAAAATGATAGCAATTGCAATACAAACAGTAACATAGCCGCCATGTTTAAACTTATCAAGATTCGCAATTAAAAATGCTATTTCAATAGAACCAAAAACTACTAGAACGAGTCCGATAATAATCTTTGAATACTTCTTAAGATATAAATAATATATAAGTAGAGTAGTAGTCATTAGCATCGTTAAAACAATTGCTAAACCATAAGCTGCTTCCATTTTACTAGACTCCTGAAAGTATAATACAATACCAATACAGCCAAGGCACATTAACCAATTAATAGTAGGAATATATAGCTGTCCTCTTATATCGGTAGGGTATTCAATTCTACCTTTAGGGAGGAAATCCATGCGCATACCTTCGTTAATCAAAGTAAATGTTCCACTTATTAAAGCCTGACTCGCAACTATTGCTGCTGAAGTTGCTATTCCAATTCCAAACGGTAAAAACCAACGAGGCATTAAAACAAAAAATGGTTTTAAATCACCTAATGTTGTACCGGTATGTTGCATTAGCCAAGATGCTTGTCCGAAGTAATTAACCAATAAGGCCACCTTCACAAATATCCAACTTATACGAATATTTTGTCTGCCACAATGGCCCAAATCTGAGTATAAAGCTTCGGCACCTGTTGTACATAAAAATACAGCACCTAATAACCAAAAGCCGTTTGGATAGCGTACTAGTAAATCAAATGCATAGACAGGATTTATAGCTTTTAGAACATTTGGATAATCTACCAACTGATTAAATCCTAAAATAAACAACATAAAAAACCACAATAACATTACTGGTCCAAAAAATTTACCTACGAAGCGGGTTCCAAATTGCTGAATAAAAAAGAGGAAAAATATTATTGAAATGACAATCGGTATGATTTTAATATTTGGATTAATAACTTCTAACCCTTCAATGGCAGAAGCAACGGATATGGGAGGCGTTATTATTCCATCAGCTAATAAAGCAGCACCGCCTATCATTGCTGGAAAAAACAACCACTTTATGTGCATCTTTCTAACTAATGCATAAAGAGAAAAAATCCCTCCTTCACCTTTATTATCGGCGCGCAAGGTTAATATGATATACTTTAATGTTGTTTGCAGTGTTAATGTCCAAAATATACATGAGAGTCCACCTAATACCAACTGCTCTGTTATTGTTCTGCTTCCCACTATAGCATTCATAACATAAAGCGGAGAAGTACCAATATCACCGAATATAATTCCAATCGTTACGAGCAGGCCAGCAGCCGAAACTTTGTCGTGGTCAATATGTCCTATAGCCATAGTGGTGCAAATATACTTTTAAAGGATGTAAAACCTCAGGATTAACTCCAAATTTTTAAATGATTTCATATCTAAAAATCAATATATTTGGATTCAATTTTACACTATGAATACTAAAAACGAAAGACTACTGCATGTTTTAGGTAGTATTATGATAATTTGTGGGTTTATAGCTTACTACTATGCAGGATCAAAAGCTAATCAGTTATTAATCGCATCAATAGGATTAGGGGCAATTGCCTGGATAATTGCGTATTTACAAAAAATAGATAAAATCACAACATGGACAGGTTTCGCATTTTCGTTGATTTGTTCTGTTGCATTTGGTCAGCGTTGTTTAGCTAATTTAATGGCACTGATAGGAATAATGCAAAACAGATTAATCTCGAATGCCTATCATAAAAGTATTTATGTAGTTTTGCTTAGTATCATATGTGTAAGCTCAATTTGCTCAATGATTGTTTACTATGTAAATTTAGAAGAAGCTAAAAAATAATTAAAATGAAAACCAGAATAAAAATAAATTCAAATGGATCTATTCGTGTAGAAGGCGATTTTGAAATAGTAGATCATGAAGGAAATCCTTATAACTTAAATGGCCGGACATCCGTAGCACTTTGTCGTTGTAATTTATCTAGTAATCGCCCATTTTGCGACAGCGCTCACAGAGGAAAGTTTGATTGCCCTTCTGTAGCATTTGAACTGCCAGCACCTAAAGTCTAATTAGGTAATTTATTTACTGCATCCTGAAACAAGGGATCACCAAGCAATGAATTAAAATCTGTTGTTTGGTTTACTCTTGCTCGTTGGTTAAATCCTTTTTTACCTGCTGTACTTAGAAAATCTATTGCTTTGATTTTATTATTGCTTCTAGCTTCCATCACGGCTGCTAAAAACCATGCTTCTGAATTATCAGGATCGATGTTTCTGTATAAAACAGAAAGGTAATAAGCATCTTGATTCGAATTAGCTTTCATGGTCTTATCAAGATTCATATAACACATTAAACTAAGTCCACTACGGATACGCATTAACTGTGCTTGCTTAAAATTATTTTTTTCATTGATAATCGATGAATTTAATTTCTGCATTTCAGTATACCACCATAGTGTATCCTTCGTACCCATAGCAGTATAATAATTATTCTTAATTGTTGATTCCTCTTTTACCAGACTCTGCTCCAACTTTTTCTCTGATAGGTAAGATGATGATTGAATCATTACTGCGTAAGATTTACCATATTTATCAATATCTTTTTGGTAAGCGAGTGCCTTAACAATTCGTTCATAGAACAATGCTTTGTGAATCGGAGATGTTGAACAATAATCTGATTTATCAAGCGTGTCATACATTGCTAAAATAAGGTCTAATTTCTTTTTATCACTTTCAATACTATCTCGTATTGCATATGCTGTAAAAATTGCTAAACATTCTTGCATTTTATCTAAAGATGGCCATTCATGAATACCTTTATCACGCATAATTAAAACTCTGCTACGCTGATCTTTATCTTGAATATCATTTAAAGCAAGAATCTCAGATAAATTCATATCGCCATCATTGCCAACTGCAATTATTACTGAGGGACTTAAATTCTTCCAGTTATCAGCGGTAAATCCTGCACCAGCAACCATTAATCCCTGTACTCCTGAGCCACTCATTGCAAGCATAGCGGCATAGCGTGCACCACCAGAAAAACCTCCTACATACAATTGTGTGAGATTGACAGGAAGTTGTTTGCTAAGGCTGCCTAATAATGATTGCATTACATGACCTGCTGTTTCTCCATCAAGTCCATTTTTAATGGCATTCGTCGACATTAAAATATACTCAAACTTATCCGCGGCAGACTTGTATTTTTCTATTGCAAAATGTGCATCACCATGTGGATCAAAAAGCAATAATACAGGATACTTTCTGCCTTCTGTATATGATTTCGGAAGGTAATACGAAAAGGAAATATTGGGATCTGACAAACATGATTGGTCAATTATTCCTGATGTTGGTAATGCTGTATTATTAGCATTGTTTTTCACAGCTTGATTTTTATTAGTAGAGTTTGAAGAGCATGATAAAAGTAATCCAATAAATAAAAATAAAATCCAAGTAAATAATCTATAATATTTCATAGAATAAATATTAAAGTTTACGATAATTCTTATATTCAAAGAAACGATGACCTGTAAGAGCTTCTAGCCAATTCAAAATCCGATATTTCAATTTCAGCTTTACTTTTGACACATCAAAATGAAAGTCCCAATTCACTTTTGCAATTCGATTAATCATTACTAAAGGGTGAAAACCATGAAAAACATCTAACGAATCGATGGAGTAATAATCATACTCATCAGCTTGCACCATATTTTTTACAGTTTCATCGTTATGCCATAGCTTATGAAAATTCTTTTGCTTTTCTGTTTGCAAATGCGGATTTTTTACCCAACCATAATGATATATAAAAGCATTGATTGGTTTCACTTTTAGCTTGCGATTGTCAATTCTAAATCCTTGCGCATCCTTATAAGAATAAACACCAATGTTATTTCTAACAATGCGAATTTCATTTCGATACCATTTACGGGAATTGCCAATATATTGATAACTGCCATAAAAATGTCGGTAGTTAAACAGAAGTCCTTCTACATTCAAATCATCTTTATAACGAACCATTGCATTGCGAATAGCTTCGTAATCTTCTTCGTGAAGCACTTCATCACCTTGCAAATAAAAACACCAATCAGCATCATGCGCAATTGCAGCCAATGCTTTATTAGTTTCAATAGCCAGTATTTTCCCACCTTCACGAAGGGAATCATCCCAAACAGAATGAATGATTTTAATTTTAGAAGAGCCAATACTTTCAATTAGCTCAAGTGTATCGTCGTTAGAATCACCAATACAAACGACTAATTCATCAACGAGGGGAAGGAGGGACGTGATGGATTCAACTACCGGATAATCGTAACGAACCGCATTACGAATAAAAGTAAATCCTGCGACTTTCATTGTGTGTATTATTTACTTCTTTGCATTTTAGCATCGATAAACTGTTCCCATTCTTCGAGCTGATTATTTTTCATCACACGAGGGAATTTATTCTGATTACCAATTTTACCTTTACTCTCCATCCAATTTAAAAAGATATCATGTGGTAATACATCGATGATAATATCTTTTAGCGCAGAGGTTCTTTCAACCCGATAATCGTCGTTCAACATTTTCAATTTCGAATCAATTAAAAATTTCAACTCAACTGCTGAAACCTTATCATCTGTACCAATGAACCATTTGTGAGCGAACATACTTCCGTGATTAATACCTGCGACCGTAAATTCATTGATTCGAATATCTAATTCTTCAGAAACCATTTCAATGGCTTTATTCATATTGTCAACCGACAAATGTTCCCCACATAAACTCAAATAATGTTTTGTTCGCCCCGAAATAATGATCTCGGCCTTAGCAACATTTGTAAACTTCACTACATCACCTATTAAATAACGCCATGCTCCTGCACAAGTAGAAATAATCAACGCGTACTCTTCATCTTCTTTTACCTCATTAATCAACAATGTCTTCGGCTTCTTTACTAATTCACCATCACTATTAAAATTCTCTTCATTAAAAGGAACGAACTCATAAAAAAGTCCATTGTTGGTTACCATTTTCATCGAACGATTATCTTGTTCATTTTGATAAGCAATAAAACCTTCAGAAGCAAGATAAGTCTCAATACAAGTCAATGGCTTAGCTACTAATGCATCAAAACTCTTTTTATAAGGCTCAAATGAAACACCTCCATGAACATATATCGTTAAGTTAGGCCATAGGTCATGAATATTTTTTAGCTGATAACGCTGGATAATTTTTTCGAGCAACAGCTGACACCATGCAGGAACACCAACTAAAATTCCGATATCCCATGTAGGCGCTGTTTCAACAATCTCTTCTAATTTTGTAGACCAATCTTTTTCACTCGCTATTTTCTTTCCTGGCTTATAAAAATGTTGAAACCAGAATGGTATTTTACTTGCCGTAATTCCACTTAAATCACCTTCAAAATAAGAACCTTTCTGATTTAAATGTGTGCTACCACCAAGCATTAAAATACCCTTAGAAAAAATATCCTGCGGCAAACCTTGGTAGCCACCTAAAGAAATTATTTGTCGGGTACTAGTTCGACGGATAGCTTTCACCATCTCACGCGTAACGGGTATATGCTTGCTCGAACTTTCGCTCGTGCCACTGCTTAATGCAAAGTAATTTACTTTTCCCGGCCAGCATACATTTTCTTGATTATGCAATGCTTTGTTCCACCATAGCGCATAGATTGAATTATAATCATGCACAGGAACTGTTGCTCTGAACTTATTTACAAAATTGCGAGAGTTTAACATGTTGGAGAAATGGTAATTCTGACCAAACATGGTAAACTCTGACTTGCGCAATAATTTTTTTAATTCTTTCTTCTGATAGTATAAAGGAGATTTTTCTGTAAGACGAATTTTATGTCTCAGTTCAATTCCTTTTTTAATTATACTTGCCAGAATAGCCATTGCAGTTTGTTAAAGTTTCTAACTTTTACGATTACATATTTTTGATGATTTCATCACCGAATTCAGAGCACTTTAACATAGTAGCTCCTTCCATCAAACGATGAAAATCGTAAGTAACACGCTTCACAGCTATGCTCTTTTCAATTCCACGATACATTAAATCAGCAGCTTCATTCCATCCTAAGTGTTCCATCATCATCGCCCCCGATAGTATCACTGAACCCGGATTTACTTTATCTTGATTTGCATATTTAGGAGCAGTTCCGTGAGTAGCTTCAAAAATTGCATGACCAGTTACATAATTAATATTAGCACCTGGCGCAATACCGATTCCACCAACTTGAGCAGCTAATGCATCTGATAAATAATCACCATTCAAATTTAATGTTGCTATCACATCAAAATCTTCGGGACGAGTTAATACTTGTTGTAAAGCGATATCAGCAATCGCATCTTTCACTAAAATTTTTCCTGATGCAAGTGCAGCTTTTTGTTCTTCATTGGCAGCAGCTTCACCTTTTTCTTTCTTCGTCTTTTCCCACTGCATCCAAGTATAACATTTGTCGCCGTATTTACTTTCTGCTAATGCATAACCCCAATCACGGAAACCACCTTCCGTAAATTTCATGATGTTACCTTTATGCACAATCGTTACAGATTCTTTTCCATGACGAATAGCAAACTCAATTGCAGCGCCTACTAAACGCTCAGTACCAACTTTACTTACTGGTTTAATTCCAATACCAACCTGAACAGAAGAAGCATCAGCACTTGCATCGGCACCCGCAGTTTTTAAATAAGCTTCCGCTTTTTCTGCTGTACCAAAACGGATTTTATTAAACTCTTTTGGAAATTCTTTTGCAATAAAGTCTAACACTTTTGCATTCTCTGGTGTTCCTGCAGCAAATTCAATTCCTGCATAAATATCTTCTGTGTTCTCACGAAAGATCACCATATCTACTGCTCCAGGATTTTTTACAGGAGAAGGAGTACCTTCAAACCAACGAACGGGACGAAGACAAACGTACAAATCGAGAATTTGACGAAGTGCTACATTCAATGAACGGATTCCACCACCAACGGGCGTAGTAAGTGGACCTTTAATACCAACTAAATATTCATTAAAAGCCTGAATCGTTTCATCTGGCAACCAATTTCCTGTTTGATTAAATGCTTTTTCACCAGCTAATACTTCTTTCCATATAATTTTTTTCTTCCCACCATATGCTTTTTCTACAGCTGCGTCGATTACGCGTACAGATGAAGCCCAAATATCTGGACCAGTTCCATCACCCTCTATAAAAGGTATAATTGGTTGATCTGGAACTACTAATTTTCCATTTTGAATTGTGATTTTTCCGCCTTCCATTTCTAATTTATTTTTTATTTTTTAGGTTGCAAATTTACAATTTAATCGCAGTTAATAATCGATTTCCAATCCAAGTCGTATTCTTAATTCATCAATTGATGGATTTTGTTCCTTCATTACTCTATATTTATCTTTAGGATTGTACAATAATTCCTTTGAACCACTTTTATCTACAATACGGGTAGTGAGTAATATGTTATCATTTTTTAATTTGCTACGAAGAAAATCCATGATGTCAGGTTTCTCTTCTTGCAATATTAAATCCTGAGCCATGTTATGAATAACAAGTTCAATTTCATTTTCAGCAATTAAAGTAGGTTTATTCATGATAAGCGTAGTATAAATCTGATGGCCACCCGATTTATTATAACGTTCAGCAAACTCATCCCAAAAAGTTTGCATTTCATTCTCATCAATTTTAAAATTAAAATTTGGTTCTTTTTTAGGAGCTGCTGAATCAAATTCGTTTTTCGTTTCTTCTTTAGGTTTTCCAATTGACGAAAGTGAAATACCCATCATCGCACTTGATCCTTTTACAACTACAGGAGCCTCTTTTACTTTTTCTTCAGTCTTAGTTTTTTCTGCAGGAACCTCAGGAATAGCTTCCGGTATAACTACAACAGTTTTTTCTTCTGTTGGATTTGTTTGTGCAAGAACTGGAGTTGGATATGGTGTTTCAACAACAGGAGCATAGGTAGACCTATTTACTACAGGAGCCGAAACAATAGGTCCAGCAGGAGCAGATTGTTCCTTTTTAACAGGAGGGACTGTAGTTATTAATTCAGGATTTTTTTTTTCGCCAGGTAAAGAATTACCGGCGGAACACATTCTGATTAAAGCTAGCTCAACGTGAAGCCGTTGATTTTTCGAAGCTTTATAATCTATATCACAGCGATTACAAATGTCCAAAAGATTTAAAAGCAGAGGAACAGCTGTCTTTTTAGATTGCTCACCATATCGTTCTTTTATCGCATTATTTACTTCTAGAAGTTGAATAGTCGATGCATCCTGACAAACTAATAAATCACGTAAATGAGCAGCCAATCCATTAATGAATGTATGTCCATCAAAACCATTAGATAATATCTCATTGAAGATTAAAAGTGAGGAAGGAATATTACCATTTAGAATATTATCTGTTACACGGAAATAATAATCATAATCAAGAATATTTAGATTGTCGATTACGTCTTTATAAGATACTTTATTGCCAGCAAAGCTTACAATCTGATCAAAGATTGATAGTGAATCACGCAAGGCTCCGTCAGCTTTTTGTGCTATAATATGTAAAGCATCCGTTTCTGCATCTACACCTTCTTTGCCTGCTACAAAAGCCAGATGATTTGCAATATCTTCTACCTGAATTCTATTAAAATCAAATATCTGACAGCGAGAAAGAATAGTAGGAATAATCTTATGTTTTTCCGTAGTTGCAAGAATGAAAATAGCGTACGATGGTGGTTCTTCTAAGGTCTTTAAAAAAGCATTGAAAGCCGAAGGAGATAGCATGTGAACCTCATCAATAATATAAATCTTGTATTTACCGCTTGCAGGAGAGAATCGCACCTGCTCAACTAAATTTCGGATATCATCTACCGAGTTATTGGAAGCCGCATCTAATTCGAAAATATTTAATGATTGTCCGTTATTAAATGATACGCATGATTCACATTGATTGCAAGCTTCGTTAGCATCCGTGATAAACTGACAATTAATTGTTTTGGCTAAGATCCTTGCGCAGGTAGTCTTACCAACTCCACGAGGCCCACAAAATAAAAACGACTGCGCCAAGTGGTTATTACGAATAGCATTCTTTAAAGTACTAGTAATTTGCGCTTGCCCAACAACCGTATCAAAGGTGGCTGGCCTGTATTTTCTTGCCGATACTACAAACTGATTCATACGTCACAAATGTATCGAAAAAGTCGATGTCAAATAATAGTTTTCGACCATTTTGAAAATTTTTAAATCCCTAAATTTCAATGCTTCGGAAAAATCTACTTTACCGAATCTAATTATTTGGTAATTTTCAGCATGATTATAAACGACCGACTGGCGTTAATTGAGAAATGGGGATTTCGAATAATCCTTTTTATCCATCTATTACCAATACTATTATTAACACCTTTTGTTACCCTTGACGGTCCCGCGCATTTGTATAATGCGGTTTTAATTCGCGAGTTAATCGGAACGCAGTTTTATGATGTGATTACGAATCAGCATTTCTTCCTTCAATTTAATGCTTTTCCAGAGCCAAATTGGACAGGTCATTTGGTGATGTCGCTGTTGACTTTCGTCTTACCTGTTTTGATGGTAGAAAAAGTCATGTTGCTATCAGTTGTATTATTAACGGCCTTCGGATATCGTAAGCTGATTCACTCCTTTGAAAGTTCAATTTCGCTCAACTCCTGGATGCTTTTTCCTTTCCTTTTCAACTTTGTTTTTTGTCTAGGATTTATAAATTATTCGCTGGCAGTTGCACTCTTTCCGTTTGCACTTTCTTGGTGGATAAAAAACCGAAATGACTATTCATTCAAAAATATTTTAATTGGTTTTTGCTGGCTGGCATTGATTTATTTTTCTCACCTAGTGATCTTTTTATTTACGGTATTGGCAATGGGATTATACACGCTTAGTCATTGGAGAAAATTACATGCTACATGTTGGAAGGAAGTTCGGTTGTTACTTATATTTTCACTTCCCTGGATTATATTCTCTGGACTATTTTTATGGCTTAGTGGCGCCAATGGTTATCGAGGAGAAGTGAGTTATTTACCTTTCACCGATTTAGTACTACAAATTGCCGAATCAAGGATTTTTATTGTGTATAATTATGAGGATGAATATGGATTAACCCTTATTTATTCTTTCTTTATTTTACTAGCAGTAGGATGGAGCATCTACGAAAGAAAGAAAATCAACTTTCAACTTTTTCCATTCTTGCTAGTTGTTGTTTCCTTATTGATGATTTTTATTTTGCCTGATAGTCTAGCTTCTGGTGGAATATTATCTATTCGTATCATTCAGCTTTTCTTTCTCTGTTTGATTTTATGGATGGCTTCATTGGAAACATCTTCTATAAAAAGTTATGCAATGGGATTATTTTCCGTTGGATTTAGCTGTATGATGATGCTTTATCATTATCCAACACAAAAAGGATTAAGCGAAGATGCCCAATCCTTCATCCATGCAGGCACATCCTTGAACGAACATAGCTTAGTAATGCCTCTAAATTATAGTTCAAATTGGATGCACACCAATATGTGTTCGTATATGGGTGCCGTTAGCAAAGCCATGGTGCTTGATAATTACGAACCTACACAAGGACATTTTCCTCTTGTTTGGAAGGAAAATTATAATCCTGAAAAAGTACTAGGCAATTACACTTCCTCTAATCATCCTTGTATTAATCTCAACGAGTTCGAACAAACCTTCCAACGAAAAATTACAGAAGTCACCATCTGGAAAAAGGAGAACAGCAACCTAGAAGACTCCTGCAATAAGTCGGTAAGTGCGCTTTTAAACGAGCAGTTTAAAGTTACTTATCAGGATAACAACATTCAACTTCTAACAAGAAAAAAGTAAAATAGATACATCATCAACAAATAGAAACAAATCAAATTGTATTTTTGCAAATAAATAAATTACCTATGAATAAGCTAATGAATTACGCCCTCGGAAAATGGGTTGCAGGAGAAGGAGAAGGGCAGGTTTTATATAACGCAGTTAACGGCAGCGCTTACACTACTGCATCTTCCAAAGGTCTCGACTTTGCCTTAATGACCAATTATGCAAGAACTGTCGGCGGACCCGCACTTCGTAAATTAACTTTTCACGAGCGCGGACGAATGTTAAAAGCATTGGCTATGCATCTGACAGCTAAGAAAGAAGATTTTTATAAGATCAGCTGGGCAACAGGTGCAACGCGTGTGGATAGCTGGATTGATATTGATGGTGGTATCGGAAATTTATTTGCCTATGCAAGTCTGCGTCGTCAGTTTCCGGATATGCCATATTGCATCGATGGAGATCCTATAATATTATCGAAAGGTGGTAGTTTTATTGGTCACCATTTATGTGTACCCAAAGAAGGTGTAGCCATTCACATCAACGCGTTCAACTTTCCTGTTTGGGGAATGCTTGAAAAAATTGCGGTTAACTTTTTAGCGGGAGTTCCTGCGATTGTAAAACCAGCAACAGTAACTTCTTTCTTAACTGAAGCAGTAGTAAAAGAAATAGTAGCATCAGGCATTTTGCCAGAGGGAAGTTTACAATTAATCTGCGGTTCTGCGAATGGAATTTTAGACCACGTTACTAGCCAGGATGTAGTGACGTTTACAGGTTCTGCCACAACTGGAAAAATGTTGAAGTCGCACCCGCGCATTTTAGAAGAATCGGTACCATTTAACATGGAAGCCGATTCATTAAACTCTTGTATTCTAGGACCAGATGCAATTCCTGGCACTCCTGAATTTGATATTTTTATTAAAGAAGTTCAACGTGAAATGACAGTGAAAGCAGGTCAGAAATGTACTGCTGTTCGTCGTGTTATGGTACCTGAAAATTTAATAGAAGATGTTAAGGTAGCACTTAGCAAACGCTTATCGACTACCAGTATTGGTGATCCTAACGTGGAGGGTGTCCGCATGGGACCATTAGCTTCTGCGAGTCAGGTGCAAGAGGTGAAAGAAAAAATTCAACTATTAGCTAAAACACAAGAAATCGTTTTTGGTAATTCGGATTTGACTCCTATTGGTGACGGTACTGATAAAGGTGCCTTTCTATCGCCTGTATTATTTATCAATAGCGATCCATTTAAAAATATCGATTGCCATAACATCGAAGCATTCGGACCTGTATCTACCATTATGCCTTACAAGAATATTTCAGAGGCAATTGAATTAGCCAAGATGGGTAAAGGATCGTTGGTATGTAGTATCGTTACAGCAGACAATGCAACAGCGCGTGAATTTGTAGTAGGAGCAGCATCGATGCATGGAAGGATATTAGTTTTAAATAATGATTGTGCGAAAGAATCTACCGGTCACGGCTCACCGATGCCAATGCTTGTGCATGGTGGACCTGGTCGTGCGGGTGGTGGTGAAGAGATGGGTGGTAAGCGTGGCGTATTTCATTACTTACAACGTACCGCTATTCAAGGATCACCAACTACGCTTTCTTATATTACAGAAGTATATCAACGAGGAGGAAAACAAATTGAGAAAGATATTCATCCTTTTAAAAAGTATTTTGAAGAGCTGGAAATTGGTGAAACATTAATTACAGCTAAGCATACCGTTAGTGAGGCCGACATTACCAACTTTGCAAATGTAAGCGGTGATAATTTCTACGCGCACATGGATACAACTTCACTAGAAGGAACCATCTTTACTCAACGCGTAGCCCATGGATACTTTGTATTATCGAAGGCCGCAGGATTATTTGTCGATGCGAAGAAAGGTCCCGTTTTGTTAAACTACGGATTAGATGAATGTCGTTTTACTAAACCTGTTTATCCGGGAATGACCATCGGCGTTAAACTAACCGTGAAAGAAAAAGTAGATACCGAAAAGAAAAACGAAGAAGACATTGCAAAAGGAATTGTAAAATGGCTGGTGGATGTTTATGATGAAACGGGAGAAACAGTAGCGATTGCAACAATCTTAACGATGGTAAAAAAATTAAATCAAGCACTTTAAAATATGTCACAAGAATCAGGACGTGTGCATGCACACATTGAAAATAATATTGGTTACGTCACTTTTTTTCATCCGCAAAGTAATTCATTGCCAGGACAAGTTTTGCGAGATTTAGCAAGTGCGATTGAAGAAATGGGAAAGAAGGATGAAGCAAGAGTAATCGTGTTACAGAGCGAAGGAGAAAAAGCATTTTGTGCTGGTGCTTCCTTCGATGAATTAATTGCCATTGATGATCATGCAACAGGAACATACTTCTTTTCAGGATTTGCAGGCGTAATTAATGCGATGCGCAAAGCACCCAAGTTTGTTATTGCGAGGGTACAAGGCAAAGCAGTAGGTGGTGGAGTAGGATTAGCTTCTGCAGCCGACTATACCTTTGCTGTTACAGGTGCTGCTGTTAAACTGAGTGAGTTAGCTGTTGGCATCGGACCATTTGTAGTCGGACCAGCAGTAGAACGCAAAGTAGGTAAATCAGCATTTACACAAATGACCATTGATGCAACAACTTTTCATTCGGCGGAATGGGCAAAAGAAAAAGGATTATATGCACATTTATACAACAGTGTTGAAGAAATGGATGCTGCAATCAACACACTCGCCATGAAATTATCTTTGAGCAATCCAGAGGCGATGAGCATGCTTAAAAAGATCATGTGGGAAGGAACTGAAAACTGGGACGAACTATTAATAGAACGTGCTGGCATGAGTGGTAAATTAGTTTTATCAGACTTCACCAGAAACGCGATACAGAAATTTAAGTCGGCTGGGAAGTAATTTAACAAAATAAAATCGGCCTCAGTTTATTCGGTTTTTGACGACTATAAAATTGCGTTTAACAAATTTAGAAGTTCCGAGCCTGTGAGGAAATCACTGAATTTGCAGCAATTTTATCGAGGAGAAAATTTGCGAGTTTTTTATAAAGTGGGGTGTAGTAGCTTGCTCACTACACCCACTTTTTCTTTGGTTCTTTCATTTTGTGTCAAGACAAAAGAAAGAAAAATCAGAGAAGTAGATTTAAATAAAGTGATTATACTTAATTAAAAAAATCCCGAGTTTACCTCGGGATTTTCATTTAATTGTATATCGATTAAAAATTCATATTCTCATCTTCACCCAACAATTTTCTTCCAAGCAAAATCTGATTTTTGGCAAGGTCGCTTAAGGTATACGTATATTCTTCTCGTTTTTTATCCATCACACTTTGAGAGAAATTAATTCCATTTTCTAATCGGAAATTATACTCCTGATGTACTGCATATAATGCATCAGCCACCTGGCTTAATTCATATTGTCGTGCCGCATCAATAATAGCTTCTTTCCAATCAACATTAGCGCGGATGTTCACTTTCGTGCTTGCCAAACGTAATGTTTCTAATGCATCGTCTAATTCAATATTGTCATCCATCTGTGATTGAAATTCCTCAACAGCTTTGCAATATTTCAGCGTTCGCTTATCTTCAAATTGCTTAACAAACGACTCAACGATGTTGGTATCAAAGATGCTTAAGAATGGACGACTATCAGTTGATTTCTTTGAATCACTATTTTTAATATCCTTTAATTGTTGCTTACGAGCTTCTGCACGATATCGCTGTTCTTTTTCGCCACGTGAATCAGGTAATGTCAATAAATATCCTGTACCCATATGATCATCAAAGAATTTATACCACGATGGAATACGCGATTCAAGAGGACCATCAATACCTGGTAAATAACAATCATCTGCTTCAGCTATAAAAACATCATAATCCTGCCAATTATCATATCCGAAAACCTGATTTGCTTGTCCTGATTTCAAGAAGCTAATAAACAATTCTAACTCAGCATTACTAACTGGAGCTATAAACGGACAATGCTGAATATTTGTACCTAATGTTAAAAACTGTGTAGTATGTTCAATACCTTTTAACTTTATCTGCTCAGCACGCCATTGGCATTGTAAGTTAAATAACTTCTTTTGTTGAATAGACCATAAAGCCTCTTCCGCAAGCATTTTATATTTCAATTCTTTTTGTTCCTGAAGATTTATGTATTCTTGTCCGCGGGTTAAATATAAAGCCTTACGACGAGCGTAGTTCTTAATAAATGATTCGACTGAATGAGGGTTGAATTGATTAAAGAATTCCTGGTAAATAGATTGTGATCTGAGTTCGTCTTCTGTTTGTTGACGAATTATTTCCACTCTAATTTCTTCTTCAAACTTATCTTGCAAGTGCGAAGGAACCTTTAAATCTTGTTCTTGTTTATTCATGACTATTTTAATTAAAGGTCATACAACGATAAAAATTAGATAGAGTTCCATATTCGATAAAAAAAGAGGATAATTAAGTGAAAACACCTAAATAATACGCTTAAGTTATCTAACATTCGATGGTTGAAAATTATCATTACTAAGCATAGCCACTTACTTTAAAAAAGTTTAAAATTGCAATCATGAACACAACAATCAACGATAACGAGGTAAAAGCATTAATAAGCCTATTAGATGACTCAGATAAGGAGGTCTTTTCTCATATTGAAGGAAAATTAATTAGTCTTGGAAGCGAAGTTATACCCTTTTTAGAAGATGCCTGGTCGCATGCCTTTGATGCTGTATTACAACAACGCATCGAAGCAATTGTCCATAAAATTCAGTTTGAAAATCTGTTGGAAGATTTAAAACTTTGGATTCATACCAATGATGATAATCTTTTTGATGGCGCATTGTTGCTAGCGAGATATCAGTATCCTGATTTGGATCAAAAAAGAATTCAAGAATCTTTAAATCAGATAAAAAAGGAAATATGGTTGGAAATAAATGAAAACTTAACAGCACTAGAAATTATCAATATTCTAAATCACATTTTTTTTACTAATCATAATTTTAGTGGAAATACCACTAATTACCATGCCCCTCAAAACTCCTTTATAAATATTGTTTTGGAGAGTAAAAAAGGAAATCCTCTTACATTAGGAATAGTTTATTTAACATTAGCTCAAATGTTAGGGTTGCCTATTTATGGAATTAACTTGCCAGAGCATTTTGTATTAGCTTATTGCGGGATTGATGACAATGAACAGATTGATAAGAAGAATGTGTTGTTTTATATTAATCCTTTTAGCAGGGGCACAGTTTTCGGAAAAAGCGATATTGATGTCTTTGTAAATCGTCTTAATTTAACTCCACAGGATAATTATTATTATCCATGCTCTAATAAAGAAATGATTTTAAGAATGATTCGTAACCTTGCTAATTCGTATCAAAAATTAGGAGACACCGATAAAGTTGATGAATTATCACAAATGATTACCTTGTTTAATGTGAAATAATTTTTGCAGCTGTTCTCAAAATGATTTTAAAATCGGTTAACAAACTTATTTCATCAATATATTTCTGATTTAATAAAAGTTTAGCTGGCATAATGTCTTCGATATAGGTTTTTTCTGGGTCGCTTGATAGTGCAAGTAAATCATTTTCTTCAGAATATTCGATGGATGCATAATCAGTAATGCCAGGCTTTACAATTAATACTTTTTGTTGCTCAATACTATACAGATCAACATACTTTCTTACCTCCGGACGTGGCCCAACTAGACTCATTGAACCAATTAAAACATTCAACAATTGAGGCAATTCATCCAACTTATACTTACGCAAAAAATATCCAATTGGCAAAACACGCGGATCACGACCACCCACCGTTAGCAAGCCCTCCTTATCTGCATTTAGGTGCATCGTGCGAAACTTAAAGATTTTAAAATCTCGATTGTTTAATCCAACGCGCACTTGCTTGTAAAACACAGGACCATTACTTCCAGCTTTAATAAGCACAGCGATTATCAGAAAAAAAGGCAACAACAACACAAGCACTGGTATCGTAATCATCAAATCGAATAAACGTTTAAGCATATTAACTATTTAATACCGATTCAACAGCATTGGTAACCGCATCGACAATACGTTTCAGCATCTCTTCCGTTAAATCGTAAAATACCGGTAAAGATATTTCACGACTGTAATTATCATACGTAACAGGATAGTTAGAAATATTGTATCCTCTATTTTTGTAGAATGACAACATCGCTAACGGAATAAAATGTACGTTCACGCTAACATCGGCATCAAATATCTTTTGAATGATAGCATCGCGCTGTGATTCGGTAATTCCGTTAATACGCAAAGGATAAAGGTGATAAGAGGTCTCTAAATCATCCGTTTTAAGAGGA
This sequence comes from Chitinophaga pinensis, assembly GCA_943332105.1. Taxonomy (GTDB): domain Bacteria; phylum Bacteroidota; class Bacteroidia; order AKYH767-A; family OLB10; genus CAINEC01. The sequence goes on along the minus strand of CALQOD010000020.1, from coordinate 14,670 downwards.
GGGAGCTGCGCCCATTCGAAGTTTTTAAAATTATTTGCATAATAATCACACACAGCTTTACGCTTTATTAAAGTATCATTTGCATAACGTTTCAATTCAATTAACCCGATGGCTGCCATTAAATCGGTCATATTGCATTTATAACCAGCCTCGATAATATCGTAACGCCAGTTTCCTTTCTGCATCTTAGCCAATGCATCTTTATTCTGACCATGCAACGTAAAAATGCAGAGGTATTTATAAATTTCTTCGTTGTTAAAAGGTGTTGGAAAATTCAATGCAATAGCACCACCTTCCGCTGTTGTTAAGTTCTTCACTGCATGGAAGGAATACACAGTTGCATCAGCCCATACACCTGTATGCTTGCCTTTATACCAAGCGCCTAATGAATGTGCCGCATCCGACAATACCATAATACGTCCTAGCATTTGCTGATTTTCTCCATCCGCAACAAACATTGATTTAACAGTTGCCTCATTTACCAAATTCATGATTGCGTAATAATCACAAGGATATCCAGCAATATCAACCGGCATAATCACTTTTGTTTTTGAGGTGATTGCTTTGCTGATATTTTCAACATTGATATTAAAATCATCAGCATTCACATCAGCCAATACAGGAATAGCACCACAATGTACAACAACATTAGCGGTAGCAGAGTAGGTGTAGGCGGGAATTATTACTTCATCACCTTCTTTTACACCAAACCATTTTAGCATAACTTCTAAACCTGCTGTAGCAGAATTTAAACAAAGAGTGGCTGCATTACCGTTATAAGCCGAAAGTTCCTTTTCGAATTGCTTTGTCCTGGGACCAGTAGTTATCCAGCCAGAACGTAAGGTTGCAACAACTTCATTGATGATTTCATCATCGATACGAGGAGGGGCGAAGGGAATAAGAGACATATTTTAATTTGCTAATTTGCTAATGGGTTAATTTGATGATGCACAATAAAGTGTATCCGAAGGATTCTACTTTATTGTAGGGTAATATTAATTTATAATTTCTCATAAAGTGTCCCCGTAGGGGTCTACTTTATGAGTTCTTCCGAAGATGCTAATCATGAGTGCAAAGAAGATGGCTCCGCGTTGCGCTTCTAACATGGATTCAGTGAGGCAATTCAGTGCAAAAATAAATAAAAACATCAATAATAATGGATGGTAACTGTGACGCATTAACCAAGGAATTGTAATGGCTAATACAAACAACAGCAACCCGATTATTCCAAGTGTTAAGAACGATTGTAAATATTGATTATGGGTATTTAATGATTTCTCGTATCCGTATGAAAAATCATGCTCATGATAGGTTTTATTCAAAACGTCTTTCACATCGCCTGTTCCTGTACCTAACAACCAGTGTTGAGGTAATATCGAAATCGTTTCTTTCCAGATTTCCAAACGGCCAGTGGTGCTGTTATAACTAGTTTCAGCAACAACTTCATTCATTTGAATTGCATTTTCTACCTGAGCAAATCGATTGCTATATTTTAACACCAAAACCTGAGATATTATAGTAACAGCAAACACAAACAAAAGAGGATAAATAAAACGATAACTTCCTTTTTGCTTCCAATATAACGCAATCATAACCAGCAATGATAGAAATGCTGTTGCTTCTGCAGTTCGTGCTGATAATAAAACTATCATCACAAAAAACACAATCATAATAGCTGCACCCATCCAAATTGTTCGGCGATGTGTTGACACTAACATTTCGTGAAAAACAAATAACACAGCAGCATTAAGATACATGCTTAAATAAGTAGGATGCATCAAAGCACTCGATAAATCCGAGTAAAAGAAAACAGTTAAAGGTGCTCCATGTAAAAACCTTCTGGTTGCAATAAACAATAGCAATGCGCAAGAAACAAGAATTCCTCCAATAAAATAACGTCTCACTTTATTTATTAATCCATCATCAAAATGATAGGATGAAAATATTATCGGCAATAAAAATAAAGTCAATTTAATTTGCAAATCTAATCCTGCCTGATTATAATTAACTGTCCACAGTAAACCTGCCACATGCAACAAATAAAATAATGGCAGAATCCATAAATATTTTTCTTTCTTGAAATTGCTGAACATGAATTTCCGTTGCTCAGTATTTACCAATGTAATTACTCCAATAATTATCCAACAAGCAATTGACACTAGTAAATTGAACGAAAAGCAAAATATAGAAATCAGCAACAGCCATTTCTTTAAAGTAGTCGAAGGTAATTGTGTGATCATTTACAGTATAAATTTACACTTCTTTTAATTAAGTAGGCTCACCCAATCGGACGTAATTTTTTTACGCATAAAATAGATTTGAACGTAAGACTTGCCATTGTTTCCCATTTCACGAACCAATGCAGGGTTAGCTTCGAGCAATAATGATTTCTCGGCAAGCATCTGACTGTTTTCAGGTTCTATAAACAAGGCCGCCTTGCCTTCGTCGACAAATAATTTTCTTGCTTCGCCATCTACCGACAATAACAATGGTTTTCCCAATGCTAAGTTTTCAAAAATTTTAGAAGGAATTGCACCTAAGAATAAATCCATTTTCTTCAACGGAATAACCGCTACATCCACTGCATCCACATACGATGGAACAACTTCTCTGCTTACAAGCTCTAAGAACTTCACTCGGGTAATTTGTTCCTCAATAACGCGCTGCTGTAATCTTTTTTTTTCAGGTCCATCGCCTAATAACAAGTAGGTGATTTTACTTTCTGCAGGAAGTAATTTCGCGGCATCAAGAACCACATCGAGTCCTTGTGCCAACCCAATAATTCCTCCGTACATAATTAGAAAATCACTATCCGAAAACTGAAGTTGCTTTCGCACATCAATCGTTCGTTGAAAACTAAAAATCGATTCATCAACACCATTGGGCAACCAATGAACCGTTTTATTCGGGAAACGTTTTTTAATATCTGCAACTATGCCTTGCGTTTGGCCAGTAACCATGAATGCTTTTTTATAAAGCAATTCTTCGAGAATAGTAGCCATTTTTAAAAAAGCACGATTCGTTATTACGCCTAGCTTTTCAGCAGACTCAGGCCATAAATCACTCACATTAAAAACCATCTTCGCTTTCTTACGCTTACTTATCCACCATGCACTGATACCTAAAAAGAGTGGGGGCGACTCCACCATCAAATAATCAAAATCACCTTTAATACGTCCCGCATAAAACATCGAGGAAAACGTAAATGAAAAGTAATTTAATAATCGTGAAATCACCGAACGGTTTTTACTAACGTATATCCATGAACGATGAACATCAATATTTTCAAACTGTTCACAAACATATTTTTTTCCTTTATACTGCTCATGTATTTCCATTGCAGGATAATTGGGCATTGCAGTAAGGATACAGACTTCATGACCGGCGGCTTTTAACTCTCTTGCTAAACCACTCAATCGGTTTTGAGGAGCTCCAGTTTCTGGAGGGTAATATTGAGTTAATATTAAAAAGCGCATGACTATTTAATAAGTTCACTAACTATCCGAGCAGCAGCTTGACCACCACCGTATAAATCGATATTAAAATTGCATTGTACTGTTAATGCAGCAGCGTAGGCGTGCATTATTTTTTCTTCATCAGCACCTGCTAATAAATTATAACCTCCGTTTATTAATTCAACCCATTCTGTTTCATCACGAAGTGTAATGCAAAATTTCTGAAAGAAAAATGCTTCTTTCTGTAGTCCACCACTATCTGTCATTACTAATTTGCAATGCTTTAATAATTCAAGCATATCAAAATATCCTACCGGATCAATAATGGTTAGATCCGTTTTCATGCCCGCATCCTTCATGATTTTTTGCGTACGCGGATGTAACGGCAATACCACTTTTCGTTCGATATTAATTTTTTCGAGTGCGTTTATAATAGACTGCAAACGATTTAAATCATTCGTGTTTTCTGCTCTGTGCAAGGTGCAAAGTACAAAGTCGTGCAGCTTTAATGTTTTAAAAACGGTCGAACGCGCTTCCGAATTTTCAGCATAATACATAGCAGCATCCTGCATCACATCACCCGAAAGAATCAGTTTATTATTAAAAGGATATCCTTCTTTTGTTAGATTATCAATTGCTGTTTGCGTAGGGCAGAAGAGCAATGATGAAAGTCGATCGGTTAGAATACGATTTTGTTCTTCAGGCATTGCCATATTGAATGATCGTAATCCTGCTTCAACATGAGCCACTGGAATCAATAATTTAGCCGCAGCCAACGCACCAGCTAAAGTGCTATTGGTATCTCCATAAACTAAAACAAAGTCGGGCTTTTCCTCGATTAAAATTCGCTCAATCCCTTCCAGCATCTGACCTGTCATAGCTCCATGGCCTAAACCATGAATACCTAAATGAAAGGCAGGCTTTGGAATATCCATCTCCTCGAAAAAAACATCCGACATATTCGCATCGTGATGTTGACCAGTATGAATAATTTGTTCAGTTATAGAAGCATGCTTTTTTAACTCACGACTAACTACCGCCGCTTTTACAAACTGAGGACGAGCGCCAACAACGGTAATTATTTTCATGTGCTACTATTGTTATTATCAAGGAAAAACTCCGGAATAAAGAAATTATTTAGCGTAATTAACAGCTCTTGTCTCACGAATAACTGTCACTTTCACCTGTCCTGGATAAGTCATTTCTGTTTGAATACGATTAGCGATATCAAATGCTAATTGTTCTGTTGCTTTATCATCTAACTTCTCACTCTCAACAATCACACGCAACTCACGTCCCGCTTGAATAGCAAATGCTTTTTCAACGCCCTTATATCCTTGAGCAAGATTTTCCATTTCCTTCAAACGCTTCATGTATTGCTCAACAATCTCACGACGAGCACCTGGGCGAGCACCACTGATAGCATCACAAACCTGAACAATAGGAGAGATCATACTAGTCATTTCGATTTCATCATGATGGGCTCCAATAGCATTTATAACCTCTACATTTTCCTTACTACGTTCTGCCATCTTCATTCCTGCAATAGCATGTGGAAGTTCTGTATCTTCTTCGGCAACTTTACCAATATCATGTAATAAACCAGCACGCTTAGCCAGCTTCACATTCAAGCCCAACTCAGCAGCCATTAAAGCACAAAGGTTAGCTACTTCACGCGAGTGTTGTAATAAATTTTGTCCGTAAGATGAACGATATCTCATTCTACCAACCATACGAATTAACTCAGGTGCTAAACCATGTATTCCTAGGTCAATAGCTGTGCGCTTACCAATCTCAATAAGTTCTTCGTCTAACTGCTTACGAACTTTAGTAACCACCTCTTCAATTCTTGCTGGGTGAATACGACCGTCAGTAACTAATTGATGTAAAGCTAAACGAGCTAATTCTCTTCTAACTGGATCAAAACCAGAAAGGATAATTGCTTCCGGAGTATCATCAACAATAATTTCAATTCCTGTTGCTGCTTCTAAAGCACGAATATTTCTTCCTTCGCGCCCGATAACACGACCTTTTACTTCATCATTATCAATATGGAAAACAGTTACAGCATTTTCAATTGCATGCTCTGTAGCTACACGTTGAATCGTCTGAATCACGATACGCTTAGCTTCTTTATTCGCTGTTAATTTAGCTTCGTCGATAGCGTCTTTAATAAAAGACATTGCTTCTGTTTTAGCTTCTGCTTTTAAGGCTTCTACCAACTGAGCTTTCGCATCTTCTGCTGATAGTCCGGCGATTTTTTCTAACGCATGAACTTGCTTTTGATGTGCTTTTTCTAATTCTTCTTTACGGCGATTAATTACTTCTAGTTGAGAATTCAGATTAGTTTGAATTGTGTCAATCTCAGTTTGCTTTCTCTTGCTTTGTTCTAATTGCTGATTAAGCGTAGTTTCTTTTTGTTTGATTCTGTTATCAGCGGCTAGAATAACTTTGTCTTTTTCAGTGATATGTTTTTCATGATCTGTCTTTAATTGATAAAAACGATCTTTAGCTTCCATCGTTTTATCTTTCAGATATAATTCACCTTTTGCTTCGGCTTCCTTAATAATCGCTTTTGCTTTTTCTTCAGCAGCTTCAACAATACCATTTTTACTTTTTCTAGTAACAATAAATGTTAATACTCCGCCTACAGTCAGTCCCGCTAGTCCTAATATGATAGAAATTGGTTCCATAATTTTAATTTTTATTGGTTTATATAATGATTTGTCTTGCGACAATATTTGCAAATTGAAGAAGCTCCGCATCCACCCTGGGAGAATTAAAACCCATTAGATAGGGTCGGAGAACACCCCGCTGTTTCATGCTTTCCTTACGGACATGCTATCCGCAGCAAAAAATGCCTCCTAAGTGTATGTATGTTGATTTTAACCTGCACCAGAATGGTATGCGGATCTTCAAATAATATAATCCCTTTCGGGTGATGATCAAAGAACGAATAATTATTGATTATCTGGCCCGAAAGCATTTACCATTTCAGAAAGCTTTGATAACTCATTGGCTATCTCAGAATCATTCTTATCTCTAGCGATTGAAGCAGAAATTAAATCTGCTGCCTGTTGTAACGCACACATGGCCAAAATATCCTGAGGCTCCTTTAAATTGAAAGCAGTTTGATAAGTCTTTAACTGTTCGGACACCTTAAGGGCAGCCTGTTGTATGACTTCTACCTGATCCTCTTTTACCTTTAATGGGTAGGACTTGTTGGCAATTTGTACCTGTATAGAGACGGTTTTGCTCACCTTTTAATCTTTATTCAACAACGACAAACAACGATCTATTTCGCGTAAGTAGTTGTTAATTTGAATTTTAAGCTCTCGCGTATCCTTTTTATCGGGTACAACTAAAGCCTGTGCTAATTTAATTGTTTTCATCTGTTCTTTTATAGCCTCCGCCTCATTAATTGCAACATCTTTATCAACCTTCAACTGTTGATTTTGTAAATCTATTTTTTGAAATTCTTTTTGCAATTTACGATGTTGTTCAACAGCAGATTTTATCTGTGACTTAAGATTATCGATTTGGATCGTTAAAGAATTCATAAATCAATGATTTTGAACATTGAAACAAAGGTAATTGAATATATGGTTTTAAACAAAAAATTAAGTTCTTTTATCTAAATTGGAAATATTATTCTAATTTCATAGCCAATATGTTGTTTCAAATTAAATTCATTTATGTAGTTGCGTTCTTGATTTTGGCTGCAATTTTCAACACTAATGCGCAAAATAGCAAGCCCGATTTCGGTTCGCCGGTTAACATTCCCATTTCATTGGCAGGTAATTTTTGTGAAATTCGCCCCAATCATTTTCATTCAGGCATTGATATCAGAACCAATGGAAAGGAAGGCCTGCCCATCTTTTCTATCGGAGATGGATATGTATCACGTATAAAAGTCAGCCCTACCGGATTTGGAAAGGTCGTTTATATCAACCATCCCGAAGGATATACTTCCGTTTATGCACATTTATCTTCTTTCATTCCATCGTTAGATGCTTTTGTCGATTCAATTCAAAAGTCCAATGAATCGTACGACATAGAAGTATTTCCTGATACAAAACTATTTCCTATTTTGAAAGGTGATACCATTGCAATAAGCGGAAATTCTGGATCCAGCGCATCGCCACATTTACATTTTGAAATACGGGACTTAAAATCGGAAGAGCCATTGAATCCGCTAGTATTTCTAAATTATCAAGACTCTATTGCGCCAGTCATAAGAGGAATTAGGGCTGTTCAGGTGATTGATGATTACGATTATCTTGTTAGTGATACATTAAATCCAATCCAATTACATGATAGTTCAATTAATATATTGTGTACAGGAAAGTATTATTTTGAAATAAAAGGTACCGATAACAGCAACGATTCTTACGGAAACTATTATTCAATTTTAGCAAAGACGCTTGATGGCGATACTTTATATTTTACGAAATACGATCGATTCAATTTTGATGAAACCAGATTGGTGAATGCCTCTATTAATTACGAGTCACTGGTGAATTCAAAATCCGAATGGATTCGTTTGTACCTATTACCAATTAACAAATCGACTTTATTTAAAAAAACGAAATCAAAATCTTTACAAATAGGAAATCAGCTTCAGAAAGTTATCATTAGCGTGGCTGATTTTAACGGAAACACTACCTGTGATACGATTCAATTAATAGGATCGAAAGTTTCTGAGATAAAAAGAAAATATGATGATATTGTTTGCCGACATTATGATGAAAGCTTCTCTTTTCCTTTCAAATATGGATTTGTAAATATAATAGCTTATGGCATCGATAATTCATTTTGCTATCCACTTACTAACTATGATACCGTTCCAGAATCAACAACTTTTTTAATTGGAGATCCATCAGTGCCATTACTTAAAAATGCTGTTGTTGTGATTCAAAAAAAACTCAGTCCTAACTTTTGGCTGTGTGAAAGAAATAGCAAAAATGAACTTACTGGAACATCTTTTAAATTAGATAGTGTGAAATACGGTTATCAAACAACTATTAAAAAAATGGGATGGTACTCATTGGAGCAAGATAGTGTTGCTCCACAACTCATTAAAGTATTTTCAGAAAAAGACCCCATTACCAAGGAACAAAAGAACACATTATTAAAAATCAGCGATGACATTTCAGGAGTTAAAAAAGCCAATGTCTTTATAAACAATAAATTTATTCCTTGTGAATTTGATTTGAAAAATAGTACAGTTATTATAAAAGGAATTTACATGAATAAAACAAATAATATCGATCTATTTCTTATCGATTATCAAGGTAATAATAATAGGATAGCCTCCATAAGTATTAATTGAAATTAATCCTAATTATTAGTAACATATTTCAATCTTGATGTAGTACATTGTAGAAAAATTGTTTTAATTTTAATTTATAAGATGGGGAAAATAACAATAATAAAAGCGGTATGGCTGTGAACGATAAGAACCTCAAAGTAAAAGTTAATGCAATAAGAATTGTATTATTACTTTCAGTACTAATAATGTTGGTGAAGTTTGTAGCGTATTATCTTACTAAATCGAATGCATTATTGTCTGACGCGCTGGAATCATTCATTAACATAGCAACAAGCTCTTTTACACTATATAGTATTTATTATTCGGCCAAACTAAAAGATCATGATCATCCCTACGGACATGGCAAGATTGAATATTTAGCAGTAGGTTTTGAAGGCGCCTTGATTTTAGGAACGGGAGTTTACATTCTCTACGAAGCCTTTAATCATTTCATTCATCCAGAGCCATTACAAAATGTTGATCTCGGAATTATCATCACTGCATCCACCGGATTGTTTATGTACTTCATTGGTTCTTTCCTGAAAAAGAAAGGGCGCGAATTAGATTCTATTACCCTGGTTGCGGATGGTGAGCATTTTCACCTCGATACTATCACCAGCATTGCATTAATTATCGGTTTGGTTTTATATCACCTTACTAAGCTACCTTGGATTGACCCTTTGCTCGCCGTTTTATTAGCAATGCATATTATGATGAGTGGCTACAAGCTCACGAAAGAATCCATTGATCGTTTATTGGACAAAGCCGATTTTGATACGATACAAAATGTAGTGAACTCGCTGAATAAAAATCGTAAATCAACTTGGATAGACATTCACAATTTACGCATGCAGCGCTTCGGGAATATTATTCATATCGATTGTCATCTGACGCTTCCATTTTATTATGCGCTAGATCAGGTGCACGCTGAGATTAAAAATCTGGAAGCAGATGTTAACAAGGACTTCCAGCACGAAGTAGAGTTTTTTGTCCATACCGATCCTTGCAACGAAGAGTTCCCTTGCAACCTTTGTAGCGTTGAACAATGCGCCTTCCGAAAATCGGAACATCTTCAAACGGTAAAATGGGATATTAAAAATCTGATGACAAATAAAAAACATCAGTTGTAAAAAAAACTACTTACAAGTCTGATGCGTATTCACTCGTTCATGCTTGCAGCAATCGGCCTCACCATTTTTCATCACACTGCCTCGGTGAATTAAAAACAAAGCAAGCGCAATGGCAATAACCGGAGAAAGTTTATTGATGGATAATTTCCATTTAGCACCAAATAAAATTTGCGATACAGCCACCATATACATCAAAGGCAGGGTTCCTAATCCAAACATCAGCATGTACAACGCTGCATTCTGAATACCTCCATAACTGATTGCACCCGCCATTGCTAAATAAACAAATCCGCAAGGTAAAATCCCGTTTGCCATTCCAACAACAAACATAGCTGTATACGATTTCTTCTGGATGTAATTTCCAATAACCGATTTTATCTTAAACGACATTTTCACTAAACGACCATTCACTTTACTTAGCAATTTATCATTCAGAAATAACACAACTAATATGATCAATATACCCGATAGAATACTTACATCGCTCTGCAATCCTTTTAACTGAAAACTAATTCCGATTAATCCAGCAATGACACCCAGCAACATATACACTATAATTCGGCCTAATTGATACATCAATCTGCCGATATAAAAATGCTTTGCATCACCATCAACAATCGGCAATGATAAAGCAATGGGTCCGCACATACTTAGACAATGAAAACTACCCAGGAATCCTAATGATAAAGCACTAATCAGATAATAATTCATGTTAAGGCATCATTAATTTTTCTTCTTGTAAATACTCTTTCCCATCGCAACTCCATGCAATAGTTAAACGCCAGTATCCACTTGATAATTTATCGGACGAAACCTGCATTTTACCATTCTCATTTTTAAGCTGTATGGTAAAATCTTTTTCTTTGTTATCGGGACGATAAAATGTCAATTGACCTTTAATAGCACGATTAGCAAAGTCCGATGGAAACATCAAATCAACAGCATTAGAATGAATAGGAGTACATGCCACTAATGCACTTGAAGCATTTTGCATTTTAACAAATTGATTCTCATATTTCACTTCCTGATCGTAATAATCATCGGCTACCAGTTCTGTGTTTTGCTGCGTACACTTATACACCAGCGTTAGCATACCTACTACAAATAGCAGGTAAACAATTAGTATTTTATATCCCCAGTTCATAAAAGTAGGTTTTAAGGATTTTTAATTTTAACAGGTCCAATAAAATTGGTTTTAATTTTCTCTAAGACTTTATTGCCTGATCGTAATTCAAGCACGATAGGCATACGTGCAGTAACAATTTCTTTTTGATTTATCATAATAAAAAACTCCCCATCAGCACTTCCTTGTTCATCTAACTTTGTAATTCCATTGCCAATCCATTTAACACTTCCTTTTGGAGAAACCATTCTTATTTCAACAGGCATTTTATCAAATGTTTTATTAATCAAATTCACCGTATATAAATTTGAATAAACAGAATCATTCTGCTGCTGATAAATCATACCAGGAGTACGCAGGATTGTTGATTCAACATCAGAGCGCATAATCAATAAAGAAATAAGTGTTGTTAACAAAAGAAATAATACAAACGAATAGGCTTTTATCCTTCCCGTTATTTTAAACTTAGTTCCATCGGCAATTGCGTTTTCACTCGTATAACGCACTAACCCTTTTGGCTTATTTATTTTATCCATGATTGTATCACAGGCATCAATACAAGCGGTACAGTTCACACATTCTAACTGCGTACCGTTACGGATATCGATACCGGTAGGACAAACATTCACACATTGGTGACAATCGATGCAATCACCCAATTTTGATTCGCCTGACTTTGATAATTTACCTCTTGGTTCACCACGTTTGTAATCGTAAGCAATCACCACAGAATTCTTATCAAGCAATACACCTTGTAAGCGTCCGTAAGGACAAACAATTAAACAAGCTTGCTCTCTGAATCGCATATAAACAGCAAAAAACACAAACGTGAATGCAAGAATTGTAAATAGTCCACCGAGGTGATTCGAAGGATTATCAAACACAATATGTTTTAATTGATCAATGCCTATGATGTAAGCAAGAAACGTATTCGCTATGATAAATGAAATCAGAAAAAAGATACTTGCTTTTAAAAACCGCTTTCTGAATTTAGCTGCTGATGGAGGTGCATTCTTCAATGCTTTTTGTTGTACAGCATCGCCTTCAATCCAATATTCAATTTTACGAAAAACCATTTCCATAAAAATTGTCTGAGGACAAGCCCATCCACACCAAAGCCTTCCAAACAATGCGGTAAAAACAATAATAAAAACAACAAACGTGAGCATGGCCAACACAAACAGATAAAAATCCTGTGGCCAGAAGGCTATTCCGAATAAAATAAATTTTCGTTCAACAACATTCAACAGCATGAAGGGATGTCCGTTTAATTTTATAAACGGCCCCACAAACATAATAGCTAATAAAAAGTAGCTTAGTAAAGTCCTTCTATTATAATAACGACCTTTTGGTTGCTTAGGAAAAATCCAATTACGGTTACCATCTTTGGAAATAGTAGAAATACTATCTCTAAAACTATCAGCTTCGTCGTAAATATCATGATCCATGATGAAAAGATTTATATACTTAATTATTTTAAAGTTTCAGCAGTTGCAGAAACTACCGCTGCAGAATCATTAACTACTGGTGCAGACTCATCAACCCATACATCACCTTGCGCAGGTTTTGCATTTGCAGGATTAGTATTTTGCATTGACAAAATATAACTTGCAACAGCTTGAATAGTCTTAGGTGATAATTGAGTTTTCCAGCTAATCATTCCTTTTAATGGAACTCCGTTGGTGATAGTTTTAAAAACATTTTTTATTCCACCACCATGAATCCAGTTAGCATCTGTTAAGTTAGGACCAACACCACCTTCTAAATTTTGTCCGTGACAAGCAGTACAGTTTTTATTGAAAATATCTTTCCCATCGCTTAATGTAGATGCATCCGCTAGCTGTTTTACATTTTCAGGTGTAATCATATCCGCCATGCTTTCCATTCTTATTTTCTGCGCTTCATCAGCAGCTTTTACAGAAGCAATATATTCCTGTTCTTGACTATCGCCCGTTTTTAAAACATGGAAATGGACTAAATAAATAAGCCCCCAAGCGATTGTAAAATAAAATCCCCATTTCCACCAAGGGGGTAAATTATTATCTAATTCACGAATACCATCATAGCTATGATTTAGCATAATGTCAACTTCCTTTTCAACAGGCACTGCTTGTGTTAAAACGGTTCTGTCGAAGCGCGACCAGAATGATTCTGTCTGAATAGGCTTAACAGCTTCTGTTTTAACCTGTACTTTTTGAGGCACCATTCCTCGTGCAATAACTAATAACGTACGTGCCATAACGAAAATGGCAATTAACAGGATAATCAGAAAAACAGCGATATAATAAAATGTTGGCTGATAGAAGATAGGATCCACACTTTTAAAAATGGTACCATTGGCAGCAACACTAACACTATCCGTTACCGCTTGCGCATTAACTGTTGTAGATGTAATCAACAGTCCTGCTATAAATCCAATTGAAATGATATTTTTCTTCATGATATTCGAATTAGGCGTTTGTGATTTCGTCATTGCTTAAAGGCAACTTACTTATTTCGTTTAACTCTTCTTTATTTGCTTTCACTACATAAACAATCAATGCAGTAAAAAACACGAAGAATACAAGTAGCGAAAACATTGGGTAGAAACCCACATCTTTAATTTGTTCTAAATATTGTTTAAACATAACTTTGCTTATTTAGTAGTTGAATTTTCTGAAACTTTATTGGCTTTAATATCTACGCCTAATCGCTGTAAGTAAGCAATCATAGCTACCAGTTCTTTATTTGCGTCGATAGGAGCACCGCTCTTATTTAAATCGGCAGCAATGGCATTTGCTTGCTTCATCAAATCGGCATTTGCTTGTTGATCGTATCCTTTCGCATAAGGAACACCTAACGTTATCATTGCTCTAATTTTAGCAGGAGTTGAGGCTGTATCTAAATTGTTCTCTGCAAGAAATGCATAGGGTGGCATAATAGAACCTGGCGACATTGTGCGTGGATCAATCATGTGATGATAGTGCCATACATTCAAATATTTTCCTCCTACGCGTAGTAAATCTGGACCTGTACGTTTTGATCCCCATTGGAAAGGATGATCATAAACAAACTCCCCTGCTTTTGCATATTCACCGTAACGTTCTGTTTCATGTCGGAAAGGACGCACCATTTGAGAGTGACAGGTGTAACAACCTTCGCGGATATAAATATCACGACCTTGTAATTCAAGCGGCGTATAAGGCTTAACAGAAGCAATAGTTGGAATATTTTCTTTAATCATAAATGTTGGAATCATCTCTACTAATCCACCAATTAAAATCAACACTGTTGCAAACAACATCATCTGAATCGGTCTTCTTTCAATCCAACGATGCCAATGACCGCTTGCAGGAAGAGGAACACTTTCTAATGCAGGAGCTTCTGCTGGTTCATCAGCTAATAAATTTCCTGTCTTCATTGTCATAACTAAGTTATAAACCATCGTTAATGCACCAGCTAAATACAAGGTACCACCAACAGCGCGCAGCTTATACATCGGCATTAACTTCGTTACTGTTTCTAAGAAGTTCGGATATTTTAATAAACCATCTTCTGTAAATTGTTGCCACATCATGTATTGTTCAAAGCCTGCCCAATACATCGGAATAGCATAGAATAATATTCCTAATGTTGCTAACCAGAAATGGTAGCTTGCTAATTTATTCGAGT
>CALQOD010000019.1 GCA_943332105.1 Chitinophaga pinensis | reverse complement strand
GCATCTGCTGTTTCTCCTTCTTATATTTCATATACAAGTGGAAATTATTTCCAGGACTTTAACACATTACCATCATCAGGAATATTTCCAACAAGTGGATTTGGCCAAGGTCCTTATCACTTAACATCATCTCCAATTAATGCATCAGGCACAATAGGTTGGCAAATTGCAGCTATCACGGGTGCAGATGTTAAATTAAGTACTGATGCAGGTGCTGGTAATGGAGGCTCCAACTATAACTATGGTAGCGCAAGTGCAACAGATCGTGCAATTGGATGCTTAGCAAGTAGTTCTTACTTAGGTTCTATAGGAGCAGTATTGGTTAATAATTCAACTGGCCCTTTGAATAAAGTTACTATTACGTATGTTGGAGAAAACTGGCGACGTGGTGGAAGCGGAAGCTTTAATAAAATGTTATTCTCCTATAAAGTAGGAGAAAATTCAATTAAAGGAACAGGATTTACAGTTGTGCCATCATTAGATTTTTCAACACCAACGCCTGTGTCAGGTACTGGTGTAGCAATAGATGGTAATGCAGCGGCTAACCGTGCCGTTATTACAGCTACATTTAATTTAGATAATAATTGGTTGCCAGGTCAGGCATTAACTATCCGTTGGAATGATGTTGATGAAACAGGAATAGATGATGGATTAGCAATTGATAGTTTAACATTTGTTGCTGAAGGACCTTCAACTCCTTTAGCGCAGGATAGCGTAATTAACTTCGCTAATATATTAACTACATCAATGGATGTTAACTGGACTAATGGTGATGCAACATCAAGAATTGTTGTAATTAATACAAGTAATAGTTTTACAAATCCTGTTGATGGAAATTCGTATACAGCAAACGCTACTTACGTTGGATCAGGAGAACAAGTAATTTATAACGGAAGTGGTTCTACTGTTAATGTAAGCGGTTTATCGGCTTCTACGACTTATTATTATAGAGTTTTTGGATATAATGGTTCTGGTGCAGCAACAAAATACAGTACAGTTACTGCATCACAAAATCCAAATTCGCAAACATCAGCAGCGCCTCAGTTTCCAACAAAAATTGTTGTTACATCATTAAATGGCGGTAACCCAATTTTAGAAAACACTCCTTTCTCCATCACAATTCAAGCGCAGGATAATAATAATAGTCCACAAAACGTATTAACGGGAACAACAATCGATTTAACACTATTCTCTGGTATTGGAACATTAGGAGGTACAACATCTGGAACTATTGCAGTCGGATCAAATCAAGTTACAATTACAGGTGTTTTATATGATGTACCTGATTACGGTGCACAATTACAAGCTGATGCTACTGCTGGTGATTTATTAGGAACCGCTTATTCAAATTACTTTGATGTTTACGGTGTTGCAACATCACTTGCAGTTTCTAATCTTACTCCAGGAGTTCCAGTTAATACAGTTATTCCGAATTTTGATGTAACTGCTTACAGAGCTGATTATACTGTTGATGTATATTATAACGGAGCTGCAACAATTTCTGTTTCTTCTGGTCCTTCGGGAAGTATAACGGGTACCCTTACCGCAAACTTCGTAAATGGGGTTGCTACATTTAGCGGTATTCAATTTTCAACTGCAGGAACCTATGTTTTACAAGCATCAGCAGGAAGTTTACCAGCTGCTTTTAGCTCTAATTTAATTATCACACCAACTCCAACAATGACGGAATTAGTAATTCCGAAATATATGGGATCGAAAACAGGTTCTGCAGTAAATAATGCAAGAACACCGGTTGCGTTCTGTATTCAATTGGATAATTTATTACCAAATACGATTTATAATTTAGCCGCAGGTTTAGCAGCAACAACAGACCTTTCTACAAGCATGGGTGCTGGTGGTGTTTGGAATGGCTCAAGCTTCGGATTAAACATTAGCAATGCATTTACAACAAATGCAAGTGGTAGTAGTGGACCTGTTTGGATCTATATGCAACCAAGTGGAAACTCATCTCGCTTTGGTGCTGGTCAGATACACAACTTAAGAATTGCATATAGTAATGCTGCTTTTGGCGCAATTACAAGTCCTAATTTTATTTCTACAAATACAATTACTTCGTTAGATATTGCAACAACTGCTTTATCTGCTAATACTGCTGATGATGGAGCATTTGTGACAGGAAACCTGAATGCATGTATGGGTGGTAAATTAGTTTTAGTATATGACAATACTGCTGGAACTGGAAATCCTTTGTATGCTTATCAAGCGGTTAGTTCAACAGCGGTTCAAATTACAAATAGTGAGTTCCCAGTATTAGTAGATTCTATCTATAGAAATATTTCTACTCCTGGAACTTTTGCAGCAGTTATTCCAGTTGCTGCATTGAGCACAAATGGTGTTCAACGTATTGAAACCAGAGATTTACAAAACAATATTATTAATTCAATTACGGATGCAGATGGTATTTGGGCCTCTGGTGCTAATACTACAAATCTTGCGCGCCGTGGATTGGTAACATTAACGAACGCTGATGCCAATTTAACAACAATGAATTCTATTTCTACTAATGGAACAAATACAAATTGTTATGGATCATCTGACGGATATGCAACAGCGTTAGCAACAAGTTCAAATGCTACTGTAAACTATTTATGGTTGGCGGGAAGTAGTACAGATACACAATTATCGTTAGCAGCGGGTACATATACTGTTACTGCTACGGATGGTAATGGATGTTCATTAAGCACCAGTGTTACAATTTCTCAACCTGCATCAAACAATCCGATTGCAACTAACGGTGGGGCAACATGTATTGGTACAGATGCATCTGTTAGTGTTAATAATGGAACTGCGTGGTCATGGACTGGTCCTCACGGATTTACTTCAAGCTTGCAAAGCCCAACTGTTTCAACTTCTGCATTTGCAATTTCAGAAGCTGGTGCGCAAACGTATACAGTTATTGTTACCTATTCTAATGGATGTACTGAAATGGCAACTACTAATTTAGTGTTGAACGATTGTTCTTGTACACCTCCTACGCTAACATCAGTAAAAACAAATGTATTATGTAAAAATGGAACCACTGGTTCAATTAATCTAACTGTTTCTGGCGGACAAGCACCTTATACTTTTGCATGGTCGAATGGAGCAACAACAGAAGATATTTCAAACCTTACAGCTGGAACGTATAAAGTAGTAGTAACAGAAAATAAAGGTTGTAAAGATTCATTAACAATTACTATTACTGAACCTTCAACAGTATTGTCATCAAGCGTTTCAGTTACTAATGCTACATGTAATGGAAGTTCAAATGGAGCTGTTAATTTATCAGTATCTGGAGGAACACCTTCTTATACTTATTTATGGTCTAATGCTTCAGTTACAGAAGATTTATCAGGTATTGTTGCTGGTACATACAATGTAACTATCACAGATGCGAATGGATGTACAACTTCTAATTCTGCAACTATTACACAACCAGATGCAATTACATTAGCTGCAAATTCAATAACTAATGCTGCTTGTTATGGATTAACTGGATCAATTGATATTTCTTCATCAGCAGATGTTGCAAGCAATTCAGCAACAGATCCGGGATTATTAATTTCTGAATTTATGGCAGATCCAACTGGAACAGATAATAGTAATGAGTGGGTAGAGTTAATTGCGACTCGAACTATCGATTTCACTGTTACTCCATTCTCGGTTGTATTTGTAAATAATGGAACAGCTACAACAAATGGTTGGAAAGCTGGTGCAGGAATAACATACGGATTTAATATTAATTCAGGTTCTGTTCAAAAAGGAGATGTGGTTTATGTGGGTGGTACATTAATGGGTCCAACTGGAACGAAACTTCGTGTAATAGGAACTGGTACCGCAGCAGGTGATGCATTTGGAAGTTTAGCAAATAGTGGTGTTTTAGGAAACGGAACTACAAGTGCTGATGCAGTTGGAGTATTTAATGTGGCTGCTTCATCTATCACAAATACAACGGTTCCTGTTGATGCAATCTTCTACGGAACTGCGTTAGGAAATGCAATTGTAAGTTCTGGTACTGCTGGATATGTTTTACCAGTTAATGATAAATATAACGGAGGTTATTTACAATCGACTAGTTATTTCATTCCATCAAATCCGACGCAAGGAAAATCATTCTATGCAACAGGAACCTATAATTATCAAACAGGTTTGTATTCAACTCCTCGTACATGGGCAACAGATGCAAGCTCATTTACTAATAGCACTTCAACAATAAGCGTGGTAAACAGTACTTCCTATTTATGGAGCAATGGAGCAACAACACAGGATTTAGCAAATGCGCCTGCTGGAAATTATACCGTGACAGTTACTAACGCTGCTGGATGTACGCAAAATGCATCTTATACAATTACTCAACCAGCTCAACCTGCATTACCAACATTAGCATGTTACGAAACAGCAACGTTTAATACAACCTCATGCTCTTGGGTAGTAACAGGAACACAACCTACGCTTCCAACATTAGCATGCTATCAAACTGCTAGCTTCAATACAACATCATGTGCTTGGGATGTAACAGGTTCTCAACCTTCACAACCTAGCTTAGCATGCTACCAAACTGCTAGCTTCAATACAACCTCATGTTCATGGGTAGTAACAGGGACTCAACCTGGAATGCCAACATTAGCATGCTATGAAACTGCTAGCTTCAATACAACCTCATGCTCATGGGTCGTAACAGGAACGCAACCTGTTGCTCCAACAGGATTAGCGTGCTATGAAACAGCAACGTTTAATACAACCTCATGTTCATGGGTAGTAACAGGAACACAACCAATAATGCCAACACTAGCATGTTATCAAACTGCAACGTTTAATAATACAACATGTGCTTGGGATGTTACGGGTTCGCCAGCTGCAACAATTGTTACAACAACGACTTCTTGTGGGGCATATACATGGTCGGCTAACGGGTCTGTATATACGCAGACTGGTACTTATAATTACAATGCTAATTGTCAGGATTATCAATTACAATTAACGGTAGTTAATGTAAGTGTTAGTGGAGTAAGTCCAACATCAGGAACAGTAGGCACTACTGTAGTTATTTCTGGTTCTGGATTTACAGGTGCAACAACAGTTCAATTTAATGGTACAGCAGCAACATCATTTACTGTAAATAACGATGGACAAATTACCGCGTCAGTACCAGCAGGTGCAACAACAGGAGTAATTACAGTTGTTAAAGGTTCATGCAATGGAACATCATCAGGAAGCTTTACCGTTTTAACCAACGCAACTCTTAATATAAAGGTATATTTGCAAGGATATACTTTAGCGGGTGGGGTAATGGCACCTGTATTATATAATAACGGATTAAGTACTAATCCTAATGATGTAGATAATATCACTATCGAACTTCATAATTCTTCTAGTCCTTTTGCGATCACAGCATCAACAAATGGTGTTTTAAAAACTGATGGAAATGTTCAAGTTCAGTTTCCTGGAGCATTAATCGGTTCTTCTTATTACATCGTTGTAAAACATCGTAATTCAATTGAAACCTGGAGTGCCAACCCAGTGCTAATTGGTGCAACGACAACATTCGATTTTACGGCACCATAATATAAAAATTTTATGAAAAGAGGGGGCAATCAAATAAAGATTGCCCCCTCTTTCTTTAATCACAATGCTCCTTTAAATAAAAAAGGTTTAGTTACATTTGTCACACAAATACAAACTATGAAATTAGATTCTCATTTCGCTACTAAAGCAATACATGCTGGACAAGAACCTGATCCAACAACAGGTGCTATCATGACGCCAATCTATCAGACTTCTACCTATGTGCAGGAGTCGCCAGGTGTACATAAAGGATACGCTTACGCAAGAGGAAAGAATCCAACACGTTCTGCATTGGAGAATTGTATTGCTGCACTCGAGAATGCAAGTTATGGATTGTGTTTTAGCAGCGGACAAGGAGCATCAGATGCAATTATTAAGTTGTTATTACCAGGTGATGAAGTCATTGCTACAAATGATTTGTATGGTGGAAGCTATCGTATGTTTACTAAGATATTTGAACCGTTCGGTATCAAATTCCATTTTGTAAATATGCATGATGCGGATGCGATAAAAAATTACATCAATGCCAATACAAAAATGATTTGGGTGGAAACTCCAACGAATCCTACTATGCAAATAATTGATATTCGTAAGTGTTCGGCTATCGCAAATGAGAACAATTTAATTTTAGTAGTAGATAATACGTTTGCTTCTCCCTATTTGCAAAATCCGTTAGAAATGGGTGCAACTATTGTGATGCATTCTGTTACAAAATATTTAGGTGGACATAGTGATGTGGTAATGGGGGCTATCTGTACAAATGATAAAGCGTTATACGATCGATTAGCATTTATTCATAATTCATGTGGGGCAACACCAGGACCGATGGATAGCTTTTTAGTACTACGTGGAATTAAAACATTACATGTTCGCATGGATCGCCATTGTGATAATGGTGAAGTTATCGCACACTATTTACGTAATCATCCAAAAGTGGATAAAGTGTATTGGCCAGGATTTCCTGATCATCCTAATCATGATATCGCAAAAAGTCAGATGAAGCGCTTTGGTGGTATGATATCGTTCACGTTAAAAGATGCTACGATTGAAGATACTTTTGCAATGGCTTCTAAAGTACGTGTGTTCTCGTTGGCAGAGTCGTTAGGTGGTGTTGAATCATTGTTAAATCATCCAGCAACTATGACGCATGCCTCAATACCTAAAGTGGAAAGAGAAAAAGCCGGAGTGACAGATGGCTTGATTCGTTTGAGCGTAGGAATTGAACATATAGAGGATTTAATCGAGGATTTAAAGCAAGCAATTGGGTAGTTGAACATAATGTGAAATAAAATAATTATCCTCTAATTTCTATTATGACCTTGGTTTACCAAATCAACTAAAGCTTTTTTGCTATTATGGCTATTGCCGATAATTCTTTCATTGCTTCAAGTAAATTATTTGTTTCCCTATATGCAATTACACGAAAACAATCAATAGCTATTGAACAACCATTCTAAATATTTTCTTTTCACCATTAGTTGGTAAAATAGAAATGATATAAATTCCCTTAGGTTGATCATTTAATTTTAACTCATAGTATTGCCCCTCTGAAGAATTTTTAGTGATAAGTCTTCCAAGCATATCGTTAACTGTAATAATAAATGATTTTTCGCTCCCTAGGTTTATTATAGCATTACCATCATTTGGGTTTGGCGATAGGGTGATTTCATTGAAATCATTTTCACCTGTACGACATGTTACACTTATAGCTTGATATTTTATTGTTTGCGTTCCGCATTGGTTCGAAGCGGTTACTTTTAAACTGCCACTTGCTGATCCCCATTTTACTGTTACAGTTGACGTGCCTTGTCCTGATAGTATACTTCCTCCCGCCGGAACTCCCCAAGTATAGGTTACTCCCGGTTCTGCGGTAACGCTATACGTTAGATTTGTTTGGTTCGCACAAACTGAAAGAGGCCCTGTTACTTTTACTGGCTTTAATGGCAATGTAGTAATGCCAGTTAAGCATTTTGCCAGACTACTTCCGCAAGCGTTATTAGCACTAACACAAATGGATTGACTAGATAAATTCGATGAAGGCCATAATACTTGAATTGTATTGGAGCCCTGCCCACTTACAATAGAAGCAATGGAAGGAACGCTCCATGTATACGAAGTTGCACCTGAAACAGCTGTTATGCTGTAAGTCGAAGGTGCTCCACATAAATTTGTAATTGAACCTTTAATAGTTCCGGGTGTCGCTGGAATACTTTTAATTGCTGTTATAATTGTACTTGTTGATTTACAGGCATTACTTGCATAAACAGATAAATTGCCACTCGCGAAGCCCGCACCATATTGAATTTTAATTGAGTTAGTTCCTTGACCACTAATAATTGTAGAATTTGAAGGTGCAGTCCAAACATAGTTGGTTGCATTTGATACTGCAGCAATTGAATATAATTTTGTTGTGCCAGGACAAACACCATTTTTAGTCCCTGTTATAGTTCCAATAGTACCAATTGATGAAATCCCTGTATTCGTTAAAGTGATCGTATTAATTAATAAGCAACCATTCGTATCGGTAACTGTTGCTTGATATGTTCCAGCAGCTAAATTACTTGCAGTTGCTCCAATAGCGCCATTATTCCAAACAATATTATAAGGAGCAACGCCTCCCGTAACATTAATTGTACAACTTCCATTAGCATTCTGGCAAGTTTCATTTGTATAGGTTATTGGACCACTTAATGAAGTAGCGGGCTCAGAAATTATTAATGTCTGTGTTGAAGTACATCCATTACTGTTAGTAGCGATACAGCTGTATTGTCCTGCCGATAGATTATTAATAGAATTAATAGTAGCGCCATTATCCCACAAATATGAAATAGCCCCAGAAATATTTCCTATTACATTAACTGTTGCCTTTCCCGTTGCGCCCCCCTTACACAATACATTCGTATGTGTTTCAGATAGTGAAAGTGTTCCAATATCAACTGCTGTAGTTCCTGAAGCAGTACATCCGTTAAGGTCAGTAGATGTTGCAGTATAAGTAGTAGCTTGTGTTGGACTTGCTGTTGGATTTGTAATAGTAGCATTATCTAGTCCTGTACTAGGTGTCCAGTTATATGATGTTATGCTATTTGCTGGTAACTCAATTGACCATTTGTATAATGTACCAACATCAACTGATCCCAAATCAGTAATCTTTAATGACCATGTTCCATTAGCAGCGCCAGTAAGTGAAGAGAATGATTGTGAAGGAGCATACGAACCTGTGAATGGTGCAGTACCATTATTAATTGATGTGCCAACAGGAACAAATTTTGTTTTTATGAAATTATTGCCTGCAGCACCAACTGAATTGGTAAGTATGATAGATGATCCCGAAGGAGAAATTAATTCAATTTTCAAATCCCCATCGTAGGTATGAATTAACGAGTCTATTGTAACAGATACGATGGAGCTGGCTAAGGTACTACCCGCAACAATAATTGGCGATGAAACTCCAGCTGCTGGATAATCAGGAATTGCTAACGAGTTAGAATTACTACCTGTATTTTGTCCCTGCCCATATACACTACCGTTAGCATTTAATTGAACACTTGACCCACTACATATGATGCCTCCTCCTGAAACAATAATCGATGGAGACGTATTTAATTTAATTTTTACGATTGAACTACCAGAACACCCATTCGCATCTGTAATAATACATGTATAGCTACCATTATTATTATTACTCGCAGCAGAAATAACTGGATTTTGCGAAGTAGATATGAATCCGTTAGGCCCCGTCCAGCTGAATACTGTTCCTCCAGATGCATTAAGTTGTAATGGCGCACCTAGACAACTTGCACCTGTAAAACTTGTAACGGCTAATGAATTTAAATTGTTTGTATAAACACCTACGGCATCCCATGCGTTTTTAACTTGTAAAGAATAATTAGAACAATTTCCAAAAATATCATTCGCAGATTTTACAGCATAATATGCAGCATCGGCGTACTGCGAGCCACTTGTTAAGTAATAACTGTTATTTCTATAGGCAACTAATCTGGCATTATTAATTCCGATTCCACTAACATTATAAACAAATCCTTTGTCGTTGGTTCCACTGCCACCTGTACTCAATAAATAATACCAAAAATTTTGTACTCCGCTATTGTAATGTACACCACCGTAATCGGATGTTCCAGTATACCAATTCAAACCTAAGTAGGTATCAGGGTCACCTTCTAAATTTGGATTATTCATAAAACGAATTCCGTCTCCAGCAGTTGCAGGAGTATAACATTGATCCCCTATAATCCAATTAGCAGTGGAAGGATTCGTATAAAAATCAACAGAAACACCAAAAATATCTGAGAAAGATTCATTAAGTGCGCCGGACTCGTATGAGTAAACTAAGTTAGAAGTATATTCAGTTACGCCATGCGATAATTCATGCGCTGCAATATCGAGTACAGTTAAAGGTGAAAAGGTAGTTCCATTGCCATCACCATACGTCATAACGGTACCGTTCCAAAATGCATTGTTGTAAGAAGAGCTATAGTGAACATACGATTGTAATATACTTCCGAGGTTGTCGTAACTATTACGGTTGTGGATATTAAAATAATAATCAAATGTTTTTTCTGCACCGAAGTGAGCATCTAATGCTGCATCATCCTGATTAGTTGTTGTATTCCAGTAATTGTCATTATCAGAAAAGTCTACAGCCGAAGCATAGGTAGTTCCTTTCTGCATATTATAGGTTTCAACACCCGATCCACGTGAATATTCGCGTAGGCGATAGCTGGTTGGAGATAAACTGTCTACCCCAATAGTTTGAACTCCGCTATATTTAGTTACTGCAGTACCGTTAGTTGTAATGGTACAAATTCTATTTTCTTTGAAAACAATTTTACCCGTGTTAGCATCTACATATACATTGTATCTTTCATGCGGTGTCGTTGCGTATACATCAAACTTCCAGCATAAAATGGGCTTTTGTTTTTTGTCGCCGGTTAATGAAGGGAGTATTACAAGTTCTCCAATAGGAGTATATACTTTTCCTGTCAACGCAATTTGTTCCGCTACCGAACATTCCCATAAATATTTTGAGGCTCCAATATCTTTCTTTGCCTGATCTAATGCTTGTTGGGCAGTGATACTTGCAGTTGTTGAAATGCTAAGTTGGCTATAAAAAATCCCATTTGCTGAATTAATTTGTGAACCTTTCACATGCAAAATATACTCTCCAGTAATAACTTTTATGTTTTGATAATATTGCTGATAACGGCTATGCGTAAACCCTAAATCATCTTTATCATTTCTTATCAGTTGCCATGAGTCTGCTTTTGACATTCCCAAAATTGCTGATAAGCCATTCATTTCTTCGGAAGGAGAAATAGAAGAGCCCGGTATAAAACTAATGTACAAAGGCGCTGAGCTGCGTTGGTCGTAACGGACTTCCGCTAGATTTTTGTTTATGCTCTTTGCTTCGTTTCCTGTTAAAGTTTGTGCAATGATTTGTCCACTAATTTGTCCACTAATTAAAATGGCTGCTAATAGAGTAAAGAATTTAAACATAATATTGAGAAAGAGGGAGTGTCTTAATTTTATTATAAATTGTTTTGTTTTCAAAGGTATCATTTATTAGATTATTGCCCCTTTCATAAAGGATATAGCAAATTACGACAAATAGAGACAGAATACAATGAAAAATGGTCGATTAGACTCCTTTTCTATTTAAACAATGACATTTCATAAGGGGGAATCAATTGTTAATTGTAGTTTAGGCGCAAATAAAGGAATATGGAATACAGAAAATTTGGGAATACAGGTCTACAAGTTAGTGCACTTTCATTTGGAACGTGGTTAACTTTTGGAAAGCAAATAGCAGATACAACTGCCGAAGAATTGATGATTAAAGCCTATGATGCTGGCATTAACTTTTTTGATAATGCAGAAATCTACGCACGCGGAAAAAGTGAAGAGGTAATGGGAAACATCCTTAACAAGGTAAAATGGACGCGCAGCTCGTATATGGTTTCGAGTAAGGTGTTCTTCGGATTTGAAGAGAATAAGCCAAACCAACGCGGATTAAGTCGTAAGCATATTATTGAAGGTTGTGATGCAGCACTAAAAAGATTACAAGTTGATTATATCGATTTATATTATTGTCACCGTCCTGATAAAAATACTCCCATTTTAGAAACCGTTCAAGCGATGAATCATTTGATTCAGCAAGGCAAAATTTTATATTGGGGAACTTCTGAATGGAGCGCACAAGAAATTTTGCAAGCTCATTTAGAAGCAGCGCACCATCATTTAATGCCTCCAGTTATGGAACAGCCGCAATATAATATGCTGGAGCGTAAAAAAATGGAAGATGATTATTTGCATTTGTTCAAGCATCAAGGATTAGCTACTACGATTTGGTCGCCATTAGCAAGTGGAGTTTTATCAGGAAAATATTTGTTTGATAATCCTACCGACACAAGACTTTCTATTGAAGGACTAGAATGGTTGAAAGAAAGAAATCTTACGGAAGAGCGTATCAATAAAGTGAAAGCTATTAAGAAAATTGCAGATGACCTTAATGTATCACTTCCTGTTTTTGCCATTGCCTGGTGTTTGAAAAATCCAAATGTAAGTACCGTAATTTTAGGTGCAAGTAAAGTTCCGCAGCTAGAAGAAAATTTAAAAGCCATTGATGCTTTACCTATATTAACTTCAGATGTAATGGATAGTGTCGATCTTGTACTAAACAACAAACCTGTATTAGAAGATTTTTAATGTCGATAAGAACTGTTTTATAAATCAGAAATTTTTTATTGATATAAAAACAATTTAATTGCCTTCCTAACGCCTAGTCTATACGAATTAAAAGGGGCAACTTGGTCAACAGAAAAGCCCCCTTTTTTTTCTAAATAAGATAATTTTTCAAGTAAAAAAGTTTTTTCTCGAAAAAATTTTGCAACCGCTATTTTGTTGAAAAAAGCATTCAATTGTGGATAAATAGGGCTTGGGAATGAACATATCTTTAACTTGATTTGTAACCGGCTACAGCAGTCGGACCCGGAAACGGGAAAGCGCTGGTTTTCAAACTCAAATCAGTTTCTGGAACACTTAAATAAGGCAATAAATAGTTGTCAGCGGAGTCGTCGCCTCTTTTAAGTCTGGAAAAAACAAAAGAGTTTAGTTAAACAGCAATAACCACAATCTAAAAACGCTTTAAGTGTATGTTCGTAATTAAAAGAGATGGTAAGGAGGAAACAGTAAAGTTTGACAAAATTACTGCCCGTATTCAAAAGCTTTGCTATGGTCTTTCACCAGACCATGTTAGTGCACAAATTGTTGCACAAAAGGTAATTGAAGGGGTATTTAATGGCGTAACTACAACTGAGCTTGACAACCTTGCTGCAGAAATGGCGGCCTCTTTAACTACGCGTCATCCTGATTTTGCGCAACTTGCATCACGCATCGCGGTATCCAACTTGCATAAGAATACTAAAAAAGGGTTCACGGAAACAATGCGTGACCTTTATACGTTCATCGATCCTAAAACAGGAAAGAATGCTTCTTTAATTGCGGAAGATGTAATGGAGATCATTGAAAACAACTCCGATCTTCTAGATTCTAGCATCATTTACGACCGTGATTTTGGATATGATTATTTCGGTTTCAAGACGTTAGAAAAATCTTACCTATTAAGAATCAACGGAAAAGTTGTGGAGCGCCCGCAACATATGTTAATGCGTGTGTCTGTAGGTATTCATAAGACGGATGTAGAATCAGCTATTCATACTTATAACTTAATGAGCGAGCGTTGGTTTACACATGCAACGCCTACTTTATTCAATTCAGGTACTCCTAAGCCTCAGTTAAGTTCTTGCTTCTTATTACAGATGCAAAACGATAGTATCGATGGAATCTATAATACATTAAAGCAAACAGCTCAAATTTCTCAATCTGCTGGTGGTATCGGACTAAGCTTACATAATATCCGTGCTACGGGTTCTTATATCCGTGGTACAAACGGAACAAGTAACGGAATCGTTCCAATGTTACGCGTGTTCAATGATACTGCACGTTACGTAGATCAAGGTGGTGGAAAGCGTAAAGGTTCTTTCGCAGTTTACTTAGAGCCTTGGCATGCAGATATTTTTGAATTCCTTGAGTTAAAGAAAAACCATGGGAAAGAAGAAATACGTGCGCGTGATTTATTTTACGCACTTTGGATTTGCGATTTATTCATGAAGCGTGTAAAAGCAGAAGGTCAATGGAGTTTATTCTGTCCGAATGAAGCACCAGGACTAGATGAGTGCTATGGAGCAGAGTTCGAAGCTTTATATACGCGTTATGAATCAGAAGGCCGTGCAAGAAAAACAATTCCTGCGCGTGAACTTTGGACAGCTATCCTAGAATCACAAATTGAAACAGGTACTCCTTATATGTTATACAAGGATGCTTGTAACGAAAAGAGCAATCAGAAAAATTTAGGTACTATCAAGAGTTCTAACCTATGTACGGAGATTGTTGAATATACAGCACCTGACGAAGTAGCAGTTTGTAACTTGGCTTCTATTGCACTTCCGCGCTTTGTTATCAACGGAAAGTTTGATCACCAAAAATTATTTGAAATTACTTATACTGCTACGAAGAATTTAAATCGTATCATCGATGAAAACTATTACCCAGTTGTTGAAGCTCGTAATAGTAATATGCGTCACCGTCCTATCGGTATAGGTGTGCAAGGATTAGCAGATGCCTTTATCTTGATGCGTTATCCTTTCGAAAGCGAAGAAGCAAGAACGTTGAATCGTGAAATTTTTGAAACGATTTACTATGCAGCAATGACAGCTTCAAAAGATTTAGCGAAAGTAGAGGGTGCATACTCAACATACGAAGGTTCGCCAATCTCTCAAGGTATATTCCAATTTGATATGTGGAATGTAACGCCAACAGATCGTTGGGAGTGGGATGTACTTCGTGAAGAAGTAAAGAAGTATGGTGTACGTAATTCATTATTGCTTGCTCCAATGCCAACAGCATCTACTTCTCAAATCTTAGGTAATAACGAATGCTTCGAACCTTATACAACGAATATCTATAACCGTCGTGTATTAAGTGGTGAGTTCATCGTGGTGAACAAACATTTATTAATGGACTTAGTGCGATTAGGATTATGGGATAATTCAATGAAGAACAAAATCATTTCTGCAAATGGTTCTGTTCAAAATATTCCTGAAATTCCTCAAGAAATCAAAGAACTTTATAAAACAGTTTGGGAAATCAAACAACGTACGATTATCGATATGGCTGCTGACCGTGGTGCTTATATCTGCCAAAGTCAGTCGTTGAATTTATTTATTGCTGAACCAAACTTCGCTAAGCTTACATCAATGCATTTCTACGGATGGGAGCGCGGCTTGAAAACAGGTATGTACTATTTAAGAACAAAACCTGCCGCATCAGCAATTAAGTTCACTGTCGATAAACAATACGAAGCAGCGCCAGTTGTTGCTGAAGTAGTATCGGTAAATACAGAAGCAATGGTAGTAACTGCAACAACCACAGTTCCTGAAACGCCATCATCAATATCAGTCTTAACAACAGCAACACCTGCTGCTGCTGATTTCACAACTGACTTTGTTGAGCCAAAGACTTGCTCATTAGACAATCCTGATTGCATTAGCTGCAGCGGATAAAAAATACAATCTAACCATAAACCAACCCAGTCCTGAGTGTAATTAGCTCGGGACTTTTTTTATGTTTTATTTTCTATTTTTACTACTTCAACTTTGCAGATTCATTAATGCTATTTAGTTCCCCAATTTTCATATTTGCTTTTTTACCCATCGTTCTATTCTTAATAGGCATTGGGAAAAAACAATTTCACAATAGCATTTTATTAATTGCCAGTCTTATTTTTTACGCTTGGGGAAGTTTATCTCAAACACCCATTTTTATTTTTTCAATCATTATCAATTACATCTTCGGATTACTGATTGATAAAAATCGTGATACGAATGATAAGCTCATTCTTACCATTGCTGTAATTGTCAATCTTGGATTGCTCGGCTATTACAAGTATTTTAATTTCTTTCTTGATAATATTAATCTGCTTAAGTCAACGCAAATTGAATATACGCCGGTTGGATTACCAATTGGAATTTCGTTTTTTACTTTTCATGCGCTCTCGTATGTGATTGATGTGTATCGTAAAAAAGTGCAAGTACAAAAGAACTTTCTCGATTTAGCTTTATACATTTCCTTCTTTCCGCAATTAATTGCAGGACCAATTGTGCGTTATTACGATGTGGCAACGCAGTTTGCTAATCGTACAATGAGCATGGATAAAGCTGCGTTCGGAATACAACGTTTTATTTTTGGATTAGCGAAAAAAGTAATTGTTGCGAATACGTTTGCGTTTATTGCTGATGGAATTTTTAATAATCCCGCTGCATCACTTTCTACGAGTGCAGCATGGTTGGGAATTATCAGTTACACCATTCAGATTTATTTTGATTTCTCTGGATACTCGGATATGGCACTTGGCTTAGCAAAAATTTTCGGATTCGATTTCCCAGAGAATTTTAATTATCCCTATTCATCTAAGTCCATAAAAGAATTCTGGCGACGCTGGCATATTTCACTCTCTACATGGTTTAGAGATTTTCTATACATTCCGTTAGGAGGGAGCAAAGGATCTGAATTAAAAACGTTGCGCAATTTATTAATTGTCTTTTTTTGCACGGGCTTCTGGCATGGCGCCAGCTGGACATTCATTGTTTGGGGAATGTACCACGGATTGTTTTTATTGCTGGAAAGAGTTGGCCTTGATAAAATTATTAGCAAGCTTCCATCACCATTACGAGTTGCCTATACACTTTTAGTAGTAATGATTGGTTGGGTGTTTTTCAGAGCGGATAAAATTTCAGAAGCCTGGATATTTGTTGAACGAATGTTCGGAATTTCAAGCGGAGTAACAACAAGTGTATTTGCCATTGAATTTATAAATCCGAAAGTGATAATACTGCTTGTGTTCGCCATCCTTTATTCTTTTAGGATATTCAGAGCCGTTAGTGACCGATACATGGCGAAGTTTAGCATAGCGCCAGTTTTAGAATATCGTTTCTTATTGGTGAAGTTTACGTTTGCTATCGTTGTCTTCTTTTTTGCATTAGCCTATTTAGCAGCCAACACGTATAATCCTTTTATTTATTTCAGATTTTGATGGAGGCGAAAAAGACATTTATAAAAATGTTGGTCATCATGATTTTTTCCGTCATGATTCTATTGCCGTTTATCAATAGTAATCTTGAATTAGTTGCTGAATTTCCTGCGAATGAAAATCGTGAGAAAGCAGCACGACCAGTTTATCAAAAGAGTGAACTCGAAAAATTCTTTAAAGAATATGATGCGTATTACGCAGATAATTTCGGATTCAGAAATTCACTGATTCGTTTTTTAGATCGCTTTGAATTCTTTAACCTTCGTACGTCTGCTGTTCCATCTGAAGTCATCATTGGAAATAACAATTGGTTTTACGAGACAAAATCGACCGCCAATTACAAAGGCGCAAATTTGTTTACTTCCGAAGAATTACAAACTATAAAGAACGACTTAGAGAAGCGCACGAAATGGGCTGCTATGCGTGGAATGAAATACTACGTAGCAATCGTTCCTAATAAGATGAATGTTTATCCAGAGAATCTTCCTTATCAGGTAGTAAAAGTTTCTCCTAAAACACGCTACGATCAATTAATGTCTTTGAATAATCCTCCTTACATAAACATTATTGATGTACGTTCGAATATTCTTGCGCATAAAAAGGATGGAGTAGTGTTGTATCAACGAACAGATGATCACTGGAACGACTTAGGTGCGTATTATGGTTATGAAGCTATTGCTAATTCTATCAAGAAAGATTATGCTGATTTATACATTGCCAACATCAACGACTTCACACGTGAGTACGAATCACGCTTAGGATCACAAGCAAAAATTCTGAATGTTGAGGATAAGTTCCCTGAGAAATTTCTAGCCTTAAAACGCAAAGGCGATAGTGGCGCGTATGATGGTCCGTTGCGTAATTACAAACGACCAGCACAAATTGCAGAATGGGATTTTCAACTGGTGCGTATCAATGATAGACAACCAAAACGAAAGTGTTTTTTCATTCGTGATTCTTTCACAATGCTAATGATGAAATATTTTGAAGAGTCGTTTCACGAATGCGTTTTTATTCATGATGAATGGAAATACCGTATGCGCGAAGATTTATTAGTGAAAGAAAAGCCTGATTTATCGGTGAATATAATTCTAGAGACCGAAGTACATAGATTGCTCACCAATCAATTTGAAGGAGATATTAATTTACCTGTAGAAAAGTATATAACCTTGAAAGCTGATAATGGTAAGTTTGTCTGTGCAGAGCAATCAAAAGAGTTGGTTGCAACAAAGAATAATGCAGAAGGATGGGAAACATTTAACTTGATCTGGCGCCCTAAAAATACAGTGAACTTGATGGCTTATACCAATCAATTTTTATCTGCTGAGATTGATGGCAGCAAACAGATTATGGCAAACCGCGAATCTCCTTCTGACTGGGAAGCATTTACGATTATTCAATTGGATGCTAATACGATTATACTGAAAGCGTTTAATAACAAATTTGTAAAACTGCAAGGCGATAAATTATTTGCTACAGCTGATACTAAAGAACAAGCAACACGTTTCGCGATTAGTTATTTAAAATAATTATTTTTAAATTGAATTTATGTTTACGGTTACTTTTTGTTTTTTACTTTGATTAATAAATAAAATTAACAATTATGAAATCTATTTTTAATGTAGTCACTCGCTGTTTTATTTTATCATCAATTTTTATTGGCTGTAAACAAGCTGATAAACCTGTATTAGTTCCTGAAAATAAAAAAACATCGGTCAATAAACCGATTGTAGAAAAGAAGGTAGAAGAAATATTTTTAGATGATAATGAATTAAAAGTTATTTTAGGAACATATACAAGCAATGAACTATTTGCAGTTGATTATGCAGATAATACAATGGGTGGAGGATCGATATGTAACTTAGAAATTAAAAAATCAAAAAAGGGAATCGTTGTCAAACAACTATACAATGGAAACGAGCCTTACGGATGTTCTGGGCCAGAAACCAATGCCGAAGCAGATTTTATTAAAGCAATAGAAGTTGCTGATAATGTCTATAAAGTATTTATTACGAAAACATATTGTAATTATACTGACAAGCAAGATTGTGGAATGCCAGAAGAAGAGGTAGATATAAAAGAAAGAAATCCAAAAGAAAATGCTGAAGTTGAATTAACAATTGATTTTAGTAATAAAAAGAAAATAGTAATTACTTCGAGTGCAATAAAAACACGTTGTAAAAATGCATGGAGTTTTGACAAATTAACTTTCAGAAAGAAATAATATTACTCCTGAAAATACAACTTCCCTTCCTTACTCATCCCCACTGGAAAATCGATTCGTTGTTTCCATTCTTCTTCGTTGAGTTCAGGAATTACTTCGTCTGTCATTCGCGTTTCAAATAGCGCGCGACATTTATCAATCACGGTTTGCTCTAAGTTGGAGTTCGTGATTTTAAAAAAGTCGACCGCCTGCGATGGGATATGCAATAGTAACACCTGCGTATAGCCGTCAATTTCAAAAATGTCTAATACTTTAAAAAACGAACCAGCATTAATCACCATCATTCCGTATTTAGCTACTTCGGGTTGTACACGACTTAAGTCAGCAGCTTTATTACTTGCTATCAGGTAACGCATATTTCCTGTTGGATATCCGCCCATATGCGAGCAATCGATAAACGCTGGTTCTAAGATAATTTGCTTCGGTTGATAATTCGAAATTACTTCTTTCGATAAATTTGCATCACGATAGTATAATGTTAATCCTGGGAATACTTCGTTGATTATTTTTTCTACTTCTTCGTTGGTCATTGCTTAAAATATAGGGTCGCTGAGGCTCTCGAAGCGTGGTCGCTGAGGCTCTCGAAGCGTGGTTACTAAGCACCTTGAAGTACGAAACCCGGCCCTTCGAGAGCCTCAGGGACCGCCTTTACCTCGCTAGTAATAGCGCAGAGAGCCTTAAGTAACAAATGCTCTAATCCAAATAAAACTCTTAAAAAGTAATACTCACTAAACTCTCTACTTTATCCCTCACAATCTTTACGTGCACGGTATCTCCTTTTGAAAATTTACCAAGCGCTTTCATGTAACTCATCATATCAACTACTTTTTCTTCTCCTATTTGAATGACAATATCACCTGCTTTTAATCCTGCTTTTGCTGCGGGTTTGTTTTCACTTACTCCATCAATGCGCATACCTGCTCCATCAAACCCATAATCAGGAACAACACCTAAGGTTACTTTAAAGCGAGGAGCATCTTCATTAGTATCTTCTTTTGTCTTGATGAAATTTAACTTTCCTTTATCATCTAATCGTTGCACTAATTGAACAATGTAATTCATGATTGCAACTTCTCCAGGGTAGTTGATTAAATTTTCATCATCGCTTGGCTTATGATAATCGCTGTGTGTACCACTGAAAAAATGCAATACAGGAATATCTTTCAAATAAAACGAAGTATGATCCGAAGGACCAACACCTGATTCAGTAGTCTTTGTTTTTAAACTATCTACTTTAATGTAGTTCATCGTAATCTTCCAAGCATCAGAAGTCCCAACTCCATTTATCAAAACAGTCGGTTCTTCCTTTTTCAAACGACCAACCATATCCATGTTTAACATATAGTTCATCTTGTTTAAAGCGAGTGTAGGATTCTTCACAAAATAACCAGAGCCTAACAATCCTTTCTCCTCTCCCGAATAAGCCATGATTAAATAATTATTTCCTTTCGGACCATTTGCTTTTAAGTAACGCGCTAATTCAATCAATGCTGCTGTACCGCTGGCATTATCATCTGCGCCATTATGCACTGCTGGTTCTCCTCTGTAAAGAGATTCATGTCCGCCCATACCCAAGTGATCGTAATGCGCACCAATCACAACCGTGTTTTCTGCTTTATTATCAATGAACCCAATAATATTATGTCCGCTGACTTCCTCTTTATAAAGTTTAGTCGTCATACTTACATTACAACTACCATTTTTTAATTGTGTTGCTAATGTGCCTTTCACAAATGCAACAGGAATGCTACTCACGGTAATGCGTTTACTAAAATCAATTTCAGGATCTTGCTCATCTTTGCTACTGTTAATGAAGATGACTCCCATTGCTCCGAATTTAATTGCATTGTTAACTCGCGTACGGATATCTGCATCATCGCTGTACTTACTATGTGGACCAGCATGATCAGGAGTGCCGTATTCCATTACCAATATAAACGGTAAGCGGTCGGTTGTTTGTAACTCTGAATAATCATTGAAATTATTCTTGGTAGAAATAATTCCGTAGTTCATATACTTGGTTACACCACTGATGCTAGTATCGTTCGAATAAGGAAGTAAAATGAAATCATCATTCGCTTTCGCTGCTTGATTGTTTATTGTCATAGCACACAAAGCATCCATGCTCACCGACTTTACAAATTTAAATTCCTGCAAGTAGCCGTTCGTACCTTTTTCTTTCAAGCCAATTTCTTTGAATTGCTTGCTGATGTAAGTATAAGCTAACACTTCACCTTTAGTACCTGGCTCTCGTCCGCCATATTCATCAGAAGCAAGTGTAGAAATATGCTTTTTCAAATTCGGAATAACTTTCGCATCGTTCAGCTGTGCATAGCCGTTAGTAAGTGTTAACGTAGCAACAGCAATCAGTAATAAAATTCTTTTTCTCATAAAATTCAGTTTAAACAAAAAGACCGGAATTGCCCGGCCTTTCTTATTACGACATCCAACTCTTCACATCGTCTAAAGAAGGAAGAGATGATTCAATTTTTAATTTCTTTCGCATTCCGCCTAAATCGTTAAACAACTTATTAGGATTCATTGTTTTTAATTGCTGGCTCGTTGTTATACCCATTTTCATCAACACTTCGTCCCAAGGAGAAGGAACACCATCTAACACTGCCTCTTCTTTCACAACACCTGCACCTGTTAATTCAGGACGCATCTGAGGGAAGAACAATACATCTTGAATAGAAGGAGAATTCGTCATAATCATCGATAAACGATCAATACCAATTCCTAATCCTGAGGTAGGAGGCATACCGAATTCAATTGCACGAAGGAAATCTTCATCCAACATCATTGCTTCTTCATCGCCACGCTTACCAAGCTCTAATTGCTCTTCAAAACGTTTACGTTGATCAATAGGATCATTTAACTCAGAGTAAGCATTGCAAATTTCTTTACCGTTACAAATCGCTTCAAAGCGTTCTACTAAACCTTCTTTGCTACGGTGCTTCTTCGCCAGCGGACTCATCTCTATTGGATAATCAGTAATGAATGTTGGCTGTATTAATTTCGGCTCGCAAAACTCACCAAATAGTTCATCGATAATTTTTCCACGACCTAAAGAAGCATCTACTTCAACACCTAACTTCTTCGCTGCTTCACGCATCTCTGCTTCATTCATCTCAGAAATATCTACTCCTGTAAAATGTTGAATCGCTTCATACATTGTAAAACGTTTCCAAGGACGAGCGAAGTTGATCATGTTCTCACCTACTTGTACTTCTGTTTTACCATGTAAGTCTAAGGCAATTTTCTCTACCATTGCTTCCACTGTTTCCATCATCCAGTTATAATCTTTGTACGCAACATACAATTCCATTTGCGTAAACTCTGGATTATGAAAACGCGACATTCCTTCGTTGCGGAAATCTTTTGCAAATTCAAATACGCCATCGTAACCACCAACGATCAAACGCTTCAAGTAAAGCTCATTCGCAATACGTAAGTAAAGCGTCATGTCGAGTGTGTTGTGATGTGTTTTAAACGGACGCGCAGCAGCACCACCATATAACGGTTGAAGAATAGGAGTTTCTACTTCTAAATATCCTTTCTCATTCAAATAGGAGCGCATGCTATTTACTAGCTTCGAACGCTTCACAAATGTTTCGCGTACGTGAGGGTTCACAATTAAATCAACATAACGCTGACGATAACGTTGTTCAGGATCACTGAATGCATCGAATACTTCGCCGTCTTTTTCTTTCACTGTTGGCAATGGATGCAACGACTTAGAAAGAATCGTAAATTCAGCAACGTGGATAGAAAGTTCTCCCATCTGCGTGCGGAAAGCATATCCTTTTGCACCGATGATATCACCTGTATCAATTAATTTTTTGAAAACTGTATTGTATAACGTCTTGTCTTCACCCGGACAAATTTCATCACGCTTAAAGTAAAGTTGAATTCTTCCTTGTGCATCTTGCAATTCAGCAAATGAAGCATTACCCATAATGCGGCGCGACATAATACGGCCAGCAACTACCACTTCTTTAAATGCATCCGGGTTAGCATCAAAGCCTGCATGAATTTTTTCTGAATAACAATTCACAGGATATAATGCAGCAGGGTAAGGATTAATACCCATGCTTAATAATTCTTCGAGACTCTTACGACGAAAAATCTCTTGTTCTGATAAATGTTGCGACATATTTCTTTTCCTTCACAAAGTAGTTTGCAAAGGTAAACCATTTACCCAATTTTTTAGAATGATAATTAAGGAATAACCGTAAACTTTCTGTTACACTTCTTTACGAAGTCGTGCTACCGGAATATTCAGTTGTTCACGATATTTAGCTACGGTACGTCGAGCAATATTATAGCCCTTGCCATTGAGTAACTCAGCTAATTTTTCGTCTGGTAAAGGCTTGCGTTTATCTTCGCCGCCAATAGCATCTTCTAAAATTTTCTTTATCTCACGACTCGATGCTTCTTCGCCTGAATCAGTTTGCAATCCTTCAGAGAAAAAATATTTCAGCAAAAAAGTACCATACGGCGTTTCTACATACTTACTATTCGCTACCCTCGATACAGTTGAAATATCCATCTGCACCATCTCTGCAATATCCTTTAAAATCATGGGCTTCAACTGACGTTCATCACCATTCAAAAAATAATCTTTCTGATGCACCATGATAGCTTGCATGGTAGTGTATAAAGTGATTTGTCGCTGACGAATAGCATCAATAAACCAACGTGCCGAATCAATCTTCGATTTAATAAATGTGATTGCTTCTTTATTCACACTTTTTTTATCGCGTGCATAGGCTTGCAACATCTCCTGAAACGTGCGACTCACACGAAGGTCTGGTTCGTTGCGTGCATTTAATGTAAGCTCCATTTCGCCATTGTTCACCATCAAAATAAAATCAGGAATAATTTGTTGTGAGCTGCGCGTCTCCTCTGCAGAACCACCACCCGGACGAGGATTTAATGCTACGATATCATGAATAGCTTCTTTGAATTGCTCGTCGGTGAGCTCTAAATTTTTCTGAATCTTCTCGTAATGCTTCTTGCTGAACTCATCAAAATAATCGTGAATAATGCAATATGCAATTTCATGCGGATGATGTTCTTTTTTCTTACGATCTAACTGAAGCAATAAACACTCGCGTAAGTCGCGCGCGGCAATACCAGCAGGATCTAAAGTCTGAATTACTTTTAACGTTTCCTCTAACTCTTCAAGTGTTGTTTGAATATTTTGCGAGAACGATAAATCATCAACAATCGAATTCAAATCACGACGTAAATAACCATCGTCATCTAAACTACCAATCAGATGTTGAGCAATAATATAATGATGATTATCGAGTGGTAATAATCCTAATGATGAAAGTAAAATATCCTGAAAAGAAACACTTACTGTAATGGGAGTTTCTCTCTTTTCATCGTCAGGAGAAGTATTGTTTGCGTTCGTTTTGTAATAAGGAATATCATCATCATCTATATAATCTGCAATATCGATATCATCATCCTTATCAATTAAATCTTCTTCTTTCTCATCTTCAAAATCATCTTTTTCTTCTTGTTCATCTTCGGATGTTTCCTCCTCTTCGGAATTATCTAATTCGAGTTCTTCGTCGTCTCCTTCTTCTAAGGCAGGATTAATTTCTAATTCTTCTTTAATGCGTTGCTCCATGGATGCAGCAGGCACCTGCAACAATTTCATCAACTGAATTTGCTGAGGCGATAACTTCTGTAGAAGTTTCTGATGGAGTCCTAATTTTTGCATAGAAGAGAATACAAATATAGTCGAATAGGGAAGCGAATAAAAGGGTTTTAATGAATTAAAACCATCTTTATTTTTAATGATTCAATCAAAATTTGTAAATTGCCCTGATGTTTAAATTTGCCAATCAACTATTTTTGATTTTTCTGTTTATTAGTTTGCCTTACTTCGGATTTTGTCAGAAAGAAAAGGAGCTCACAGAAGAACAGCTTTCTAGCTATCCACATTGGATAAAAATGATGGATGATCCGAATACCAATTATTTCAAAGCCTTAGATGCGTTTGAAGCTTATTGGGAAAAACGCGTAGAGCCCGAAGAGGAATCAGAGTTAATTACGGAAGGAAAGCTTACACGCGAGCAAGCCGATAGTATGCAACAGTCTCGTGCTACATGGACGCAAGCGCAGTTGAACGAGTACATGCGAATGAAGTATCAATTCAAGCGCTTCAAAGATTGGAAGCGAAGTGTGTTTCCGTATGTGCAGGCCGATGGAAGAATACTATCCGAAGAAGAACGTATGCAACTTTATAATCAACAGCTAAAGGAAAGAACAGGAGGGCAGAAATGAAAAAGTATATTCGATTATTAATTGTATTTATTTATTGCTCATTAAATGTTGCAGCACAAACTACAACATGGACACCCGTTGCACCGAATTATTTTCCTACGAATGTCAGCGGACAAATTCATGGTATTAGCCGTGTGAGCCAGATGAAGTTTCATCCCACCAATGCCAATAAGTTTTATGCGGTGAGTGCAAGAGGAGGATTGTTCATTAGCACCAATGGCGGTACTTCGTGGACGTTAGCACCTGGTTGCGACATCATGCCATCAGGAACTCGTATGGCCTCGGTTTGTATTGATCATACCAATGATTCAATTATTTATCTCGGAGGTGGTGATCATAATTATTATTCTACTGGTTCCGGCGTTTGGAAATCGACCAACGCAGGAAATACGTTTACGCAAACTACGCTCACCGGAAAAATTGTCGTTGAAATGGTAATGGATCCAACGAACAATCAGGTTATCGTTGCTGCTACCAACACCGGAATTTATAAGACAACGAATGCGGGTAGCACATGGACGCTTAAATCTACAGCTCGAACGTTCGATGATTTAAAACAAAAGACACCTACATCTCGAACGCTATATGCAGCAACAACCGATTCTGCTTTTTTTCGCTCTACTGATTTTGGTGAAACATGGACGCAAATAAATGCAGGAATTGTTTTGCCTGCCGGAGTTACGAATGGAGATGGTTGTCGTATAGCAGTAACGCCTGCTGATACCAATGTTGTTTACTTCGGAATGGTAGGTAATGCAGGAATGCTTTATAAATCAACGGATGGAGGAACAAATTTCTCAGCAATTAAAACCGCAGCTTCTCCTTATTTAACGTACTATTCTAATTTATCTACTGATGTAGGTCAGGGTGATTATAACTTTGGAATTGGTGTCGACAGAACCAATGCTAATATTATTTACATGGTAGCACATGCTGTTTGGAAATCGATAGATGGAGGTGTAACATGGACGCAGTTAACTAACTGGTATGCGAAAGTTCACACCGACATGCATCAGATAGTTGTGAATCCTTATAACACCTCTCAATTGTATAATATTAATGATGGAGGTGTTTGGCTAAGTACTGATGGCGGAAACAATTGGTCGCCGAAGAGTGATGGTATCAATGGCTACGAAATTTATCATGGAAGTTGTTCGCCTACTCGTCGTGATATGATAAGCATCGGCACACAAGATAATGGCGAGCTCTATTATGCGAATACAGGCACGGGTTGGTTTACAAATCGCGGTGGCGACTGGACAACAAAATGTGCTTTCGATTTTACTGCGAATAGTCAAAGGGTGTATTATTTCAATAGTGCGAAACGTCGTAATGTAACAGGAAGTGAAGCTGGGTTTGGTTTGCCTCGCGCAAGTTTTAAAGACATTTCATTCTATCGCAGCAACTCAAATTTAGCAGCAGTAGGCGATAGTAATTTATACATCACCTCCAACTTGACAGCTACATCTCCTACCTGGACGCAAATCGGAACCATTAATAAGTCTATTATGGGTGTACATATGTCGCAGAGTGATAGCAACACCATTTATGTTGTAACGAGTGATCAGGCCATATATGTGACAAAGAATGCTTATTCAGCGTCACCAACATTTACGCAGTATGCACTTCCGGTAGCATCTTCTGTGTCCGCCAAAGTAGTTTCCAGAAAAAATAATCCTGCCATTGTTTACGCCGCATTAGGTAGTAAAGTCTATCGCTCTGCCGATTATGGCGCAACATGGACGAATGTTACATACAATCTTCCAGCAGTAAATTATATTGATATCATCACCGATGATTTTAATCCTGCTAATGAATTGATGATTGTTGCAGGAGGAAATGTTGTTTATTACAAAGTGGGTTCTGCTACAACATGGACAAGCTATGCCACGGCGCTACCTATCCGAACAAATATTTACGACTTATCCATATACGATGATGGAACAAGCAATGCATTAATGCGTGTCTCTACCTATGGTCGAGGAATGTGGGAAGTTCCAATCAGTTCTTTGAGAAGTTTATCGGCGAACTTTAGTGCTTCTATCAATACACCATGCGCTGGTCAGTCGGTACAATTTACAGATGCTTCCACTGGAAACCCTACTTCTTGGTCCTGGTCATTTCCGGGCGGTACTCCCTCTACGTCAGCACTAAAAAATCCTGTTGTGACATATAATTCATCTGGCAATTTTAATGTTACATTAACAGTAACAGCAGGTACTTCTACTAAAACACTTACTAAAACAAATTATATTGCTGTTGGAGGTAATACGTTGCCGTTAGCAGAAGGAGTTGAACTAGCCACCTTTCCTCCTGATGCGTGGACCAATGTGGATGCAGGTACGGATGGCAAAGTGTGGACGCGCTCCACGACTGCAAGTGGCTTTGGTACGAGCACAGCTTGTATGACTTACCAAAATTACTCGTTAAGCTCAGGAGGATTACGTGATCAGATGCAGTCGCCAAAAGTAAATTTATCGGGATTTGCTGAGTACTGGTTGAAGTTTGATGCCGCCTATCAGCAATACAGCACCTCTGCCACCTACGCAGATTCATTAGCGGTAGGAATATCTAATGATTGCGGAGTATCTTTTAATAATCTTTATTACAAATCAGGGA
Organism: Chitinophaga pinensis; assembly: GCA_943332105.1. GTDB lineage: Bacteria > Bacteroidota > Bacteroidia > AKYH767-A > OLB10 > CAINEC01. Next base: position 9,205 of record CALQOD010000019.1, on the reverse strand, counting down.
CAGGCTTGTCCACAGTTGCAGGGACTAACGGTTCTGCGTTTACGCCAACGGCTGCACAATGGCGCACCGATTCTATCAATTTAACTTCCTATTCGAATCAATCCATACAAAGTAGCTTTATCAATATTGGTCGCTATGGAAATAACCTTTACATCGATAATATTAAAATAGAAGGGAAATATCCTTTTGTAACATTGAATATGAAATTATTTATCGAAGGGTTTTACGATGCAGGTACGAACATGATGGCACCAGCTATTGACGCCGCTGCTTATCCGACATTAGCAGATACAATTACACTATCGCTCGCACAACCAACCTCGCCATACAACTTAGTTTACACCGATAAAAAAGTGGTGAGCACCAACGGACAAGTTTCATTTACCTTCCCGCTTGCGATATTAAATCAATCGTATTATTTGGTTATTAAGCACCGTAACTCCCTCGAAACATGGAGTAAAAATCCGGTCTTATTCAATACAGCGAATAAGAGTTTTGATGTTACGGCTCCGTAAATTCAATCGAAAAAATAAGAGCAGATTTGTATAGGTGCGGGTTTATCTATATTAGTGCAAGCAAACTACAGACCCACACCTGTTTATATCGAAAAATTCATTTTCAAATCAGCCTTCTTGAATTATTTTTTTAACCTCTTCCTTAAGTTGAGGAATGTGTTTCTTTATAATAGCCCAAACAATTGAATTGTCAATGCTATCATATGCATGAACTAATCGATTACGAAAAGCAATTATTTGTTTGTCATTTTCAATTTTAATGCTACTCTCATTTTGGTAAAATTTATTCAAAGCCTCGCCGATAATTGCTAGTTGTCGCTCAACGGCACTCTGTGTTTTTCTATCAGAAGAGTAAATAGTGAAATCATTAATAGAAGATGTAAACTCCTTCGATTAATTCAATAGCCAATAGTATATCAGAAAGATACTTTAAGCTCTTTTCCGTCATAAATCAAAACCTTAGTTGAATCAATACTTTTCTTGAGTATCGGATTTTTAATAGAGGAGGAAGTCAACAAATCGACTTTTCTATGAAAAAACAATTCAAATTTCTCCCAGATATTTAAAAGGTTTTCTCCTCTTTGTAAGGGATCAGCAGTATCAAGCTCAATTAATAAATCAATATCACTTTCGTTTTCTTTGAATTCATTAGTAATAGAAGAACCAAAAGCATACAATGATTTTACCTCATAGTCTTTGCACAAAGCAACAAAAGCTTGAGGATTATCATTTATCGATTCTCTTAAATTCATATTGCTAAGATAATATATTTATGGGGGTTAATGCAAAATGGTAATTAAAAACAAATGTTTCGGTCGCTGAGGCTCTCTAAGCGCCGATTGCAGTTCGCTTAACATATCTGGCCGCACGCTTCGAGAGCCTCAGCGACCGGCCACCAATAATTAAATCATTTTCAAATTATCTTGTAATGAAGCGTGTCCCGTTTTCGGGACTCTGCTTCATTGCAAATTAAAATTCCGCATTCTTCGGTGTCCTCGGGAAAGGAATCACATCTCGGATATTGCTCATGCCTGTTACGAATAAAACTAATCGCTCGAAACCTAATCCGAAGCCGGCATGTGGACAAGCACCGAACTTACGTGTATCTAAATACCACCATAATTCGTGCTCAGGAATATTCATCTCCGCCATGCGTGTTGTTAACTTCGTATAATCTTCTTCGCGCTGCGAACCACCAATGATTTCTCCAATCCATGGGAATAAAACATCCATCGCTCTTACCGTTTTACCATCGTCGTTTTGCTTCATGTAAAACGCTTTGATATGCTTAGGATAATCCGTTAAAATTACGGGCCCACCAAAGTGCGATACTAAAAAGTTCTCATGCTCTTTTTGTAAATCGGTTCCCCATTCTGTTTTAAATTCAAACTGGTTGTTATGTGGAATCAATACATCAATCGCTTCTGTATAACTCATACGCTTGAATGGTTTTTCTACCACCGATTGTAAGCGAGCCAATAATTCTTTATCGTACATATTATTCAAAAACTCCACATCATCCTTGCAGTTATCAAGTGCATATTGAATTAAATACTTCAACATGTCTTCTGCTAAATCCATGTTATCATGAATATCATAAAAAGCCATCTCTGGTTCTATCATCCAGAACTCTGCTAAGTGACGAGGCGTGTTCGAATTCTCTGCACGGAAGGTAGGACCAAATGTGTAAATTTTTCCAAGTGCCATCGCACCTAACTCACCTTCTAGCTGACCAGATACCGTTAGGTTCGTTTCCTTTCCGAAGAAATCCTGTGTATAATCAATCTTTCCTTCTTCGTTACGAGGAGGATTCTCTGCATTTAGGACCGACACACGAAACATCTCACCTGCACCTTCAGCATCCGAACCTGTGATGATAGGAGTATGCAAATAGAAAAATCCGCGATCGTTAAAATATTTGTTTATCGCGTAAGCCATATTATGACGGATACGCAATACCGCTCCGAACGTATTTGTCCTCGGACGTAAATGCGCAATCTCGCGAAGGAACTCTAAGGTATGACCTTTCTTCTGTAAAGGATACGTCTCCGCATCTGCCTCTCCGTAAATCGATAATTCCGTCACCTGCATCTCAGTTGCTTGTCCGGAACCTTGCGAAGCCACAATATTTCCAGCGGCACGAATACAAGCTCCTGTGCTGATACGCTTCAATAACTCTTCGCCCATCTGATTTGGGTCGATAACCAACTGTAAATTATGAATCGTGCTGCCATCATTCAGCGCCACGAAAGCTACATTCTTATTTCCTCTCTTAGTGCGTACCCAGCCTTTAGCTATAGCGTGCTTGCCTATCGATGCTGCATTTAATAATTCCTTTACCAGTGTATGTTCCATAATGCAAATAACAGTCAATTAAACCGTGGTGCAAAGAAACTGCTTTTCCCTCACAAATTCAACCTTTCAGGGCTTTTAGGGGGCTTCAAAAAACAATCTGACTAAAAATTTGTTAATTTTACGTCGACGAATACAAAACGCAGGACCTGTCCGTTCATTCATCTGTTTTGTACCCTCACCTATCTGCTATGCCTAAAGAAATTCAAGCCGGACCCCTTTTGTCTACTATTCAGACCCCTCACGATTTACGTAAGTTAAAAAAATCGCAGTTAGAGCAGGTTTGTAAAGAGCTTCGCGAATACATCATCGATGTAGTATCTGTGAATGGTGGTCACTTTGGAGCGAGCTTAGGAGTAGTGGAGTTAACAGTTGCTTTGCATTATGTGATGAACACGCCCGATGATCAGTTAATCTGGGATGTGGGACACCAGGCTTACGGACATAAAATTTTAACGGGCCGCAGAAATGTATTTCATACCAACCGAATTTATGAAGGTATCAGTGGTTTTCCTAAGCGTTCAGAAAGTGAATACGATACGTTTGGTGTAGGTCACTCATCAACATCAATTTCTGCTGCATTAGGTATGTCGGTTGCTTCGCGATTGAAAGGCGACAAAAAACGTCAACACGTAGCCGTTATAGGTGATGGAGCTATGACAGCAGGAATGGCTTTCGAAGCATTGAACCATGCAGGTATTGAAGATTCGAATGTGTTGGTAGTACTGAATGATAATTGCATGAGCATCGACCCTAACGTAGGTGCTTTAAAAGAATATTTAACCGATATCACTACGTCTGAAACTTACAATAAAGTAAAAGACGAAGTATGGAAGATGTTAGGCGCCATCAGTAAGTTTGGTCCTAACGCTCAGGCAGTAGCGCAAAAGGTAGAGAATGCCATTAAGAGCGCTTTGTTAAAGCAGAGCAATCTGTTTGAATCGTTGAAGTTCCGCTATTTTGGTCCTATTGATGGACATGATGTGGACCATCTTGCAAAAGTGTTAAATGATTTAAAGAAAATTCCTGGTCCGAAAATTTTACACTGTGTAACGGTGAAGGGTAAGGGCTATGAATTAGCAGAGAAAGATCAGACCAAATGGCATGCACCAGGGTTGTTTGATAAAATTACAGGAGAGATTTTTAAACCGGTTGATAACGGTCCGAAGCCACCACGATACCAAGATGTATTCGGACATACCATTGTGGAGTTAGCCGAGATGAATAATAAAATTGTTGGTGTTACACCGGCAATGCCTTCGGGATGTTCGTTAAACATCATGATGAAAGCGATTCCAGATCGTGCATTTGATGTAGGTATTGCAGAGCAGCATGCAGTAACGTTCTCTGCTGGTATGGCTACGCAAGGCATGATTCCGTATTGCAATATCTATTCATCGTTTATGCAGCGCGCTTACGATCAGGTGGTGCACGATGTAGCCTTACAAAAACTAAATGTTGTTTTCTGTTTAGATCGTGGAGGATTAGCAGGTGCTGATGGACCTACTCACCATGGAAATTTCGATTATGCTTTTTTCCGTTGCATACCAAATATGATTGTATCGGCTCCTATGAATGAGCAGGAGTTACGTAACTTGATGTACACGGCTCAGCATCCGAACATGGGTCCGTTTAGCATACGTTATCCGAGAGGTAACGGTGTTATGGTTGATTGGCGCAAGCCATTTGAGGCTATTCCTGTTGGAAAGGGCCGAAAGTTAAGAGGTGGCGAGGGCGTTGCGATATTGACTATTGGTCATCCAGGTAATTTTGCAGTAGATGCGTGTGATCAGTTAGCGCAAGAGGGATTATATCCTGCGCATTACGATTTACGCTTTGTGAAGCCGTTAGATGAAGCTTTGTTACACGAAGTCTTTAACGAATACAAGAAAGTGATTACCGTAGAAGATGGTTGCTTACAGGGAGGCTTTGGAAGCGCGGTAGCGGAGTTTATGCTCGACCACGGCTATTCGTCACAGTTAGTGCGCTTAGGTATCCCAGATCGCTTTATAGAGCACGGCGAACAAAAAGAATTGTACGACGAATGCCACTTCGATACCAACGCCATCAAGCAAACGGTAAGAGGGTTGATGGAGAAGAGTAAGGTAGGGGTGTAAATTGTCAGGACTGTGATTTTTTTGATTTGTGTGATTTTGTAGATTTTGTAATTAGGGTATCTTAAAATCAAACGCCACTGATTTAATTTCTTATCACTGATTAGAAACAAGAAATAGTTTATTCACAATAACTATCGACGATGCAATAAATTTTAAGATTAAGGATAATATTATAAAATATTTTTAACGGAAAAGCTTCATATAATCATCAAAAATAAAAATACGATTACGTTTATATCCTGTTACTTCCTTTAAAATTTTCAATTTAATAAAATCATCAATCAAGCGCAAAGCGGTAGTAATATTAATTTCCAAAGCTTCTGCTGTTTCTGCTGCATCGATGATTGGTTTGCTATATAAGACTTGCAGAAACGATTTTGCTAAGGCTTGTTTTTTACCTAATGAAATTATTTTGTATTCTACTTGACTTCTTAGCTTAATAATTTCTTTAAATGTTTGTATTGAACTTTCTGATGTGGTTCTAACGCCTTCCAAAAAGAATTTGAGCCATTGTATCATATCATTATGGGTTCTTACTCTAGTAAGGTTGTCATAGTAAAGCAGTTTGTTTTTTTCGAAATAATCAGACAAATAAAGTGTTGGCTTTGACAATAGACCATTACTAACTAAGTACAAGGTTATAAGTAATCGACCAATTCTCCCATTACCATCTAAAAATGGATGTATCGTTTCAAACTGGTAGTGGGCAATACCAATTTTGATTAAATGTGGTACAAGCAAGTTTTGATTATGCAAGAACTTTTCAAGGTCTGCCATCAAACACTCAACGTTATCTTGATGGGGTGGGATGAATGTAGCGTCTACTAAACTACTACCTCCTATCCAATTTTGACTTTGTCTAAATTCACCAGGTAGTTTAAATTTACCTCTCACCCCTTGCATTAACGATTTATGAGTTTGCTTTAATAAACGATTACTTAAAGGAAGCTTATCTAAACTCTTTATGGCTTTGTTCATAGCTAAAACATAGTTTTGAACTTCTTGCCAATCATCTTTTTTTTCTGGTTGGATATAATCCACTTTTTGAAGAGCTTCGTCAAAATTGGTACGGGTTCCTTCAATTTTACTGCTTTTTGTCCCTTCTTTAAAAATATGCATTTTTATAAAAAAATCAATGTCAGGAATTAATTGAGAAAATGCATTTAATTCGCCTAGTTTAATGCTAGCTTGACTTAATAACATAACTAACTCTACATTATCTATTTTCCATGCAATATTTATTTCGCACGGCTCAAAGCTTTTGTATTGATATCGCTGAGCTTTCTTTCCTGCATTAAAACGGTTCAAATCCATATTCTATAAAGTTGCGAAGTGCAAATATAGTTTTTTATATTTGCACTTTATGGCTTATGTGCAAATATAATATTATCTTTATTAAGCAATTTGTTGTTTGAGTTGTCATTTGGTTTTAAATTAAAACCACTGATAATTTTGCTTATTGGTAACAAAATGTCAAAATAAGCACATCAGAACAAGCTTATTTATACAAAAGTGTATTCAATAAGCAGAAAATCGGGTAAAAATCGGCTTATTTTGACAGAAGTTGATTTAAATTAATAGTAAAATATTCCTTCTTAATTATAATGATGGGCTAAATAACCAATGATTGATAAAGCATGTAATTATTCACTAGCCCCATCACATTCTTTGCATTCAATTTTTCCTTCCCCTTCACAATCTTCACATTCTATTTCCCCACTTCCATAACATTCATCGCACTTTATCATTCCTATACCATAGCAAAGATCACATTTAACTTCACCCGAGCTATAACAATCTCTACAAGATATACTACCACTTCCATTACATTCGTAGCATAATTCATCTCTATCAGAATAGTCATCAATTCTTCCTGTTCCATTACAATTTGAGCAAGATAATTCACCATCACCATAACAGTCATCACATTCTTTTTTCCCTTCTCCATAACAATCGTCACATTCCTTTTTTCCTTCCCCTTCACACTCTTTACATTCTATTTTTCCATCACTTTCACAATTTTCACATTCTAAATAACCGTCACCACCACAATTTTCACATGAAAAATCGCAGCTGTGAAATGATAACAGAAGGGAACAAAAAAGTATATAAAAAAATTTATTCATTTTCGAATATAGTATTTTGTTTAATAATCTTGACCCCAATTGTCTGAAAAATCCATGCATGGGCAAACAACTTATTCTATTTTTTACTTATTTTACATCTCTTAAATAATTTTAAAGGGATATAATGTCGGAACTTAAAAAACTGGAGGATTTATTAGTACAGTTTCGTGATGAGCGCGATTGGGAGCAATTTCATAATCCGAAGGATTTAGCAGTTGCTTTATCTATTGAAGCCAATGAACTCTTAGAAACTTTTCTATGGAAAAAAGCAGAGGATGCAAATGTGGAGAAAGTGAAAGAAGAGTTAGCAGATGTATTAGCCTACTCACTTTTAATAGCGCATCATTATAAATTAGATTTATCGCAAATTATCAAAGATAAAGTAGCGAAGAATGCCGAAAAGTATCCTGTAGAAAAAGCAAAGGGAACTGCTACAAAGTATAATGAGTTATGATTGTCTATCAGGAAACGAAAGAGACTTTCATGTCGCATGTCCGTGAAAGTAGAATCGATTACATCATACATCAAAATTTCCAGCAGCAATTTAAACACAAAACGAGTGAACGAGAAGTTGCTTCATGGCGTAACTCATTACAATATATGCGAAATGTACTAGATGATTCTGCTATACCATCTAACGCACAAATAAGTATCGAATGTCAGGTTCCAAATACGAGTAAACGTATCGATTTTATCATCACCGGACAAAATGATAATAAACAAGATTGCGCAGTAATTATTGAATTAAAGCAATGGGAATCGGCTATGGCTACAGGACTTGATGGTGTCGTAAAAGCATTTGTTGGCGGTGCTGTTCGTGAAGTAAGTCACCCTAGTTATCAGGCATGGAGTTACGCTTCTTTATTAGAAGGATTTAACGAAGAAGTTTATCAAAAAGAAATTATTCTACAGCCCTGTGCGTTCTTGCACAATTGCGAAACTGCTGGTGACTTAGCTTCTACATTTTATAAAGAATACACAGACAAAGCTCCTTTATTTATTAAGCAAGATGTAGTTCGTCTATCAGAATTTATAAAGCGATTTGTAAAATATGGTGATCCAACAAACATCATGTATCGTATCGAAAACGGACAAATTCGTCCCTCAAAAACGATTGCAGATAGTATTGCAAAAATGATTGATGGTCACGAAGAATTTGTGATGGTGGATGATCAGAAAATTGTATATGAGAAAGCGAAGCAGCTAATAACACAATCAAGTAAATCAAATAAAAAAGTAGTGATTGTCCGTGGTGGACCAGGTACAGGAAAATCGGTGGTTGCTATACAACTAACGGCAAGGCTAACCGCAGAAAGAAAACTGGTACAGTATGTAAGTAAGAATAGCGCTCCTCGTTCGGTTTATGCAAGTAAGTTAAAAGGCTATCGCAGTAAATCTTGGGTAGATAATTTATTTAAAGGTTCTGGAACTTATATTAATGCGGCTAATGGAGAATTTGATGCGTTAATAGTCGATGAAGCACATCGCTTGAATGAAAAAAGTGGAATGTATGCTAATCTCGGCATGAATCAGGTTATGGAAATTATCAATGCTGCTAAATGCAGTGTATTTTTTATTGATGAAGACCAGCGTGTAACCATGAAAGATATTGGCACAAGAGGAGAAATAGAAATGTGGGCAAGAAAAGCCAATGCAGAAGTTCATTACATGGAGCTTGAAAGTCAGTTTAGATGTAATGGAAGCGATGGATACCTTGCTTGGTTAGATAATTTATTAGAAATACGAGCAACTGCTAATGTTGATGCGAATGATTTGAATTATCATTTTGAATTAGTGGATGATCCTAATATTCTTCGAAGTAAAATTGAAGAGTACAATAAAATCCGAAATCGTGCTCGCATCGTTGCAGGATATTGTTGGCCTTGGAATTCTAAAAAAGATAAAAAGGCAATGGACATTGTAATGCCTCAATATAATTTTGGAATGCAATGGAATTTAACTGAAGATGGTTCATTATGGATTATCCGTCCGGAATCGGTCAATCAGATTGGATGCATTCATACCTGCCAGGGATTAGAAGTAGATTATGTGGGAGTTATTATGGGGGATGATTTAGTAATTCGAGATGGTAAGT
>CALQOD010000018.1 GCA_943332105.1 Chitinophaga pinensis | reverse complement strand
CTCTCAAAAACAACCATACTGCAACGCCTAATCCAAGCAATATAGGAAAGATAATTCTTCCTGGTGAAAACTGCTTTAGGATTTTACGATGTTCATTCAGCATTATCTTGATTTAAATGTTCTTAAAAATATAAAGAAAGGGGCTTATCACCCCTTTCTTTATATTTTTAAGCTTCATTTAAAATTTAAATCCTATCATTAAACTAGTTATTGACCATTTTTCCTTACCAATGCCAAATTGCTGTCTCAACCCAACTCCAAAACTTGAATTTGATTGTAAATATCCACCCAAAATAACTCCCGAACCTATTCTTTTATCAACATCAATTTTCTTTTTGCCTTCATAATTAACTCCGAACACAGAAAATTTATAACTTTCTTGTGTTTTTAAATTATAATTAATAGATAATCCTCCTTGGAGTTCTAAATTTTTTCCTGCCTTTAAATTAAATAAAATTGGAACTTCAATCCTCATTGCAGAATAATTATAATAATCGTTTGATGATTGAATTGAATCAACACCATAATTATCTAAAAAGGCTTGTGCAAAATCATACTTTAATCGATTGTATGATAATAAAAGCTCTGTTCTGAGTCCTAGTTTTTCACTCAACGGACTAATCTTATAAAATCCCAAAGTGCCTCCAAAACTAGGTTGATTATACTTTGATAAATTTGAACCATAAGTTAGCGCAAGGGCATTTTTTGGCAAATTACTATAATTACCTCCAAATAAAATTCCACTCTCACTCTTAGATTCATTTCTTGTAGTGTTTGAAGTATTTGAAGTTGTGCTTAATGGAATTTCTCTGCTATCTAATCTACCAAATTCAAATACACTTTTAGGCAAACTATCAGGTTGCGTAAACTTTTTATATTTTGCGGGATATGCAGCAATTTCTACCGTTATTGTTACAATTGATGAACCAGAGGTACTTTCTGTTTCAATTTTATAAATCGGGTCAACGACATAATCACATTTATTATCCTCAATAAATTTAAATTGAGCCCGATTTTTTGCTTCATTTTTCATGCTTTCACTAGCTGTTGTTAAAAATGTAGACTTTTTAGAATCTGATTGACCCGACATTATTACTGAATTTGCAATATCTTGATTAGTTGTCTTATAAATAGATGTAATCCTTTCTATACCAATTTCCAATTCTGCTAAAATAGGTTTATTAACCAATCTTGTATTTATTGCATTTGTTTCAACTTGGCGATTTATTTTTCGCTGTGATGTTTTTAGGCTATTAGTTACAACATTACAAGATGCTAATAAAGTAATAGTAAAAATAAATGTAATTGCTTTCTTCATAATTATATGATTTTAATTTTGACAAATATAATTACAATTATATAATAAAAAAACTACTGAGGAGCTGCTTCAGGCGTACAAACTACAAAGTTGTTAAAGCCTTCATTCAGGAAAATTAAAAACACTCTGTTTTGTAATAATTCAAGCAAAGCTAAAAAAGTATATACTGCATGTAATTTACTCACACATTCATCGAACAGATCAGCGAAGTTTTGTTGTGGTTTTAGCGACATTCGCGTTAGGATATAATCCTTTTGATTGTCGATTGTATATGGCGACTGTAATACAGTATGAATAACTCGGTTTTGGCTATCCTCAAAGCGCGACATTACCTTTTCAAAGGTGGCGATTAACTTATATAACGTTAGCTGATTTAACTCTCCGGCATAACCTGTTTCAGTGGTTGTTCCCAGCTTAGATAGTTCATGTTGCACATTTCCTCTCGCAAAGCGCATTAAGCGCTCATCTTCCATCAAACGCAAGTCTTCGGAAGCTGCTTTAAACTGCTTATAATCTAACAGCTGACGAACTAAATCCTGGCGAGGATCAATTTCATTTCCATCCTCATCTTTTTCGTAACGTGGCAACAACATTTTTGCTTTGATGCGCATCAGTGTTGCTGCTACTAAAATAAACTCACTAGCCAATTCAATATTCATCGTTTGCATTTGATGCATATATTCTATGAAATCGTTGGTAATAGTTGCAATAGGAATATCATGAATATCCAACTCATCACGCTCAATGAAGAACAGGAGTAAGTCGAACGGACCAACAAACTGGGGTAACTTTATTTCGAAACTTTCAGACACAAAATAGGGGTTCTGTTTACTACAAAGAAACCAAAAAATAAGTAGGATAAAAAGGGTTTATGTAAAAAAGAAAAGGCCCCGTATAACGGGGCCTTTTCCAAAGTTCTAAACTTTTATATTTCTTAGAAATAGAAGTTTAAGTTGATTGCAGCACCTGCATTGTCAGTATCTAAACCGAATGAAGATGTTTTGCCCGTTTTAGCATCAGGCGTATTTACACTTACAGTTTTACCTTCGCCTTTAGAAGATAAACCTAATCCCCAACCAAATTCACCGCTTAGAGACATTTTAGGAGCGAAGAAATATTCTGCTCCGATAAATCCACGAATTCCGAAAGAGAAAGTACCTCCATCATCTTGTTTAGTTACTGAAGCATCAGCAGCCGTCCCTTTGTATGAATAAGTTGTGTCTGTACCACTTCCTAATCCTAAAGCTACTTCACCACCGTAGTATCCACGAAGACGACCTTTTCCACGGTACATTTGAATACCACCAGCTAAATTGATATTCATGTGAGATACTTTTGTTGATGATAGACCACCATCAGCAGGATCAGCTTCATTTGTAGTAGTTGATCCAAATCCGATACGAAGTTGACCACGGTAAGCAGTGTTCGCATCTTTCATCATTTTTCCAGTGATAACGTTGTCGTTACCATTCGTCCAGTCAAATGACATTGGGCTGTTGTCAGTGTTTCCATTCAATAAATTACCGAAGTAGTTTAAAGATGAGTTAGCGCCGATTCCAATGCTCCAATCGCCTGATTCAGGAAGGATTGGTGTTCCTTTTTTTGAGTTCATGTCTTGTGCAGATGCGGTAACACCAATCATCATTGCAACAATAAGTAATCCTTTTTTCATTTGTTTTTTTATGTTTTAAGGTTGGCCAAATTTAAATGTAAATAATTAAACTAAGCAAAAATTTCTTTAAAAAAACCAACAAGTAATTGTTTATAAGTAGGTTTGTTTATTAATTAGGCTGATTTTCAAGGGGTATTTTAGTCTTTTTAGTTAGTAATTGTCCCTTTTAACTGTACTAGAAATGCTTCTGCAACCGATTTAAACGTTTTATCTGCTATTTCCTGCGGCTTATTTACATCTGAAGGAAAATAAACAACCAAGAAATTACCCCCAAGTAATTTTGAATTAGCGTCTATAATTGAATAATGAATAATTAATTCTCTACGATATAGCTCCTTTGATAAATCAATGCATAGACTATAATTCGTTTTTATCTCGAATTGATTTATCGATACTGCATAGTTACATCCATTAGCAGAAAGCAATCCATTAAAGAAATCTTTATCTGTTACAGCAGCATTCATGAATTTATCGTCTCCTCGTGTTGTAATATAAAGCGGCGCTTTTTCCTCTGTTGTTTTCTTTTCGAAAAGACTTTTTTTCTTGCTTATTACTTTACCTACTTCTTTCCCAACAGACTCTATATAGCTATAACCTGCTTGTGCATAGAACTCACGAAGTTCATTTTTATCATCACCTTCATTATCAGACATTAAACTAACGGTTGGCCTATACGATTTTAACTCGCCTTGTATTTTTAAATCCAGCGCACGACGAAAATAAGCGCGGTACTCATGGGGAGTCATTTTTGTATTCTGAATAATATCTTGCTCGATATCACTTAAATACATATCAGGGTTAAATGGCAATAAAAGAATTTTTGTAGAAGCAGAATCCTGCGCATTGGTAATGATAGAAACAAACACCAATAAAATAAGAAGAATTGTTTTACGCATTTTATTTGCTAAAATCATTAATTCAAAATATGTTTCCAGATATCATTAACAACAGAAAATACCATTAATGCTAATAAGATAACCATCCCTACAATTTGTGCACGCTCCATAAATTTATCGCTGAATTTCTTTCTAGTAATGCTCTCAATTATTAAGAACACTACATGACCGCCGTCTAATGCAGGAATAGGGAGTATGTTCATAAATGCTAATACCATTGATAAAAGTCCCGTAATAGCCCAAAACTTTGGCCACTCCCATGTACCTCCATAAATCTGTGCGATGCCAATTGGCCCTTGAACTGAATCGCTTGCCTTCTCTTGCCCTGTGAAAATTTTACGTAATCCCTTTACGTTAGACACCAGCGCCTCCTTGGCATCAGAAGATCCAAATTTAAAAGCACTGCCTAGTGTATAAGGAGTCATGTGATAATTAGCATTCTCAATTGCCTCGGGGAAATAGCCAATACCTATAGTGCTATCTCGGCGAACTATGCAAGAAATAGTTACTGGTTTTTTATCACGAATAATATCAATAACTATTGCCTTATTGCAATGTGAAGAAACCTTTGCTTTTAAATCTTCGGTATCAAGAATTTTTTCTCCTGTTATAGCAATTATCTGATCTCCTTGTTTGATTCCCGCTTTCGCTGCAGGACTATCATCAGCAATAGTGCTTACTGTAAATTTTTGATTACCAAATCCAATAAAATTTAAGCGCCCTACCTTGCTAATAGTACGATAAAAGTTAGAAGGGACTTCAATCTCAATTGTCTGACTACTACGCTGAATTGTTACAGTTGCCCCAAACATAATTCGTGAGGAAAGTACATCATCAAAACGATCAAATTTCTTTCCATCGATTGCAATTATTTTATCCCCATTTTGAAAACCTAACTCACGGCCAAGGCTATACGCATAAATTCCCTCTCCTTTGTTTACCTCATTAATCGATAGATATTCTTTCTTAAACTCAAGCAATGAAAAAGAGAAAATGATAATACCTAAAAGTACATTCATTGTAACACCACCAACCATAACGATTAAACGTTGCCATGCTGGTTTTGCTCTGAACTCCCATGGCTCTGGGGCTTTTGCTAGTTGTTCCGTATCTAAACTCTCATCAATCATTCCGGCAATTTTCACATAGCCTCCTAATGGAAGCCAGCCAATACCATATTCTGTATCTCCTTTCTTAAAGCTGAACAATTTAAATCCCCAGGCATCAAAGAATAAATAAAATTTTTCCACTTTTATTCCAAAAGCGCGAGCGGCCAAAAAATGTCCTAACTCATGAAGAGTAACTAAAATTGCCAAACCTGCAATAAGCTGCCCAGCCATTATCAATGCATCCATTTTTGTATTATTAAAAATTAAATTAATTATTTGGTGAAATTACAAACTTTTTCCGCGCAAGATTTTCTTTGAACATTCTTCGCGCTTCCGCATCCGAATTTTGGTAATCTTCAATTGAAGGCGTTGCAATAAATGTAGCGCTATTCATTACTTCTTCAATCGATTCTGCGATTGTGAGAAAACCGATTTCTCTATTTAAAAATGCAGCAACAGCCTCTTCATTGGCAGCATTCATTATACAAGGTAAATTACCGCCTTTATTCATTGCATGTTTTGCTAATACTAAACACTGAAAAGTTTCCAAATCCGGTTTTTCGAATGTTAAATTCGGATAATTAAAAAAATCAAATCGTGGAAAATTATTTTTAATTCTATGTGGATAAGCCATTGCTACTTGAATAGGTAGCTTCATATCCGGAAGGCCCATTTGTGCTTTCATTGAACCATCTTCAAATTGTACAATACTATGAATAATTGATTGAGGATGAACGATAACATCTATTTGATCAGGTGATAATCCAAATAACCATTTGGCTTCTATCATTTCCAGTCCTTTGTTCATCAGAGTTGCAGAATCGATAGTGATTTTTGCTCCCATAGTCCAATTGGGATGCTTCAGTGCCTGGTCGCGCGTGACTGAACTTAACTCCTCTAGTTTTTTTCCTCTGAAAGGGCCGCCACTCGCGGTAAGAATTATCTTTTCAATTGGATTTCCAAACTCGCCATACAAACATTGAAAAATTGCGGAGTGTTCTGAATCAACAGGATAAATAGCAACATTGTTTTCGGCTGCTAATTTTGTTACAACATCCCCAGCTACTACCAACGTTTCTTTATTGGCCAATGCAATGGTTTTTTTATTTCGGATAGCCGCTAGCGTTGGTTCTAATCCTGAGAAACCAACCATGGCTGTTAATACTAAATCAAATGTGTCCAATGACATAAGCTGGACGATCGAATTATAGCCACCAAAAACTTTTATTGATTCATTAGCAAGTGCCTCTTTTACAATTTGATATTTTGTTTCATCAGCTATCGCGACGCTATTAGGTTTAAATTTAATAGCCTGGGCAATTAATAAATCTGCATTAGAATTAGCCGTTAAACAATCTATTTCAAACAAATCAGGATTTTGTTCAACAACTTCTAAAGCTTGTGTTCCAATTGAACCGGTAGAACCAAGTATGGCAATTCGTTTTTTCAAAACTTAAAATATTTTCAGCTAATTTAATTGAAAACAATGCTTAATTAACAGTGTCGGGTACAATTGTTTCACATCCATCAGGATTAGAATAAATAAAGGCGGGGTCTGTGGGTTCATCCACAAATTCGAAAGGTGGTTGTAAAGGTCGGGTATTGAATTTCAAAACACTATTTCGATTTGGCTTTTCTGTAGATAATTTCGTTTCAGACCCCTTGCCTTTAGAAAAACTACCCGAAGTATTCGCAGGGGTAAAAGTAGAACTATTTCCCGATTCAATTGTCATAGTTGAAGAATTTTTATCTTCTTTATCACTAGTCTTTTTAAACTGATCTTCAGCGGGAATTGATAGCTCTTTTTTAGTGGCTGATTGACAAGATAATTGAGTTATAAGATACAGCAATACAAAAACGAATCTTGCTTTCATAGATTAATCAAAAATTGATATAATCAATTGGATTTACTGGATTACCATTATACCATAATTCAAAATGCAAATGTGGTCTACTACTAAACTCTCCGGAATTTCCAATTATCGCAATTACTTCACCGGCCTTTACATAATCGCCTGCAGACTTTAACAACGCAGAATTGTACTTATAAAAGGTAAACAAGTTATTAGAATGTTGAACTCCTATTACATAACCTGTTTCAGAGGTAAAATTTGCCATCACAACAGTTCCATCAAGTGCGGACTTAATTCCTTCATTAGGCCCAGCAACTATATCAATTCCAAAATGCTTTTGAGCTGTACTGAATTTAGAGGTAATGTTCCCTTTTAAAGGGGTAAAAAATGAATAGCTGCCAATCCCCGAAGAAAATGCTTTATCGCCATTATTAATTAAAGTAAATTGCTCTTGATTTTCAATTTGCCAGCGTAATTGAGAATCTGCATCCGATTTATTAAGCTTCTGAATAGAATCATATAATTGACCAGCACCAACTTTCTTGTCAGGAAGAGTTGTATCAACATTGTCATTTATAATATCGAGAAGATTAGATAAATACTTTTCATCAGCATTTACCTTTTGCATGAGCGAATCTGTTTTTAGCGTCATTTTAATAAGATTTCTACGCATATTAACATCAGCATATCCAGGTATATATTCTCGAATTGACGTAAAAGCAATCAGATACATCGTTAGCGTAATTAAAATCAATGCAAACGAGCCCCCCACTACAATAATATTCATAGGAGTTAGGCGAAGAGAAAACTTCTCTTCTAGGGTTTGGTCATTCATTACGACAAACCTAAACTTGCTCTTAAGAATATGTGCTATTTTTTTTCTTTTAGCTTTAGATACTGACATCGGTACAAATATAATATTCTTTACGAGGCAACGTTGTTTAAATTATCGACTAATTTTACGATATTTGTAGTATCATTCTCTACTCTATAGATAGATAAACCAAGTAAGTATTGTGCGAATAAATTCAAGGGGTATAAAAAATTTGTCTGGCCTTATTGCAATCTTCTTTATTGCGGTAATATGGTCTTCTTGCAGCGTAAAGAAAAATAATGTGGTTAGCTGTAACTACCATGGTATGATTACGCATTACAATTTCTTCTTTAATGCCCGTGAACGGGTTCGTACTGGTTCGGCAAGTTTGGCTACTTCACACGAAGATAAATATGATCGTGTACTTTCAATTTTTAAATATGGCGACTTAACCAAAGCAAAATCTGTTTTCCCGGATATGGATGAGGCCATGAAAAAAGTGTCGATTGCTATTTCTAGGAATTCAATGGTGCTGAAAGGTAAAAAAGACAATAAAGTAGACGAAAGAAATAAATGGATTGATGACTGTTATCTTCTAATTGGCAAGGCTCAATTTTACAAACACGATTTTTGGTCTTCGATAGAAACTTTCCAATACATTTCATCCGAATATAAAGAAAGCGAATTGCGTCCAGAAGCTTTATTATGGCTCTGTAAATCGTATTTGGAATTAGGAAAAACAGTAGATGCTGAGTATTTATTAGATTATTTAAAAAATGATAAAAAATTTCCAGAAAATTTAAAAGGCGATTATAACGCAGCAGTTGCGCAATATCACTTAATGAAAGATGATGTTCCTAGGGCGATTGAATCATTAAAAAAAGCATCTGCAACAGCAATTAAAAAAGATGACCGTGCACGCTATACTTTCATATTGGCGCAATTACTACAAAAGCAAGATAGTTTACAGGAAGCATTTTCAAATTATGAAAAAGTAATTAAAATGAACCCCATTTATGAGATGTCATTTAATTCGCGTATCAATAGGGCAAGGTGTTATGATGTAAGCAGTGGGTCAGGAGAAATTGTGAAGAAGGAGTTAAACAAAATGTTGAGAGACGAAAAGAACGAAGAGTATAAAGATCAAATTTATTATGCTTTAGCCGGAATTGCGCAACAAGAAAAAGAAGAGCAACTTGCTATAACTTTATTAAATCAATCCATTCGTGCATCAAGCAGTAATACCTCACAACTTGCACAAAGTTATTTAGCACTAGGAAATATTTTTTACAAGCATCCTGAGTATATTCCTGCTGCTGCCTATTATGATAGCTGTCTTACTAATTTAACCAACGATCATCCTGACTATATCGATATTCAGTCAAAGAAAAATAGCTTAGAGCGATTAGTTAAAAATCTAAAAGTCATTCAACAGGAAGATAGCTTACAATCGCTAGCTAGTTTATCGCCGCAAGAACGGGAAGAAAAAATCAAAAGATTAATAGCATTTGAAGACTCCGAAAAGGAAAGACTTAAAAAAGAAGAAGAAGAGAAAAAGAAAATTGAAGAAGAAAAAGTTCTAGAAGAAAAAAATTTAAAAAGTCAGGTAAGAGATGTAAATGGTCCAGGCGCTACAGCTCAAGGGTCGTGGTATTTTTACAATCAATCTTCTATTGCATTTGGCTATAACGAATTTCTAAAAAAATGGGGAACCCGAAAGTTAGAGGACAATTGGAGAAGAAGTGAAAAAGACGCAACTATTGAAAATGGCGATGAAAACAACGATGACGGTATTGATAGTACAGCCAACAACCAATCTTCAATTAATGATTCTATTAGTAAGTTAGATGCTGTTGCAAGACAAAAAGCATATTTAGCTATGATTCCTGCTACAGCGCAATCTATTCAGGAGTCTAATGTAAAAGTTACTGAAGCGTTATATAACTGCGGAGTTATCTATCGTGAGCAGTTAAATAATTTACCTGAAAGCGTTAAAAGTTTTGAATTACTGAACAGTCGTTTTCCAGATAGTAAATACAAGCTTCCGAGCTACTATAATTTATATAGAACATTAATGGCTTTAGGTGATACAGCAAAAGCTGAAACTTATAAATCTTATTTATTAAATAATTATCCTGATTCGGAATACTCAAAATTGATTACGAATCCGAATTATTATAAAGAACTAAAAAAGAAAACAGCCGTGTTAGAAGTTTTCTATGAAAACACATATCGCGCATATCTTAATCGTCAATATCAAGATGTAATAGAAAGAAAGGAAGAGTCAGATGCGTTATTCCCGAATAGTAAGTTAGCCTCTAAGTTTTCGTTGCTAAAGGCAATGGCAGTAGGTAAAACAAAAACAGCTCAAGAATTTGAATTAGCATTAGAAGATGTAATTAGAACTTATCCAAAAGACTCAGTAAGTACCCGTGCTAAAGAAATTCTTGATTTCATGCACGGAAAGAATATTAAGGAGTTGCCTAAGGACACTTCCATTACAACAAGCACATTGCAAAATTTAATTGATTCGAGCACTAATTATGTTTTCGTTCCAGATATTAAACAGTACTTTTTACTATTGTATAAAAACAATTCTTTGAATACTCCTGAGGTTATGAACAGAATTAAAAGCTTTAATTCTGTAAACTATACCACCGAAAAATTAGAAGTTAAAAACGGCAATATTGATTTGGCTTATCAATATATCATGATTACCGATTTTGCTTCAGTAAAAAATGGCATGGATTACTATGTTGATATATTAAAATCGCCTGAAACAATTGGAGAATCTGATCCTTCAAAAGTATTTTATTTTGTGATTTCTCAAGATAACCTTGCACAATTGGCCCGCACTAAAAACATTTCGGCTTATTCTTTATTCTTCCAAAAATATTATTTGAAATAATTATTTACTGTGTTTAACAAAGTAGCGAATACCCCTTACCCACTTCTTCAAAACAAACTAATTAAAACAGGCATCGCATTATCATGGGGCCTTTTTGTTACTTTCATTATTTTCTTTTTAAAGCCCCTCGATTTAGCTGCGCTAAATATGAGTGAGGTTTTATCGTTTTCAATCTGCGGTGGTATCATAACCACTTGTGTTATTTTATTTAATGCATTAGCATTGCCAGAATTTTTTGTTCCTCTGCGGAATGAAATGGAATGGGCTATCAGAAAAGAAGTGATTTACATTTTATGGAATGTTTTTGTTGTTTCCATATTGGTTGCATTTTATTCTTTCTTTTATGTCGGAGAATATAATTTGTACAACATTATATTATTCCCAATTATTAATGTTTTTTCATTAGCGCCTTTTGTTGGAGCTTATGTTTTTATGAACGAAAAAATCCTTTCGAAATCTTTGAATAAAGAAGCGGATGCTATTTCTAATTCCATGAATTTCAAAAAGCGTTTGACTAGTCAAAAGGATGAAATAGTTGAGTTTAAAACTTTTGATGGAACGAAAAAAATAAAAGTATCTGAGTTGATTTTTTTAGCTGAAAATAAAAAATATGTTGCTGCCTATTATTTTAACAATGGATTAATGAGTGAATTGAAACTTATGATGACATTAAAAGAAGCACGCGAAGAGCTCAGAAAATACACTGCCTTTTACCGTTGTCAAAAAAAATGGGTTGTGAATCTTGATTTTGTTGTTTCGTTATCTGCTAACGCTCGTGGCTATCTGCTTGATTTTAAAGATTGCAAAATTAAAGTTCCAGTTTCCCGTAGTTTGTCGAATGAGATAACCAACCGACTAGCAAAATAATTAGTGCTGTTTGCTGTTTTTAATTATTGAATAGAATTGGTCTTCGCTGATGGTAAAATTATCAATATTATAATAATAAACCCCGCCCCAATTATAAACCACTTTTCGAATAATTAATTTTTTTTCTTCAAAATAAACCTCTACTTCCGTAATCTTTCTATTCCTCTCTACAATTATATGCGTGAATGTTTCACTCTCCGGAAAAACTGATTTGATTTCTGATAATGGCTCTTCGCCTGAGGCAACAAATAAATGTTGTTGCACTTTGTCTTCCCCACTATCCATGCTTATTTCCCCTTTTTGATCTTCACCGTCGCCAATACCAAGATTTGTGATAGGTTGCTCTTCACCTTCACCAACTTTTGCTTTTTTAATTGGTAGAGAATCATTTGCCGTAACCTCTTTAATTTGATTATTTTTCTCTGTTTCAGTTGATGTAGAATCTTGGACTACTTCTTTTTTAACTTCCGGAATTATTTCTTTCTTCTCTGATTCTTTCTTAACTTCTTTCTTTTTATCCAACGCATCATTCTCCTGCTTTTTCTTTTCTTCTTTCGATTTTTGAATCAGAATATTTTCTGTCGCTTCCAATTCTGATAAAATAGATTTGGTATAGTCGGTATCGTAACCAAAACCTTCATCCTCTGGAATAAAATGAATAAATCCTACTGGCTGATTATAAATTACAATATTTACTCCTTCGTATTGCTTAAAAATTCTGACACCAATTTTATAGGGTTCTAATGCAGTAGTATCTATACCTTCGGGAAGACTAGTATTAAATAAAATTTGTTTGGTGATATATCCTTCTTTGCCAAAACATAATAGATATTCGTTGCCGTATTCAAGCTTCAACTTCATATTCTTTTCGCCAGTTTTGGTGAACAAAGCGACACCATTTTTTTTAACTACAACATAAGACAAATCATAGTTTCCATTTTCAACAGTAAATACAACAGGGACTAATAACGATTGAGGCTTAGAGGCAAAAAGTGAATGACTCCAAAATTGAAAAATTAAAATTAAAAAAATAAAGCGCTTATTCATTAATTACAAATCTAATAGATAAAATCCATAGCTGCAATTGTTTGTTGTTTGTTGCCCAATTACACTTGCTATTTGTTTAAGTGCGGATTAATAAGAACTTTCCACGCATCAATTTAAAAACGAGCAATTGATTATTCTGGTTATTATTACGCGTTTACTGTTTTATTTCAATAATACACAGCCCCATTGTATTTACTTTGTCCGACAATTTTTTAATTGCTTAACTGCTGATTTTCAGTAGTTACTCTTTATTGATTTTTATTATCAGACTTCTCTGGGCTCGTTTCTCTTTTAAATTTGAGAATTTAATAAACCCGATTTTTTGGTTTAAAGGGCAAAAAGGGGTAAATTCGCGTCCCTAAAATGAACTTATGGACAATATAATTTATTTGATTCCCGTACTTGGGATTGTAGGCCTGATTGTGATGGCTATTAAATCCGCTTGGGTTAGTAAACAAGATGCTGGCGATGCAAAAATGCAAGAATTAGCTGGTTATATAGCTGATGGCGCAATGGCGTTTTTAAAAGCTGAATGGAAAGTATTAGCCATTTTCGTTTCAATTGCTGCTGCCTTGTTGGCATACTCTGGTACCATTCACGAGGTAAACGGAAAAGAAATTCACTCTAGTTGGATTATCTCTATCGCCTTTATTATTGGAGCTGTGTTCTCTGCTACAGCAGGTTATATCGGAATGAAAGTCGCAACAAAAGCGAATGTACGTACCACACAAGCTGCCCGTACAAGTTTAAAGCAAGCATTAAAAGTTTCCTTTACAGGTGGAACCGTAATGGGATTAGGGGTTGCTGGTTTAGCAATCCTTGGTTTAGGAGGTTTATTTATCGCATTTTTAAGCATATTTTCTGGTCTAGGAAGCAATGCGGTTTCTACTTCTATTGAAGTATTAACAGGGTTTTCTTTAGGTGCTGAATCGATTGCCTTATTTGCCCGTGTTGGTGGTGGTATTTATACTAAAGCTGCTGACGTAGGTGCTGACTTAGTAGGTAAAGTAGAAGCAGGAATTCCTGAAGATGATGTTCGTAACCCAGCAACAATTGCTGATAACGTAGGTGATAACGTAGGTGATGTAGCTGGTATGGGTGCCGATTTATTCGGTTCTTATGTGGCTACTATTCTTGCTACAATGGTATTAGGTCAAGAAGTTGAAGTAACAGATAACTTCGGTGGGATGTCGCCAATTTTATTACCAATGGTAATTTGTGGATTAGGAATTATTTTCTCAATAGTAGGAACATGGTTCGTATCTATTAAAGATGAAAAATCGAATGTACAAAATGCATTAAACCTTGGTAATTGGGCATCCATGATTTTAACGGTTATTGCTTCTTATTTTATTGTGGATTATATGTTACCAGAGGGTGATATTACTTTAAGAGCTGCAACATTTACAAAAATGGGTGTTTTTATGGCCATCGTTGTAGGTACCGTGGTTGGTGCAATTATGAGTATAGTGACCGAATATTACACAGCGATGGGTAAAGGTCCTGTGAACTCAATTATTCAACAATCATCTACTGGTCATGCTACTAACATCATTGGTGGCTTAGCTGTTGGAATGAAATCGACTGTAATTCCTGTTATCACATTAGCAGCGGGAATTATGACTTCTTATTATTTTGCTGGATTATACGGAGTAGCAATTGCAGCTGCGGGTATGATGGCAACTACAGCTATGCAGTTAGCGATTGATGCATTTGGTCCTATTGCTGATAATGCTGGTGGAATTGCTGAGATGAGTCAATTGCCTCCAGAAGTTCGTGAGCGTACTGATAATTTAGATGCGGTTGGTAATACAACAGCAGCAACAGGAAAAGGATTTGCGATTGCTTCTGCCGCTTTAACATCATTGGCATTATTTGCAGCATTTGTTGGCGTTGCCGGAATTAATAGTATCGATATTTATAAGGCCGATGTATTAGCTGGTTTATTCGTTGGAGGTATGATTCCATTTATCTTCTCTGCATTATGTATTCAAGCGGTTGGTAAAGCTGCAATGGATATGGTACAGGAAGTTCGTCGTCAATTCCGTGAAATTCCTGGTATTATGGATTATACAGCAAAGCCAGAATATGAAAAATGTGTTGCTATTTCAACTAAAGCCTCTATTCGTGAAATGATTATGCCGGGCGCCATCGCGCTTATAACGCCATTAATCGTTGGATTTGTTTTCGGACCAGAAGTGTTAGGTGGTTTACTTGCAGGTGTAACGGTGAGTGGTGTGTTAATGGGTATTTTTCAATCGAACGCTGGTGGTGCATGGGATAACGCAAAAAAATCATTTGAAAAAGGAGTAATGATCAACGGAGAGATGTTCTACAAAAAATCGGAGCCACATAAAGCTTCTGTTACAGGTGATACAGTAGGTGATCCATTTAAAGATACCTCTGGACCTTCGATGAACATTCTAATTAAATTAATGTCGATTGTATCATTAGTAATTGCTCCATATATTGCTGTTAATGGTGGTGAAACAGGAATGGATAATTGTTCCTCAAATAAAATGGAATGCGGAACACCAATGATGTCGTGCGATAAAGATGCTGAAGGTAATTGCATTATCGATTCATCTATGTGTGCAGTTTGGATGCAAGCAGGAATAATAGACAGCACTGCATGTGTGAAGATGGAAAATGGCAAATGCCATATGAAAGCTGATGCTTGCATGAACGCAATGATGGAATGTCACAAAGGAATGGAAGGATGCAAAGAAGGTAATATGGAAGGATGTGGAGACATGTCAAAAGAAGAATGTCAAAAGAAAATGGGTGGTGAAAAAGATTGCTGCAAGAAAAAATAAACCCAATTAAATATATTTTTAAAGGTCTTCTGAAAAGAAGGCCTTTTTTATTTCTGTTACTTACCACTATTATTTACTTTTGATTATGCTTTTCAAGAACATGTTGCTTTCTAAAAAAATAGGCGTTACTACAGCTGCATTGTTTATCGTCGCCATAGCGATGTTTTTTATATTGACTTTTTCTGATAATACGCAAGTACAGATATTAAAGCAGGCTGTCGGCTTCAGAAATAATAAAGGTGGAATTCAATCTGCCATCGATTCTGTAATTATTGCTGATAATTTTAATACTGCGCTTCAACATTTAATTGAGTTGTCTGATTCATTATCTAATAATGAATTTGAAAATTATCTCCCTGTCTTTAAAAAAATATCCGTTTCAAAATTAAAAAACGATTCTTCAATTAATTCTTTAATCACAAAAGTGGAACAGTCTAAATACGCGAAACTGTGGAAAGAAATACTTTATCCGCATTTTCACACAATCGCAAAAAAGACACAATACGTTTCCGAATGGAATAACTGCATTCGTTTATGCCCTTCTGAAAATGAAAAAAAAGAAGACATCCATGAAAGAAGAATGCTGTTTCTTGATTTCGAAATGTTTTCTAAATCAAATTTAAATGCTGAAGAAATATTATTGATTAATCCATGTTATGCTCCTCTACTAACAAACATGGATCGAATACATAATAAGCACTATTCATTAAACGATTTATACAATAACAGTTATAAAGAAGATAATAATTTACGCAATCGGTACATTATGGCAGACTTTAATACTACAAATAGCTTAAGTGAATGCAAGGGTTGTGTTGAAGAATATGCCGTAAATGATAGTTTGAATGAGTTTAAAAAATTAATTCCCGTACTCAAAAAAGAACACATTGATTATAATAAAATTGAAAACATTAACGTCTGGTATAATGGTTTATCGCATTCAGAAAAAATAAATTGGGCAAATGATTATATTACATTAAAAAATTACTTGCAACATGTAGACAAGTATCGTACTGCACCAATGAAAAAAGATCCAATCATTTACATTGACGGTAAACCATACTGCATTGGACAACGCTTATGTTTATGCGAAATACAAAATGATACAATTATAAAAGTTTCTCAATTTGTAACATCTTCTAAGAACTCAAAAGCGCCACAATCAAATCAGCATGATTTTGATGGACAACCTCGCTATTATGCACCACAAAACAAAATTACTTCTCGCTTTTGGGATAGAGAACTTAAATATGATTCAATTGATAAAAGACACGATCAGATAATGGGTAAAGGGACGAGTGGCGTTCTTAAGTATCGTGGCACTGTTGATTTACCTAATTTCATGCATATTACTCCTTTAGATGAATTTCCAGGTGCTAAAGGCTTTATAAATGGTATTCATGAGTTTGCAGTGGGAGGTAAACGTCCTGGATTATTTATGGGAACTCCAATAAGCCTTGGCTGTGTTCGCTTGCATGATTACCCGTCGAAGTTTACAAGATGGTGGACACCTCATAACGCGTATATGTTTATTTTCTATGATAGCAATCACTATATTCAAAAACCGCTCAAAGGACTTAAAGAAATAAAGGCGGAGAAAAAAGGTGATGAAAAAAAAGAAATATCATCTTCGAATAAAGAACAACACCCCATTAACACGAAAAAATAAAATTTACTTACTTTTACCTGATAAGTAAGCTGCTTTAACGTGAACAAAAAAACAAAGACCATTATCCCTGATAAAAAAATGGTGGTAGATAATACCCCTTTCAATTGGACACCCGTTTATTTTCTAGTAATTATTTTTTCATTCTTGTTATATGCAAACACAATTAATCATGATTTCACTGTTGACGATGGAACGGTAATCTCTAATAATAACTTTACCAAAAAAGGCGTTGATGGAATCAAAGAAATTTTCACGAATTCCTATCGAGCAGGATTCTGGGATCGGAAGGAAGGATTATATCGTCCTTTATCGGTTGCAATGTTCGCGGTCGAGTATCAAGTTGGTAATGGATCGCCCCTTGCAGGACATATCGTGAATATTCTTTTTTACGTGCTGACATCTATCGTTGTACTTTCTGTACTTAAAAGAATTCTTCACAACTTTCATCCCCTAATTCCTATTGCTGCTGCTTTGTTATTTGTAGCTCATCCTATTCATACAGAAGTAGTCGCTAATATTAAAAGTCGCGATGAATTACTAAGCTTTTTCTTTGGAATACTAGCCCTACAATTGTTGTTTAAATTTATAGATAAAAATAAAATTCATTGGATTATTTTATCTTACATTGCATTCATGCTCTCATTATTAAGTAAGGAAAGCAGTGTAACCTGGCTTGGAGTCTATCCATTAGCGTTATGGTTTGTTACCGATAAAAAAATAAGCGGCATTATTAAAATATCTATTCCTTATGCTGCATTGTTTGTTTTTTTTATGTTAATCAGAACACGCATATTAGGAACTTTTACTGGCGAACAGGAAATACTCTTGATTAATAATTCGCTTGTAGGAGCTCCCAATAAAGCATCGGAATTAGCAACAGCGTTCGGAATCCTTGCAAGATATGTTGGAATATTATTAATACCTGCGTCATTGGTATTTGATTATTCCTACAACACGATTCCCAACATTACTTTCGGAAGTCCGATAGCGTTATTAGGGGTGGCCTTAACTATAGGCGGACTCATTTTCACACTACGTTCATTTTCAAAAAAATCATTGGTTGCATTTGCCATATTATTTTACCTAGGAAGTATCTCATTACTTTCTAATTTATTCCTAACACTGGAAGCCACGATGGGTGAACGATTTGTCTATACTGCTTCTTTCGGTTTTTGTTTGTTAACTGCATTATTAATTGATAAATTACTTAAAGTATCTGATTCAAAAAACAAATCAGCATCAACAATTTTAAAACCCAATACCGCCACCATTTTGTTTCTCGTAATTATACTTGCTTTTTCCGCGCGAACATATTCCCGTAATAATGATTGGAAAGATAATATCACATTGCTTTCTCATGATGTAAAAATTTCTCCAGAAAGTGCACGCATTCGTTATGCTTATGGAAGTGCTTTACTTGTAGAAAAAGCGTTAAAAGAAAAAGATAATAATCAGAAAAACATTTATCTAGATCAAGCAATCGAACAGCTCACAAAAGGAGTAAGTATTATTCCGAATTACAACGATGCCTGGTATAATTTAGGAATTGCATATAAAGAAAAAAATGATTTCAAAAATGCCGTATATGCACTTGAACAAGCACGAAGCTATAAAGCATTTGACACCGATGAAAAATTATCAAATGCAGGTATTGCTTATGGCAACAATGGTCAGTATGATAAAGCAATTGCAGATTTAAAAGCTTCACTAAAATTAAATCCTGCTTCACCAGACAACTACAACAATCTAGCTTTATACTTAGGTGAAAACAAAATGTACGATGAATCATTTGCTAATTTTAAAAAAGCAATTAGTATGAAACCCGATTTTGATAAAGCCTATTACAACCGTGGAAATATCTATGCACAGAAAAATGATTTTCGTTATGCAATTGATAATTACAAAAAAGCACTATCGATTAATCCTTCTTATGCTGATGCTTATAATAATCTTGGGAACTGTTATGCAGTAATGGGAGTGAAGGATTCTTGTTTATACTGGTTTAATGAATCCGTTAAACTCGACCCTTCAAACGGCAAGGCATGGGTGAATTTAAGTATTACCTATAGAAATATGGGGGATACCATCAAAGCAAATGATTGTTTAGCTAAAGCTAGAGAACTTGGATTAAATTTATAATATGAAAAACGCATTAAACGGAATAATTTTTTGTTGCTTAATTTACATATATAGCTGTAATAGTGATGTTACAAATAATTCTAAAAAACTATTTAATAGTGCGGACTTTATTAGAAGTCAAATAATATTACTTAAAAAAGATAATTATAAGTTTTATAAAACTGCAGAATACAATGGTAAAAAAGAAATATTGCAGTTAGATAGTGTTGACTGGAATAAAGAATTTGAATTAATTGTTACCTGTAATATTGCTGAAAAATATTTAAACTATAACATTGATTCTATTCAACAAGGTGATAGTTCAATTATCACTTATACCGCTAAAGAATCGAAGGCTGAAGTAAGAAAGTTCGTTGTTGTTAATCATCAAAATAACACTAAAAGAATTTATATTGAACGAATGAAAGAAAATACTTTTTATTATTCTAAGCAACAAATAGAATATGTTCCGCTATCTTATTTTTCAATTTACGCAAAAGAAAAAATTGTTTTATCTGACACCTCATACTATCTCATTACAGGAGTAATTAACTAAAATATTATGGTTTACAATATTGGTTTATTATTGGGCATGTGGCTCGGACAATTATTTCTTCCGGGTCAGCCATTACCATTTAACTTTGAATTTAAAGAAGAGAAAGGCAATATTGTTTTCGTGATTCATAATGCAGAAGAACGTATTGTTTGTGAAATTATCGATGTACGTGGCGATTCGCTCTTTATTCGTCCCCCTTATTTCGATTCAGAAATTAAACTACATATTGAAGGTGATCGCTTGCGTGGTAAATGGATTAACTACAGTAAAAAGGGAAATCCTGAAGTAGTTTTTGTTGGTTACAAAGGAGTAACAGAACGCTTTCCTGATAAAGGAAATACTACGTTAAACATTACAGGTAAGTGGGAAACATGGTTTGATGTTGATAGTCCTGATTCATCGCTTGCGATTGGAGTATTCAATCAAGATGGTAATCATGTTACTGGTACCTTCTTAACTGAAACGGGCGATCATCGTTACCTCGAAGGCGTTATAGTTGGCAATACTTTAAAATTAAGTGTATTTGATGGTGCACATGCGTGGCTCTATGTCGCAGATGTAAAAAATGATTCCATCTCAGGAATGTTTTATTCAGGCAATACTTATAAAGCTCCGTTCCATGCACGCAGAAATGAAAATGCAAAGCTTCGCGATCCTAATACCATCACACATGTAGAAGGTGCGCTGAATTTTGCATTTCCTGATTTAGATAGTAACATCGTTTCAATTGCAGATAAACGCTTTCAGAAAAAAGCAACCATCATTCAGTTCATGGGTTCTTGGTGTCCGAACTGTATGGATGAAGCAAAGTACTTTAATGAGATTTACAAAACCTATCACGATCAAGGATTAGAAATTATCGGATTAGCCTTTGAACGTAGCGCTGACTTTTCAAAAGCGAAAGTGAGTGCGGAACGCTTTGTAAAAAATCTCGATTTAAAATATCCTGTTTTAATTGCAGGTATTGCTGGTAAAGACAATGTGATGAAAGTTATTCCTCAAATAAGAGATTTTATTTCTTTTCCCACTACGTTATTCATTGATGAAAAAGGGAAAGTGGTGAAGGTGCATGCAGGATTTTCGGGACCTGCTACTGGTAAAGAATATGAAGCTTATAAATTGGAATTTGAAAGAACGATTAAAAAATTAATCCGTTAATTACTTATTGATAACAGTATTCGTGATTCGGTTTAAAACCATTTTCAGGTTGATTAATTCCTGATAGTGGGCAAGTAAATCATCAATATCTGCTCCCACTTCTGAACGTTCTTTAATTTCATTTTGAAACTCCATTGCTTTCTTATTGGCCATTTTTTTCTGGATATAAACCATGGCATCTACAACGGTTTTATCGATTCTGTCTTTATCTAATCGCACAATTATTCCCTTCGATTTCCAATCAGCTAATTCATATTTAGGTGTGACTAATGAAATTGCCAATGGTTTCAAATCAGGATTTAAATTATTGATAAAGGTTTGAGCATTATAGTCTGTTTCGTTTGTTATCAGATTAGCAAACTCTGCTAACAGTCCTGCATATCCTTCGTTTGTAAAACTAATACCATCCGTTTTAAGAATTTCAAAAATAAAATCCTTCACTTTAATATGTTGCAACTCTTGTTTTTCGATAACTACCTCTTTCTTTTTTTGCTTCGCCTTAGCCGGATCCTCTGCTGCGTATTTATTGAAATCTGGAAGAGGAAATATTTCTTCCGCATAATTTAAAAGAATACGAATTATTTCTTCTTCGTGAACTTCGGTACTATGCTCATCATTGATCAATTGCTCTTCTTCGTATTGTTTCTCAATTCTATCAAGCATTTCCCCCGCCTGATTTTGCACTGGTGTTTGCTGTTCCTCTGTTTGACGATTGTTGCGTGTACGAATAATTTTATTCATCTCCGCTATCAACACCCCTTCACTCATCTCCATCAAAGTTGATGCTTGTCGTAGATAAGCTGCTCTTGAAATTGCATCCGGAACTACCGCAATCGTCTCAACAATATCACGAATTAATCCTGCTTTTTTAATTGGATCGCCTGCTGTATCACTTAATAATAATTTTGTTTTGAATGAAATAAAATCGACAGCAGATTTTGTTAAATATTCTAATAACTCAACAGTAGAAACTTTTCGTGAATACGAGTCCGGATCTTCTCCATCAGGAAATAAAACCACACGCACGTTCATTCCTTCTTCAAGGATTAAATTAATTCCTCTTAACGAAGCTTTAATACCAGCAGCATCTCCGTCATACAACACAGTAATATTTTTTGTATAACGACCAATTAAGCGTATCTGCTCTACCGTTAGCGAGGTACCTGAACTTGCTACCACGTTTTCTATGCCTGCCTGATGTAAAGAGATTACATCGGTATATCCTTCTACTAAATAACAAACATCTTTTTCTACAATCGACTTCTTCGCATGCGAGATACCATATAAACTTTTACTCTTGAAATAAATTTCTGTCTCAGGCGAGTTTAAATACTTCGGACTCTTCGGGTCTGTTTTTAAAATACGCGCACCAAAGGCAATCGTACGACCTGTTAAACTGGCAACAGGAAACATTACTCGTCCACGAAAGCGATCGTATTTTTTTTGTTCGTTAATAATCAGCAATCCTGCCTTCTCTAAAATTTCTTCTTTATATCCTGCACCAGTTGCCGATGAAGTAAGCCCATCCCATTTATCAGGTGAAAATCCTAATTCAAACTTCCGTATAATCTCATCCGTGAATCCACGCTCTCTGAAATAACTTAATCCGATGGCAATACCTTCATCATTATTCCACAAGTAATCGACGTAAAAGTTCTTTGCAAAATCCATCATTGCAAACAAACTCTCGCGTTGCGATTGTGCCTCCATCATTTTTGCAGATGGCGCTTCCTCTTCAATGGTGATACTATACTTACCAGCAAGGTAACGTAATGCTTCTGGAAACGAGAGTTGCTCATGCTCCATCATGAAGGTAACCGAATCACCGGCCTTACCGCATCCGAAGCATTTAAAAAATCCTTTTGCAGGCGACACGGTAAACGAAGGCGTACGCTCGTTATGAAAAGGACAAACCCCGAGCAAGTTAGCTCCACGCTTCTTCAACGACACAAAATCACCCACCACCTCTTCAATGCGGCAGGCCTCTAAAATACGCTCCTTGGTTTCCTGATTTATCACAAGGCTAAAATACGAAAATTAGGGGGGATTCAAGGGGGTCATACGTTTCAAATTATCCGATTGAAAAAACTTAAACGACTATAAGTACTTATCAACCGACTATTCTTTGTACCGCGACTTAATTTTGTACCTAAGAATAGAATAACATTTAATGAATCTTACTAAATCAGACTCATATCAACGGTGCAAGATCAATGAGCTTAGAGTTGCTTTACCTCCTCAATTGAATGGTATTTCTATTCTTTTTAAAATTAATACTACTTGCATTTTGTTCCACTATTCGTTAACTTTGTAAATTGGAGAAATTAAGAGAACTACATTTCTACAAAAATTATTTTTTTGCCTTTTTTGATTCACAACCAGAAAAAGTTAAAAATAAAATTGATCAAGTTTTATACGTAATTACGATAGCCGATAGAATTCCAAAAAAATTCTTTGATCATATATCAGGCGCTGAAGGTTTGTATGAAATTAGAGTAGAGTTCAACAGTAATATTTATAGAATATTTTGTTGTTTTGATTATGGAAATATTGTGGTTCTATTTAATGGATTTCAAAAGAAAGCTCAGAAAACTTCAACCACAGAAATAGAACGAGCTTTGAAAATTAAAAAAGAATATTTTAACAATAAACAAATTAAGAGTCATGAGAAAAAAAATAGAAAAAAATAAAAATGTGACTTCTTTCGATGAACATCTTACCAAGCAATATGGGAAGATAGGAACTAAAAAAAGAACTGAATTTGAAATTAAGGCGAAGGCATTTGCAATTGGAGAAATAATTAAAGAAGAGCGTAAGCTCTCTCACATGACACAAGAGCAATTAGCTGAAAAAACAGGTACCAGAAAAAGCTTTATTTCAAGAATAGAAAATGGTCATAGTGATATCCAGTTATCTACTTTATATCGTCTATTAGAAATTGGTTTAGGTAAAACTGTTTCCTTAACAATTAGCTAGAAATATTAAATAGTAATTGTGATTTTAAATAGGTGTGGGTTTAAACCCCTCCCTGATTGAATTTAAAAATTAAACATTTTCAAATTAATCAATGATTCCTCTCCGTCGTAAACCTCACCAACTCCATCAAATTAAAACCTCTCCCTACCTCTCCAAAGGAGAGGAGTAAAATTTACATAGTCCCTCCTTTGGAGGGATTTAGGGAGGTCTATAATTTGCAAATTTACTAGTGATTTCGTTCCGTCGTAAACCTCACCAACTCCAATAAAGTAGTGCAAGCACACTTTACTGGAGAGAATTGTTATTCTTTAACAAAAAGATAAGTCCCTTTTGCGAGACTTCGAGGGATTAGAGAGGGATAGACCTGGTTACTTGAAAGTTGTTATTTTTGAATTATATTGATATCTCAGATATCTTTCCCCATTTCTTATCGCGTTTGCCATATGGGAGTTACTAGTTAATAATTTTAACAAATTGTTTTTGTATATTTGAAATATGAAAAACGTAAGAGATTTCATTACAATTGATCAAGAAATACTTTCAGGACAGCCTGTTTTTAAAGGGACGAGGGTTCCTGTGGTTACCTTATTCAGTCATTTGGAAAAAGGGGTCTCGCTAAATGAATTTCTAGAAGATTTTCCAACAGTAGAAAAATCAACTGCTGTAGCTGTATTAGAATTAGCTGAAAATTTATTTTCGACTGAAAAAATAATTAAGCTTTATGAAGCTGCTGCTTGATGAGAATTTACCTAAGCGCTTAAAATCTGATTTCCCCAACCATCAAGTTTTCACGGTACGTGATATGGGTTGGAATGGGAAGAAAAATGGTGCGCTTATGAAATTACTAATTGAAAATAATTTTGATGCACTCATTACTTTCGATAAAAATTTACAGTTTCAGCAAAATTTTGAGAAATATCAGTTGCCTGTTTTAGTTCTAAACGCAAGTGATAATACTTATCTCACTTTACAACAACTTGCTTCAAAAATTAATATTGTGATTGAAGGTAGTTTGAGTATTGGAGTTAGCGTTATTTCTTTTTAATGATCTGAGCAATTCCTTAGGGGGTTCAACATCAAATTAGAATTGAGTTTAATTCATTTTCAAATTAACCAATTATCAAATTTTCAAATTGACTAGTGATTTCTCTCCGTCGTAAACCTCACTAACTCCATCAGATTCAAACCTCTCCCTGCCTCTCCAAAGGAGAGGAGTAAAATTTAGAAAGTCCCTCCTTTGGAGGGATTTAGGGAGGTCTGAATTTTCAAATTAATCAATGATTTCTCTCCGTCGTAAACCTTACCAACTCCATTAAAGAAGTCTTGTACTCACTGTTAGGGATATCCGTTAAGAGATCAAACGCTTTTTGCTGGTAAGCATACATTGCGTTGCGGGCGTAATCGAGCCCGCCGTTGGATAAAACTAATTGAATCACCTGCTCCACTTTTTTGCTATCGTCGGAGTGATGTTTAATCGTATTTATGATAAATCGCTTATCATCACTGCTGACTTTATTCAAGGTATAAATAACCGGCAAGGTCATTTTGTGTTCTTTAATATCGATGCCCTTTGGCTTGCCTGTCTTGACACTTTCTTCGTAATCGAATAAATCATCTTTGATTTGAAAAGCAATTCCTACCGCCTCGCCAAAGTCGTGCATGCGCTGTATCATTGCAGCATCACATCCAACTGACGCCGCACCAGTAGCACAACAAGAAGCAATCAGAGAAGCGGTCTTCGCTCCGATAATTTCATAATAGACTTCCTCTGTGATATCCAGTTTGCGTGCTTTCTCAATTTGTAATAACTCGCCTTCACTCATGCGACGCACAGCGTTAGAAACAATTTTTAGTAAATTAAATTCTTCGTGTTCAACAGCCAGTAATAAACCTTTTGATAAAAGGTAATCGCCTACCAACACTGCAATTTTATTTTTCCAGAGTGCATTGATAGAAAAAAATCCGCGGCGCAAATTACTATCATCTACAACATCGTCGTGAACTAACGTAGCGGTATGCAATAACTCAATCAACGAAGCAGCACGATACGATGATTCTCCAATGGTGCCTGTCATGCCTGCTGTTAAAAAAACAAACATCGGTCGCATTTGCTTCCCTTTTCGTTTAACAATATAATGCATGATTTTATCGAGCAACGAAACTTTACTCTGCATAGCCACGCGGAACTTCTTTTCGAATAGTTCCATTTCATCCTTTACAGGAGCTTTAATACGATCCAATTGAT
This sequence comes from Chitinophaga pinensis, assembly GCA_943332105.1. Taxonomy (GTDB): domain Bacteria; phylum Bacteroidota; class Bacteroidia; order AKYH767-A; family OLB10; genus CAINEC01. The sequence goes on along the minus strand of CALQOD010000018.1, from coordinate 11,168 downwards.
TAGCCATGAGAGCGCAAATGTATTAATTAGCCTTGAAATAAATTGGCAAATTCATCTGCACATTTACAGGCTTACCTTCGAGCTTACCAGGTGTCCAAAGTGGCATTGCTTTAACAAGGCGAATGGCTTCTTTTGCAAGGGCTGCATCGACTTCATTCTTAACTTTAACATCGATTACCTTTCCCTTTTTATCTACTACAAAACTTACGAAAACTTTTCCGGAAACTTCCTTCAAAGCAGGGTATTTTAAATTTAAGGAGATGTATTCTTGCAAAGCTTCATTTCCCCCGGGATATTCAGGCATCTGATCAACTACAATAAAAGTATCGTCTCTACTTGGGCTATGTTCTGGCAATTGCTGTGCAGCAACACCTAATGTCATCAGCGAAAAGAATAAGACAAACCACTTTTTCATAGTACTAAATTTAGTAATTATTTCTTTTTAAATACAGGCACTGTACTACAAGGTTCACCAAACATAATACTCTTTGCTATTGGACGAAGTTTAGCTGTCAAGTAAAAATAAGCTGCTGCTGGAACAGGCTTATCAGAGCATCCTTTAATAATAATACGAGCATCCTGATAGGATTGTACATCCATGTTATCAATTACCTGCTCAAATAATTTACATTCTAACGTCTCTGCATTACCGAAAAACACAAGCTTTGCATACGGCTCTATCGCAGATGCAACAAGCATATAAGCCCAATGAGGAATCACAGCATCTACTGAACAATGAACGGCTACGTAACAATCCTGGTATATTGACCAATCATTTGTAGCAATATATTCGCGAAACGATTTTTCTCTTAACAATACATCTTCTATCAATTGCTCACGAATATCAATCACCTTACGTTGACCTTCGGGATAAAACTCTTCCAGGTTAATAGTAATTAACCCGCTTTGCTCTACTTTATTGATAATGGGTTCTTCGCTCATATTACCACATTCCAAGTTCTAAGCGCGCTTCCTCGCTCATCATTTCCTTTTCCCACGAAGGATCAAAAGTAATTTCAACGCGCGCCGAATTTACATCTAGTATTTCACTGATTTTATTTTCTACACTAGGAGGTAATGTTTCTGCTACAGGACAAGCAGGTGATGTCAAAGTCATCATGATATGAACATCATTCCCGTCATTGATACGTATCTCGTAAATTAATCCCAGCTCCCAGATATCTACTGGAATTTCCGGATCATAACACGTTTTTAAGGTAGCGATGATTCGTTCACGCAATGAAGGAATAGTTGGAATATCAATCCCATCATTCGTTAGTTCTTCCGGCTTATTTTGTTCTTCACTCATATCACACATTCTTATGCTGAAATCCCACAGCGTATAATTTCATTTGTTTAATCATTGCAGCTAATCCGTTAGCACGCGTTTGCGCCATATGACTACGCAATCCTATTTGATCGATAAATCCTAATTCTGTATTTACTATTGCTTCCGGCGATTGATTTGATAACACTTCCATCAACAACGCAATTTCTCCTTTCACAAAAACAGAATCACTGTCAGCAAAAAATTCAATGATGCCGTTGTTTTCATTAGCGGTTAACCACACACTACTCTGACAACCTTTGATTTTATTCTCATCAATTTTAAATTCAACAGCTAATGGTTTTAACTTTTGTCCGATTTCAATAATGTACTGATATTTTTCTTCCCATGTATCAAACAAGGCAAAGTCATCTATAATTTCGTTTTCTATCTCTGAAATGGTACGCATATCAAACGGCTAATAATTGAATGGCTTTTTTTAATTGCTCGATGAAGAAATCGATTTCTTCTTTAGTATTATAAAACATAAATGAAGCGCGAATAGTCCCTGGAATTCCAAACCAATCCATCACCGGCTCCGCACAATGTTGTCCGGTACGCACTGCAATGCCTTTGGTATCGAGAAACATTCCAACATCCATGGCATTGACTTTATCAACGATAAATGAGATAACAGATGCTTTATTTTTTGCTGTTCCAATAATTCTAACGGATGGGATATCCGCTAATAACGTTGTACAGTAATTCAATAATTCAGCTTCCTGCTCATGAGCTCCTGATCTGTCTATTGTATTCCAATAATCTATCGCAGCACCCATTGCAATTACATCCGCAATATTGGGCGTGCCCGCTTCAAACTTATAAGGAACATCGTTCCAAGTCGTACCTTTAAACGATACACTTTTGATCATCTCTCCTCCACCATGATAAGGCGGCATCTCTTCTAATAAATGTAGCTTGCCATATACTGCACCTATACCAGTTGGACCTAACATTTTATGTGCACTAAAAACAAAAAAATCACAATCTAAATCCTGTACATCTACTTCATCATGTGCTACAGCTTGTGCGCCATCAACTAACACAGGAATATTTTTACTGTGTGATTTAGCTATAATTTCTTTAATAGGATTAATTGTTCCAAGCGAATTAGCCGTATGCGATACTGCAACAAACTTGCAATTATCATTTAGCAATTTATCCAGCGTATCTAAAACTAATTCACCTTGATCGTTCATGGGAATTACATTCAATCGCGCACCTTTCTCTTCACATAGCAACTGCCAAGGAACAATGTTGGCGTGATGTTCCATTGCGCTCACTAAAATAGTATCTCCTTGCCGAATATTTTTTCGTCCGTAAGTAGCGGCCACTAAATTTACTCCTTCGGTAGTACCACGTACGAAAATAATTTCTCGCTCTGAGGCTGCGTTAATAAATCCTCTTACCTTTTCACGCACTCCATCGAAAGCATCACTCGCTTTCTGCGAAAGAAAATGAACTCCTCGATGAACATTTGCGTTGTAATGCGTGTAGTAGTTTACTAATGCATCAATCACCACTTGCGGCTTTTGTGAAGTAGCAGCATTATCAAAATAAACGAGTGGCTTACCATAAGGAAGCTCCGAAAGAATTGGAAAATCTTTTCTGACTTCCAACACATCAAAAGCATTTTTTACCAATGGTTGTTCCACAGTTTTAGTAAATTAATTTAATTTATGATTTACAAAGTCAAGCATGTTTTTTTTGATGCCTTCATGCGCTATTCCTTCTAATACATCAGCAGCAAATGCATGATTTAATAAAGCGCGAGCTGCCTCTTCCCCAATTCCTCTTGCACGTAAATAAAACAATGCTTCATCATCTAACTGACCAGTTGTTGCGCCGTGTGAACACTTTACATCATCGGCAAAAATTTCCAACTGTGGTTTAGCATTCATGGTTGCGTCATTGCTTAACAACAAATTTTTATTCGATTGAAACGCATTTGTTTTTTGCGCATCCTTGCGAACGAAAATTTTACCGTTAAATACACCTTGTGCTTTATCATCGATCAAATTTTTGTATAACTCATTACTGTAACAATGTGGCATAGCATGATCAACTACCGTGTGATGATCTACTAATTGAGTATTGCGAGCCAGTGTTAATCCGTTTAGATAAGCAGTTCCATTTATATCGCCTAAACGAATATTTAAATTATTTCGGATAAGCCCTCCACCTAAACTCAACGTTGTTAAATGCTGATAACTATCGCGAGCCATTGCTACACGATGATAATTGATATGCGTTGTATTTTCTGATTCGCCTTGTAACTTCACATAATTCACCTTTGCATTGTCAGCAACTACTACTTCACTTACTGCATTAACAAATGCTGTTGTATTATTTCCTTTAGAAGAAAATGTTTCTACAACATGAATAGATGCATTTTTTTCCGCAGCTACAAATACACGAACAGGAATATAAACATTCGCTTCATTCGATGTATTTACAATCATCAAATGGATAGGTGTATTGAATTCCACATTCGCATCAGCAAGAATACAAACTGCATCTAAAAAAGTAGCGGTATTTAAAGCAACAAAGGGCTCCGACTTATAATCGGCATGTTGCAGAAAATGCTTTTGAATTGCTGTATTATCTTTTAAATCGTGAATGCTTCCTATTTGAATTCCTTGCGGTAGGGCGTCTATGTTAGAAGCTGCCTTATTGATGATTCCGTTTTCAATCACAATTAAAATCGCATCTGCCGTTACTTTTTCATTCGTAACACCTGAAGTCGTTAACGTAGCGTTCGACTTTGATACTTGAAAAGCTGTTTGTGCTAAACGAGTAACATTTGTATATTTCCATTCTTCATGCTTCGTAGTAGGAATTCCCTGCAACAAGAAAGCTTGTGCAGCATCCTTCGTAATTGTAGCAAAAACGTCTACTCTCGGTGATGCATTTACCCAGTTCTCGAAAACCGCAGAATTTAGAATTGTAATTTTTGTTTCTTGCAAAGTGCTCATCGTATTATGCATTTAAAGTTGCATCCACTTCTTCCTTAATCCAGTCGTAGCCTTTTTCTTCTAATTCAAGTGCTAAGTCTTTTGTTCCCGACTTCACAATTCTTCCTTTGTACAATACATGAACAAAATCAGGAACGATATAATCTAACAAACGTTGGTAATGCGTAATCACAATAAATGAACGCTGTCCATCTCTCAATGCATTCACACCATTCGCAACAATACGCAAAGCATCGATATCTAACCCTGAATCTGTTTCATCTAAAATTGCTAACGATGGTTCTAACATCGCCATCTGAAAAATCTCATTACGCTTTTTCTCTCCTCCACTGAATCCTTCATTCACTGAACGCTGCGTCATCGCTTTATCCATCTCTACCAACTTCATTTTTTCTTGCATTATTTTTAAAAACTGCTTCGAGTCTAATGCTTCTAAACCTTTCGATTTACGCACTTCGTTCACGGCGGTCTTTAAAAAGTTCGCGTTGCTCACACCAGGAATTTCAACAGGATATTGAAATGCTAAAAACACTCCTGCACGGGCACGATCTTCAGGACTCATCTCTAATAAATCTTCCCCATTAAACATCACTTCTCCTTCTGTCACCTCATACTCTTCTCTTCCTGCAAGCACACTCGCAAGCGTACTTTTACCTGAGCCATTAGGACCCATGATAGCATGCACTTCACCTGGTTTCACTTCGAAATTAAGTCCGTTTAAAATTTGTTTTTCTTCAACGGAAGCTTTTAAATCTTTTATCGTTAACATTTCTTTTTTGAATTTCGCTTGATTAAATTTTTATCCTACAGAACCCTCTAGAGAGATGGCTAATAATTTTTGTGCTTCTACGGCAAACTCCATTGGCAACTTATTAAATACTTCTTTACAATAGCCATTCACAATTAATCCTACTGCATCTTCCGTAGATATACCACGTTGGTTGCAATAAAATATTTGATCTTCCCCTACTTTTGAGGTCGTTGCTTCGTGTTCTACTTTCGCCGACTTATTACTTACTTCGAGATAAGGAAACGTATGTGCGCCGCATTGATCGCCTAGTAATAATGAATCGCATTGGGAAAAGTTTCTTGCGTTATCAGCACTCTTATTAATCTTTACTAAACCTCTGTAACTATTATGACTTCTTCCTCCACTGATTCCTTTCGAAATAATTGTACTGCTTGTATTTTTCCCGATATGAATCATCTTTGTACCAGTATCGGCTTGCTGCATATTATTCGTTACTGCAACAGAATAAAATTCTCCTACTGAATTATCCCCTTTTAAAATTACTGATGGATATTTCCAGGTAATAGCAGAGCCCGTTTCGACTTGCGTCCATGAAATTTTTGATTTATATCCTAAACAAATTCCGCGCTTCGTAACAAAGTTGAAGATGCCACCCTTCCCGTTTTTATCTCCCGGATACCAGTTTTGTACAGTTGAATATTTCACTTGCGCTTCTGCATGCGAAACAATTTCTACTACAGCTGCGTGCAACTGATTCTCATCGCGCATAGGAGCTGTACATCCTTCGAGGTAACTTACATAAGCACCTTCTTCGGCAATTATTAATGTTCGCTCAAACTGACCTGTTCCTGCAGAGTTAATACGGAAATACGTACTTAATTCCATCGGACAACGAACACCTTTCGGGATATAGCAGAAAGAACCATCACTAAATACCGCAGCATTTAACGCCGCATAAAAATTATCAGTATAAGGTACTACGCTACCTAAATATTTTTTTATTAATTCTGGATGCTCATGCACTGCTTCTGAAAAAGAAGAGAAGATAATTCCTTTCTCTAAAAGTGCTTCACGAAAAGTTGTTTTAACGGAAACTGAATCGATAACAGCATCAACAGCCACATTAGCCAAACGCTTTTGTTCTTCGAGTGAAATTCCAAGCTTATCAAATGTTGCTTTGATTTCCGGATCTAAGTCATCAAGACTATCTAGCTGCACTTTTGATTTTGGTGCAGAGTAATAAATGATATCCTGAAAATCTACTTTCGGATAATCAACATTTGGCCAAGCGGGCTCGGTCATAGTTTGCCAGTGACGAAACGCTTTTAAGCGGTATTCGAGTAACCATTCTGGCTCATTCTTTTTTGCTGAGATAAAGCGAACTATATCCTCGTTAAGTCCTTTCGGTGCATTATCACTTTCGAAATTACTTACGAAACCCCATTTATATTCGGAGTTTGCAACATCTTCTAATATTTTTAAGTCGTCAGACATGTACTAAATCTTTAAAAATAATTAAACAGCGAACGATTCGCCGCATCCGCAGGTACGATTTGCGTTAGGATTATGGAATTCAAAACCTTTTCCGTTAAGGCCGTCGGAGAAGTCGAGTTGTGTGCCTACGAGGTATAAAAAGCTCTTCTTATCACAAACGATTTTCATCCCTTTATCTTCAAAAATCTTATCACCATCGTTGACAACACTATCAAATTCAAGCTTATAAGAAAGACCTGAGCATCCTCCGCCTTCTACACCAACGCGGATAAATGAGTCGACAGGGCGATTCTCTTCCTTGATTAAATCGCGTGCTTTTTCGATTGCTTTTTCTGTTACGGTAATCATTTTATTAACAATTTGAGGACAAAGATACGATGAAATTTTCCTATTTAGAACAATTCTACATAGGAAATGTTTACAGGAAGCCAAAAAGATTTTCACTCTGAAAAGCGTGTTGATTGATTATATCGAATAAATAAAAAAGTCGCCCATTTGAGCGACTTTCGAATATTGTTAAAAACGGGAGAATTAGTCCAGTTTATAGTTTAATTTCATCGTAATCGAGGCTGTTTTATCCCTTGAAGTGGTATTATATGCTCCCCCCCATGAATAATCTTCTCCCGAATTTTGTCCGGTAATCTGAATGATTCCCATTTGAGCAGTGGTCAATTTATCGATACTGCTTCCGGATTTTTCGGCAATTTTTTCAGCTCTTTCCTTAGCATCTTTAGTAGCGTTTGAAACCAGCGAAAGTTTTAAATCGGCCAGCTTGGTGTAATAATAACGTGGTGCCTGAGAGTTTAACTGAATACCCTCGTTGATGAGCTCCGTGATATTTCTCGAAACTTCTTCTACCTGATCAATTTTTGAAGAAGTAATTTCAACCGACTGTGTGAGTTTATATCCTGCGAAATCTTGTCCTACCACTTCACCGTTAGTACCGTAACGATAAGTGGCTAAATTCTCAACCGAAATAGAACTAAACAGCAATGATTTTTTATCGAGACCTTTTGCAATCAAGTATTTCTCAATGGTGGATTTGTCTGCACTTAATGCGGCAGATGCTGCTTTCATATCCATATCCTGACGAGCGAAAGAACCTTCCCAAACAATCAAATCAGAAGTGAAATTTATTTCTCCGAGACCAGTAACTGAAATTACATTGTCGGGTTTATTACGATTCTTGATAGCATTGCCTAAAGCAAAAGCGGCAATGATGATTGCAACAGAATAAAGGACGGAGGTTAAATTATTTTTTATCATTTTTAAATTATTAAAGTATAAATATAGATAATAATAAAGTAATGCTCTTTATTTTACTATCCTTATTTTGATTTTTGGTTAATCATCTTCCAATTAAAAACTATCATTTTGATCAATAAATAAATCAACAATGGCAATACAAAAATAACCAACCTATTGAACTGATAACCTATTAAAAAATCGCCATGCATACAATGTTGTACAGCTCGAGTAATACCACAACCGTAGCATGTTTTATCAAGCAATAAAACTGATAAACATAAACTCTGACCTTTATCAAAAAAAGAAGCTGGTAGTACCCACAAAATGATAGGTAATACCAGCAACAATATCAATTGGATTTTATACTTCAAGATTAATAACTTCGGTTTCTATCCACTACAATGATAGCGTGTATGATTCCAGGCAACCAACATAAAAAGGTTAGTCCGAGGCTTATTAATGTTTGCTCCAGGTCCCAATCTGTAACTAGGCCAACAGCAAGAGGAGGTAATAAAACTGCTAAGACAAATAACAAAATTGTTGGAATCCCATCAGCATCTCCGCGCTTAGCTGACTTTTTCGTTTTATTGACCGCCTTTACTACTTTGACCTTGTCTTTAACTGTAAGTTTTGTTTGTGCTTTATCAGAAGCTTTTACTTCATTTGCTTTTTGTTCGGTTTTGATAGTAGAAACATCGGAAATTTTTGAAGAGGTTAAAATAATACCCTCATTCGTAGAAGCCGAAAAGGGAGACTGATCAATTGTCTTTGTATTTATTTTATCTAAGTTATCATTTCTTGTTCTTTCAACAGCGGTATTTTTTGAATTGTTTTTCCAATCGATATAATAACCTGATTGATATTGTCTTTTTTCCATCGTACAAGATGAAATGCCGATTAAAGAAATCAGCAAAAGAAATAAAAGGTGTTTGTTTTTCATAATGTAATATTTTTGCAATGATAAATATTTAGTGCCGTGAATAATATGATAATTGTTCATTTTTGCATAAATTTAATAACAACCAAAACTGAATTTCTCTTCTATTGTTCTAACGTCATGAATCACCCTATCCAAAAATTAAAAGCGACCATTGCCCCTCACCGAGAAGCATTAATAAATCACCCTTTATACTCTTCCATCAGTTCCCTAACCGATATTCATTCGTTCATGGAACACCACGTTTTTGCAGTGTGGGATTTTATGTCGCTGTTAAAATATTTACAGATCAACTTAACCTGCACTACCTTACCCTGGATGGCAGTCGGTTCAGCCAACACCCGTTTTTTAATTAATGAAATTGTTACTGGCGAAGAAAGTGATGTGGACCAACACGGAAACAGAACTAGTCATTTTGAATTGTATTTAAAAGCCATGAATGAAATTGGCTGCGATACAAAAACTATCTCCCATTTAATTCACAACCTTCATTCAGGAAAAACAATTGCTGAAGCAATCGCAGTATCTGATTTACCAAGTGGGCCGAATCAATTTTTAAATCAAACGTTTGAGTTTATTCAAACAAATAAACCACATGTAGTGGCTGCGGTATTTACTTTCGGTCGTGAAGATTTAATTCCGGATATGTTTTTAGAAATCATCAAAACATTAAAAGCGCAATTCCCTGATCAGCTTGAGACGTTGCATTATTACATCGCGCGACATATAGAAGTCGATGGTGGACATCATTCGCATCTGGCTTTAGAAATGACGCAAGAGCTTTGTGGTGATGATGAAACTAAATGGGAAGAAGCCACAAGTGCTACAATTGCTGCATTAAAATCAAGAAAGTTGTTGTGGGATTCTGTATTGGAAAAAATCAGTGAGACATCTAATGGTTTAGTCATTTGATAATTTCTCTGCTAATCTGCAATTTTTTCTGAACAAGGCATCATAAAACAACTTTTTGACTAAAGTAATTATCAGTTGTCCTCGTACTGTAAATAGTTGCGGTCTAAATCAATTTTTTTCAATCCGCCATTTGGGCCTTTTATGTAATAATGTTCCGACATGGCTGCTCCAAGCTTTTCGTCGAACTTTCTTTTTATTCTCGACATTTTCTCACTCAAAGAATTACTGTTGTATTCGCATAAATTCTCAAGCTGGCCTTCAATTGTTTCTCTACTATCACTCGGACTCACTTTATTAAGTATGCCTCGTAATTCTCCTTTATATTCTCCCATTTCTGCTAACCGTATTCCTTCGGGATGATTTAAAAACAATAAATAAACAGCACGCTCTGTTGGAGATAAACCAATTTGCAACATTCCCATTTCAGGTAAAACTATTTTTTGCGAGCGACCCTTTACTAGCATTGGTGTAGCTTGTCTTAACAAGTCGTATCGATCCTTAAATAAAAGCTGCCTGCGAATATCTTCCATCACATCAAACGTATAACGCAGTTGCATATGGGTAATTTTTTTTGCGCGTATTAGATTCTGGCATTCAGGACAAACATCAGCTGTGCGCAGCTTTAACATTACTTCCGATTTATTCTGACAAAAATCCATCATACACCCTTTGGATTGATAATGCATATAATTACCCATCTCCTCAGGATTATCAAACATTGCATGTTTTAAAAGTGTACTTGCAATATGATAACAGACAGGATAGCGAGGATCTCCCGAAGTAAAATGATCCCATCCATCGGTATGAATAAAATAATTGCCTTTCAGATTTGGGTCATACCCTACAAACCAGTTTTCGTGATTAGCGTGTTCTGTTAAGAGAATAACAATGTATGGAGCCTCTGTTCTTATATAATCTAGCCTGTCTTCCGCAACTAATGCTTCGTCTGATTCAAAAGAAGAGTGATATTGATTATCATCAGATAAAACATTACGTTGCGAATCAAAATCATCTGTTGACTTCCTATATTTATTGTTGATTCGAAATAAATCTCTCCAAGATTTACGCTCTTGAATTTTACTTTCTGCTGGAGGCATATATTGACTATATCGAATTTTTTCTTTTATATCATATCTAGGGTCGTCCGGCTTTACAATTCGTATCTCATCTTTGATAGTTATCTCTCTGGGTTTATCACTCAACTCAAAACTATATGGTCCCACAAACTGATTTAAAAATTCATAACAACCGAAATACAATTCGTCGCTTACTCCCTTGGTTCTGATTAGATGTACTAACATATTCGTAAATTTATATAATTAATTTAATTATTAAAAATAATTTTTTCACTGTCTCGAAATCCAAGACTTGCCGCTTCCTTCACTTCCGAAAATCGGCGCAACAGAAAATAAATCTGCTGCACCGAAGCATTGTCCTTATATTTATTGAAGGCCGGGGGTTATAGTGCTTGAGAATAAAAACATCAAGACTACACAATGCTAAATTAAAAAATCCATTCGTTTT